>NZ_DASSRP010000001.1:0-14092 GCF_035701725.1 Bradyrhizobium sp.
GGCGAGTTCCTCCGCCATTCCGCTTTTGGCTTTGCTGTGTCGGATCGCGGCATACATCGGATCCTCCCTGGATAATGCATCCTTCGCGTGGATCACTGAGCTTCAACCGTCGGCATTTTCACGCGCTTACCGCGGCCGAGATCGATGCGTGTCCCGCGAGATCCATCATAGGCTTGGCGCTGCGGCTCCGCCATCCCCGGATCTATGGCAAGCCTTGGCCGCTTTCACTCAGAAAGGAGTTCCGACTTCTCAATACCAGCGGAGCCGTATTCAAACGGCTTCCGAAGCCTGGCCGGTCGAGACCGCCGATGCGCGGCCGCCGTCGAACACGTCCTGCACCAGCCCGATCTTCTCGAGGCCGAGAATGATCAGGCCGTTGATGTCGATTTCGTACCAGGCGTGCGAAATATAGGCGTCGCGCGGAAACCGGTGATGGTTGTTGTGCAGGCCTTCGCCGAGCGTGAGCATCGAGATGAAGAGCTCGTTGGTGGTGCCGTCGTTGAGCTCGAAGCGGCGGTAACCGTAGCGGCCGTCGCTGTGGCAGAACGAGTTGACCAGCGAGGTGGCGAGCACCATCAGGTAGGCACGCAACAGGCCGGAGAACAGCACACAGCCCATCATGGTGTGGAAGCCGCCGACCGCGTAGCCGATGGCGCCCGGAATGAACACCGCCGACAGGCCGTACCAGACCCAGCGCGTTCTCACGAAGAACATCGCGATCGGGTCGGCCAGAATATCCTTGGCGTAGTATTCGCCGTCGGTCGCGACATCGTCGAACACCCACGAGCCTTGCGCGTGCAACATGCCCTTGACGAAAGAGAGATAGCGGTTGCCGCGGCCGTCATAGAACGGGCTGTGCACGTCGCCGGGCTGGTCGGCATAGAGATGGTGGCGGCGATGGTTGGACACCCACTTGAGGACCGAGCCCTGCACCGACATCGTGGCGATCGCCGCGAAGAACGCCCGCATCACCGGGCCGCAGCGAAAACTCCGATGCACGAACAGGCGATGCATGCCGGCGCCCATGCCGAACATGGTCAGCCAGAACATGCCGACGAAGACCGCAATCTCCGTCCAGCCGATGCCTTGCATGATGGTCCAGAGCACGGCGGCGACCGAGCCGCCGTAGAGAATGCCGAACACCGCGTAGGATTCGCGCAGCTTGGCCTCGACCACCGGGCCGCCGACGATGGTACCGGGCGGCAGCTTCACGGCACTTTCCTCGGACTCAACGCTCGGAACTGCGGTCATTTTACCTGGTCCATTTACGGAAAATTAACGTTGCAACGCACTCTACCTATGCGCGTCCTTTCCAGCAAGCACGCGATTCCCCGCAAAAGCGCGGAGCAGGAACTGAAAAAGATGAGGCGGGAGGCAGGGTTAAGCCCTATTTTCCGCTCGTTAACCTTGCGGCAATTTCGCTTAGGCTAGCGCGGCCGACGGCGGCGGCGCGACATGCAAGCAGGACAATAATCTCTTGTAAGCGGAGCGAGTGATGCAACCACGGCGCAGTCTGCCGCAGCGGCGCGGCAGCCATCGACACCCCGCGGGTCCGTGGGCGGCGAGGCTGAGGTTCAGAGGGTCGCCGCTCAGTCACCGACACCCTAGTAGTTGCTCGCCGGCACCTTGTTCGGGATGCCCTCGATTGGGCATTCCTCGGTTCCTGCGGTCGAACGGGTCATCGCCTCGACCATTTCGCGCGTGCCTTCGGGGTCCGCAATCCAGTTCTTGTAGAAATCGTATGGACAGGCCGCGACCCCGCGCGGGCTTTCGCCGGAATTGATCATGCCGGTATAGCCGCGATGAACCAGCTTGTAGAGATGGTTTTGCGACTGGCCGTTGCGGCGCGCGTCTCGGATCAAACTTTTCGAGAGCTGGGCGTACTGGATACCGTAGTCTTCCTCCCCGCACTCACCCAACGTGCGGCCGTCAAAGCCGATGATCGCCGAGTGACCGAAATAGGAATAAACGCCGTCAAAGCCTGCGGCATTGGCGACTGCGACATAAACATTGTTCGCCCAAGCCATCGCCTTGGAGATGAGGACCTGCTGCTCTTTGGCCGGATACATGTAACCCTGACAGCGCACGATCAACTCCGCGCCCTTCATCGCGCAATCGCGCCAGATCTCCGGAAAATTCCCGTCGTCGCAAATGATCAGGCTGATCTTCATGCCTTTCGGGCCATCGGAGACGTAGGTGCAGTTGCCGGGATACCAGCCTTCGATCGGCACCCACGGCATGATCTTGCGATATTTCTGAACGATCTCGCCCTTGTCATTCATCAGGATCAGGGTGTTGTACGGCGCCTTGTTCGGGTGCTGCTCATGTCGTTCGCCGGTAAGCGAGAATACGCCCCAGACCTTGGCCTTGCGGCAAGCTTCGGCAAAAATCTCCGTCTCAGGACCGGGGATCGCCGACGCTGTCTCGTACATCTCCTTCGAGTCGTACATGATGCCCTGGGTCGAATATTCAGGGAAGATCACGAGATCCATGCCGGGCAACCCGGCCTTCATGCCCACAAGCATGTCGGCGATCTTGCGGGCGTTATCGAGCACCTCCGCCTTGGTGTGCAACCGCGGCATCTTGTAATTGACGACCGCAACGCCGACCGTGTCGTTGCTGCTGGAAATATCACCGTGAAGCATCGGGATTGCCTTCTGTTTGGGTTAGTCGTCGATCAATGACTGATCATCCAGGGACGTGCGGTCGGGAAGCTCTTCGCACCGCTTTTGGTTTTGTTCACAAGACGCGAAGGCTTGCCTGAACAGCAGCCGCATCCTGGCCCGTGAGAGGCCTTGTACTGATCGAGCGTCTTCGGCGCATTGGCGCTGCGTTCATTGGTAGCGTGCGCCTTTCGCCGTTCCGACGGCATGCAGAAGAAATTCGGCGCTCTCAAAATCGCGCGCGGCGCGGTGCCAGCGCATTTGGGGCAATCGCCCGGCTCGTCGCATTCGGACATCGGCCGCATGTCCGTGAACGGACCGCAATCGCCGCAAAGATAATCGTAAACCGGCATTTCACTCTCCTCGCGCTGACATTTCTGACGGCGGCGGATGCGGGACAGCAACCAGAAACCGTCCCGCATCCCGTCGCGCAGGGAGACCTATTTGTCCGGAGAGAGCGGCATCTGGATGTCGCCCGTGATGTATTTGGTCGGTCCGGCCGACGACGGCATGATGTCGAAGTCGAAGATTTCGGTCGGCAACCACAGCGTGGCGCAGGCGTTGGGCACGTCGACCACGCCGGAGATGTGGCCCTGACACGGCGCGGTGCCGAGGATCGAATAGGCCTGCGCGCCGGAGTAGCCGAACTTCTTGAGGTACTCGATCGCATTGAGGCAGGCCTGGCGATAGGCGATATGCACATCGAGGTAATGCTGCTTGCCCTGCTCGTCGACCGAGATGCCTTCGAAAATCAGATAGTCATTGTAGTTCGGCGTGATCGGCGACGGCTTGAAGACGGGATTCTTGATCCCGTATTTGGCCACGCCGTCCTTGATGACATCGACTTTCAGATGCAGCCATCCGGCCATTTCGATGGCGCCGCAGAAGGTGATTTCGCCGTCGCCCTGGCTGAAGTGCAGGTCGCCCATCGAGAGACCGCCGCCCGGCACGTAGACCGGGAAATAGATCTTCGAACCGCGCGACAGGTCCTTGATGTCGCAATTGCCGCCATGCTCGCGCGGCGGCACGGTGCGGGCGCCTTCGGCGCCGACCTTCGCCTTCGCCTCGCCCTTGGCCTGACCGGCATGAGCCGTTGCGGCGAACGGCGGATTGGCAAGTCCGGGCACGCGGGTCGGATTGGTCGCAATCAACGCCGTCTCGCGCTCATTCCATTTTGCCAGCAGCTTCGGATCGGGCAGACAGCCGATCAGGCCGGGATGGATAAGGCCCGCGAAGTTCACGCCGGGCACATGCCGCGACGAGGTATAGAGGCCCTTGATGTCCCAGATTGATTTCTGCGCCAGCGGGAAATGATCCGTCAGGAAGCCGCCGCCGTTCTTCTTGGAGAAAAAGCCATTGAAGCCCCAGAGGCTCTCCTTCAGCGGACCGACGTCGAGCAGATCGACCACCAGGAGATCGCCGGGCTCGGCACCCTTGACGCCGATCGGACCCGAGAGAAAGTGCACGATCGACAAATCGATATCGCGCACGTCATCGGCGGAATCGTTGTTCTTGATGAAGCCGCCGGTCCAGTCATAGGTCTCGATGATGAAATCGTCGCCCGGATTGACCCATGCCACGATCGGAATATCCGGATGCCAGCGATTATGAACCTTGTCATTTTCATAAGCGGACTTCGTAAGATCGACCTTGATGAGTGTTTCAGGCATTTCAACGCTCCCCTGTTGACTGAACCATGTGGCGATTAAACGGATAAGTATTTGGAGACCTGATCGGCATCGACGTCGGCGCGCCGGTCGTCGCGGACGATTTCGCCGTTCTCGATCACCAGCACGCGGTCGGCGATATCGAGCGCGAAGCTCAGAACCTGCTCGGAGACGACGATCGAAAGTCCGCGCTCGTCGCGGATGCGCTTCAAGGTGCGCGCCATGTCCTTGATGATCGATGGCTGGATGCCTTCGGTCGGCTCATCCAACAGCAGTACCTTGGGCTTGGTGGCGAGCGCGCGTGCGATCGCGAGTTGCTGCTGCTGGCCGCCGGACAGATTGCCCCCGCGCCGGTTCTTCATCTCCAGCAGCACGGGAAACAGCTCGTAGATGCTGCCGGGAACCTCGCTCTCGCCGGCCACGACGAGGCCGGTCTCGATATTTTCCTTCACCGTCATGGTCGAGAAAATCATGCGACCTTGCGGCACATAAGCGAGCCCCTTTGCCACGCGATCGTAGCTCGGCAGACCCCCAAGCTCCGCGCCGTCCATGGTCACCGAGCCGCTTTTGGTCGGAAGAATTCCCATCAAGGACTTCATCAGCGTGGTCTTGCCCATACCGTTGCGGCCCATGATCGCTACGATCTCGTTCGGCGCGACGGAGACGTTGAGGCCGTGCAGCACCTCGCTCTGGCCGTAGGCAACATGGAGATCGGAGATAGCGAGCATTTGTGTCTCCTCGATTCGGGAATCAGCCCATCCACGAGTTCGGTACACCTCTCCCCGTTGGGGAGAGGTCGGCGCACAGTGCCGGGCGAGGGGCCGCGGCTCTCAAGAGGGACGGCAATCCCTCACCCGATTTGCTACGCAAATCGACCTCTCCCTCCGGGAGAGGTGAAACGCCGCCAGCCGTGTCAATTCGATCCGCCCTCATCATCGTTCAGTGCCCCAGATAGACTTCGATGACTTTCGGATCGTTCTTGACCCTGTCCATGGTGCCCTCGGACAGGATCTGGCCCTGGTGCAGCACCGTGACCTTGTGGGCGATGTCCTCGACGAATTTCATGTCATGCTCGATCACCAGCACCGAACGATCCTTGATGATGCGGTTGAGCAGTTCGGCCGTCTTGGCCCGCTCGCTGACGCTCATGCCGGCGACCGGCTCGTCGAGCATCAGGAGATCCGGGTCCTGGATCAGCAGCATGCCGATCTCGAGCCACTGTTTCTGGCCGTGGCTGAGCTGATCGGCATAGGTGTTGAGCTTGTCTTTCAGGAAGATCATGTCAGCGACTTCCTCGACCCGCTCCTTCACCGCCGCGTCGCGCTGGAACATCAGGGAGCCGAACACGGAGCGGCCGCGCGGATAGGAAATCTCGAGATTTTCGAAAACAGTAAGATCTTCGAAGACCGATGGCGTCTGGAACTTGCGTCCTACGCCGGTCTGCACAATCTGGTTCTCTTTCAGCTTCGTCAGTTCCTTGCCGCGAAACTGGATCGAACCGGACGTAGCTTTCGTCTTGCCGCAGATCAGATCGAGAACGGTCGTCTTGCCGGCGCCGTTCGGCCCGATGATGACGCGGATCTCGTTCTCCTCGACGTAGAAGGACAGATTGTTCACCGCCTTGAAGCCGTCGAAAGAGACCGTGAGAGCTTCGACCGCGAGCAGGAATTCCTTCGGCTGATGTCCGATTTTCACGATGATCTCCTCACTCTGCAGGCGCGCCGTTGGCGACCGAGTTGTCGGGCAACTCAAGGCCCGGCTTCTTCCGCGAAGACAGCAGGCGGTCGATGCGCGGCTGGACGTAATCAACCCAGATTCCGGAGAGGCCATTGGGGAACGCCAGCACCACCGCGATGAACAGGGCACCCAAGCCGAACAACCAGAGCTGGGGGAAGGATTCGGACAGCGCGGTCTTGGCGAAATTCACCGCGAGCGAACCGTATACCGCCCCGAAAATCGACATGCGACCGCCGAATGCCGTGTAGATGACCATTTCGATCGACGGCACGATGCCGACGAAGGACGGCGACATGAAACCGACCTCAAGAGTGAACAGCGCGCCACCGATGGCAGCGAACACAGCCGCTGCGCAGAAGGCGAAGATCTTGAAGTTGGCGACGCTGTAGCCGGAGAAGCGAACGCGGTCTTCCTGTTCACGCATGGCGACGAGGATGCGGCCGAGCTTGGTGAGACGAATGAACTGCGCGGTGATGATGCAGCCAAACAGCAGAACCACTTCGACGAAATACAGAACGTACTTGGCGTGATCGGGGCGGATGTCCCATCCGTTCAGCGTCCGCAGATCGGTAATACCGTTGATGCCGCCGGTATATCCCTGCTGACCGACGATCAGAATCGTCAGAATGGCCGCGATCGCCTGCGTGATGATCGCAAAGTAAACGCCGCCGACACGGCGCTTGAACATCGCCGATCCGATAATGAAGGCGAAGAACGCCGGCACGAGAATGATCGCCGCCAGCGTTACTGGGAAGCTGTGGAATGGTTTCCAGAAGAACGGCAGCTCGGTGATCTGATTCCAGTCCATGAAATCCGGGATACCCGGTGTCGACTGGATTTTGGTGTTCTCGACACTCGATGCTTCGAGCTTGAGGAACATCGCCATGCAGTAGCCGCCGAGGCCGAAGAACACACCCTGCCCCAGGCTCAGGATCCCGCCGTACCCCCAGCAGATCACGAGTCCGATCGCGACGAAGGCGTAAGTCAGGTACTTCGCGACAAGGTTGAGGCGAAAGATATCGAGCGACAGCGGCAAGATGACAAATAGCAGCAGTGCCAGCGTCACAAAACCGATCAGTTCGGTTCGATTGAAAAAGCGCGAGTTGATGATCATGACCCAAGCCTTCTTGTTTTTATTTCCGCACCTTGAGAGCGAACAGTCCCTGCGGCCGCATCATCAGGATGGCGACGATGGCGAGCAGCGTGAGAACCTTGGCCATCGAGCCCGACATGAAGAATTCGAGCGTCGATTGCGTTTGCGAGATGCTGAAGGCTGATGCGATGGTGCCGAGCAGGCTGGCGGCGCCGCCGAATACGACGACGAGGAAGGTGTCGACGATGTAGAGCTGTCCGGAAGTCGGCCCGGTCGAGCCGATCATCGTGAAGGCGCTTCCGGCGATGCCGGCGATGCCGCATCCGAGCCCAAACGTGTAACGATCGACCTTTTCGGTATTGATGCCGACGGCGCCGGCCATCACGCGGTTCTGCACCACCGCGCGCACCTGGCGGCCCCAGCGCGATATGTACATGACGTAGGCGACCGCGATCGTGATCAGGATGGTCAGCGCCATCACGAAGATGCCGTTGATCGGCACCTCGATGCTATCGGTGACATGCAGCGAGCCGAGCATCCACGGCGGCAGCTCGACGCCGACCTCGCGGGCGCCGAAGATCGAGCGGTATGCCTGCTGAAGAATAAGGCTAAGACCCCAGGTCGCAAGCAGCGTATCGAGCGGCCGCTTGTAGAGATGACGTATCAGCGCCCATTCCACCAGCATTCCGAGCGCACCCGACGCGAAGAAGGCAAGTATCATGGCGATGAAGAAGTATCCGCCAAAGATGCTCGGTACGTAGGCTTCCACGAAGCTGGCGGTCATCCAGGTGACGTAAGCACCGAGGATCATGAATTCGCCGTGCGCCATGTTGATGACGCCCATCTGCCCGAAGATGATCGCCAGACCGAGCGCCATCAGCACGTAGACCGAAAACAGGATCAGGCCCGCGAAGCCCTGCATGACGAGAATGCTGCCGAGATCGCCAATCGAGTAGTCGCCGAACATCTATGCCGTCCCATGTCATCAGAGGTTCTGGACTCGCGAACGCAGTTCGCGAGAGAGCGCACGATCAGAGGGAGGCGTGGACCGGTGGTCCACGCCGCAGGGCTTGAGATGGAAGACGCCGCGTCAGGAACGACGTCACCCACCGGCCACCCTTACTGATAACCCTTCGGGAACGGATCCGGCTCGACGAGATCGGCGGTCTCGTAGATCAGTTCGAACTGGCCATCGAGCTTGGCGCGACCGACGCGCGTTTTCGACCACAGATGATGGTTTTCGTGGATACGGACGTATCCTTCCGGCGCGCCCTTGAACTCGACGCCCGGCGAAGCGGCCGCGATCTTGTCGACGTCGAAACTGCCGGCCTTTTCGACCGTCAGCTTCCAGAGCCACGGGCCGAGATAGGCGGCCTGCGTCACGTCGCCGATCACGGTCTTCTCGCCCCACATCTTCTTGAAGGCCGGCACGAAAGCCTTGTTGTTGGGGTTGTCGAGCGACTGGAAGTACTTCATGCAGGCATAGGCGCCCGCGATATTCTCGCCGCCGATGCCGTCGATTTCATCTTCGGTCACCGAGATCGTGAGCAATGCCTGCTTCGACAAATCGATGCCGGCCGCCTTGAGCTGCTTGTAGAACGCGACGTTCGAACCGCCGACGACGTCGGTGAAGATCACGTCGGGCTTGGTCAGCTTGATCTTGTTAATGACCGAATTGAACTGGGTGTTGCCGAGCGGGTAATACTCCTCGCCGACGACCTTGCCCTTCAGCACGTTCTCGACATGCTTGCGGGCGATCTTGTTCGAGGTGCGCGGCCAGATGTAGTCCGAACCGATAAAATAGAAGGTCTTCGCGTTCTTCTCTTTAGCGATCCAGTTGAGGCCTGCCAGAATCTGCTGGGTGGCTTCCTGGCCGGTGTAGATGACGTTCTTGGACTGCTCGAGGCCTTCGTAGAAGGTCGGGTAATAGAGCATGCCGTTATATTGTTCGACGACCGGCAACACGGCCTTGCGCGAGGCCGAGGTCCAGCAGCCCATGATCGAGGCGACCTTGTCGTTGACGAGAAGCTTCTTGGCTTTTTCGGCGAAGGTCGGCCAGTCGCTGGCGCCGTCTTCCTGAATGAATTTGATCTTGCGGCCGAGCACGCCGCCGGCGGCATTGATCTGCTCGATGGCGAGCTTTTCGGCTTCGATCGATCCGGTTTCCGAAATCGCCATGGTGCCGGTGGCAGAGTGAAGAATGCCGACCGTCACTTCGGTGTCGGTGACCGCAAGGCCGGTGGTGTTGACCACGGACGTGGCGGGCGTATCGGCGAAGGCCGATCGCGGCAGCAGCGAAATGGCCGGCATCGCCGCCATTCCCATCAGAAGTTTGCGCCGAAGCGGCGATTTCAGGCCCCGTTTGGTTTCGTCTGACATGAGCACCCCATCTGCTTTTGCTTTTTCAAGGACACGCTTTGGTCAGGCGATGCTGCCTAAATTTGTGCAGTGCACAGATACGCAAGATCGCGTATATTGCACCGCAAAATAGCGACGTAGGCTTGGCCCGGGTCTTGCGAGTCCTTTCGGAATGGACCTGGTCGGGAGTTAGCGGATCGTGGCAGGGCGGCAGCGGATAGACCGCGTCAGGCGCCAGTATAATCAGTGGGTTGCCAACCAGACGCTGGAAGATTATGCGCTGCGCTTCACCGCCAAGAGCGCGCGACGCTGGTCCGCCGCACGTGTCGCCAATACCGCCCTCGGCGCCATTTCCTTCCTGGCCCTGGAAGCGATCGGCGGCACCATTACGCTCAATTATGGCGTCACCAACGCCACCGCCGCGATCCTGGTCGTCAGCCTCGTGATTTTCGGCTGCGGCCTACCGATTGCCTATCATGCCGCAAAAAGCGGCATCGACATCGACCTGCTGACCCGCGGCGCGGGCTTCGGCTATATCGGCTCGACCGTCACCTCGCTGATCTACGCCTCTTTCACCTTCATCTTCTTCGCGATCGAGGCGGTGATCCTCGCCTCGGCGCTGGAGATGTGCTTCGGCATCCCGCGACCGATCGGCTATCTCATCAGCGCGGTCGTGATCATTCCCCTGGTGACGCATGGCATCACCCTGATCAGCCGCTTTCAATTGTGGACGCAGCCGGCCTGGGTGGTGCTGCACATCCTCCCCTTTGCCGCGATCGCCTGGGCCAATCCGCATTCCTTTGCGGAATGGACCAAGTTCGCCGGCGAACACGGCAGTCCCGACGGTCACCTCGATCTGCTCTTGTTCGGCGCGGCAGCCTCCGTGGTGTTTTCGCTGGTGGCGCAGATCGGCGAGCAGGTCGACTTCCTCCGCTTCCTGCCGCGCGACCGCCGCACCACCTCGCGCAAGGCATGGTGGATCGCGCTGCTCAGCGCCGGTCCGGGCTGGATCGTGCTGGGATCGCTGAAATTGCTGGCGGGCTCGTTCCTGGCGTTCTTCGCGCTCCGGCACGGCGTTTCGACCGAGCATGCCGCCGAGCCCGCCAGCATGTATCTCGAGGCATTCCGTTACGTGCTGTCGCAGCCCGACCTTGCGCTGGCGCTGACTGGAACTTTCGTCATCCTGTCGCAGCTCAAGATCAACGTCACCAACGCCTATGCCGGCTCGATCGCCTGGTCGAATTTCTTCTCGCGGCTGACGCACAGCCATCCCGGCCGCGTGGTCTGGCTGGTGTTCAACGTGCTGGTCGCGCTGCTATTGATGGAGATCGGCGTCTACAAGGCGCTGGAGCAGACGCTCGCGCTCTATTCCAACGTCGCGATCGCCTGGGTCGGCGCGCTGGTCTCCGACCTCGTCGTCAACAAGCCGCTCGGCCTGCGCCCGCAGCAGATGGAATTCAAGCGCGCCCATCTCTACGACGTCAATCCGGTCGGCGTCGGCGCGATGACCATCGCGACCATCGTCTCGATCACCGCCTTTTACGGCGTCTTCGGACCGACCGCGAAAGCACTGTCGGCTTTCGTTGCACTGACGGTGGCCTTCGTCACCGCGCCGCTGATCGCCTGGGCCACCGACGGAAAATTCTACATCGCGCGCAAGCCGAAGAAGAGCTGGCAGAACATCGATCAGATCCAGTGCTGCATTTGCGAGCATCATTTCGAGCCGGAAGACACCACGTCCTGCCCGGCCTATGCCGGCCCGATCTGCTCGCTGTGCTGCTCGCTCGATGCGCGCTGCCACGATCTCTGCAAGCCGCATGCGCGCGTGCAGGCGCAACTGTCCGGAACTCTCGGCAAATTGCTGCCGCGACCGATCTACACCAGGATCAATTCCCAGCTCGGCCATTATCTGGGCGTGTTCGCGATCTCCGCGGGCCTCGTCGCGCTGACGCTGGGTCTTATTTATCTGCAGACTTCCGCGAGCGTGCCTGACGACAAGCTCTTGGTCTCCGACGTGCTCTGGAAGGTGTTCTTTGCCCTCACCATCATCATCGGCGTGGTGGCATGGCTGTTCGTGCTGGCACAACAGAGCCGCCGCGCGGCGGAAGCCGAAACGCGGCGACAGACCACGCTGCTGATCCAGGAAATCGACGCCCACAAGCGCACCGATGCCGAACTGCAGCGCGCCAAGGAAGTCGCCGAATCCGCCAACCTTGCCAAGAGCCGCTATGTGGTGGGATTGAGCCATGAGCTGCGCTCGCCGCTGAATGCGATCTCCGGATATGCGCAGTTGCTGGAGCAGGATTCCTCGCTACAGGCCAAGCCGCGCGACCAGGTGCGCGTGGTTCGCCGCAGCGCCGATCATCTCTCCGGCCTGATCGACGGCATTCTCGACATTTCCAAGATCGAGGCCGGCCGGCTTTATCTTTCCCGCGACGAGGTACGCCTCTCCGAATTCCTCGACCAGCTTGTCGGCATGTTCCGCCTGCAGGCCGCGGCCAAGGGCGTCGAGTTCGTGTTCCGCCGACCGGCGGTGCTGCCGCTCGTGGTCTATGCCGATGAGAAGCGGTTGCGCCAGATCCTGATCAACCTGCTCTCGAACGCGATCAAGTTCACGGCCGAAGGCAGCGTGCAGTTCGTGGTGCATTACCGCGGCCCGGTCGCCGAATTCGAAGTGATCGACACCGGACCTGGGATCCAGGCCGGCGATCTCGAGCGCATCTTCGCGCCGTTCGAACGCGGCGCGCTCGGCGTCTCGCAGCCGCAGACCGGCACCGGCCTCGGGCTCACCATCAGCCGGCTGCTCGCCGGCGTGATGGGCGGCGACATCAAGGTCACGAGCACCGTCGGCCACGGCTCGACTTTCAAGGTCAAGATCCTGCTGTCGGAAGTCACCAACCCGACCCGCCATGCGCCCGTCCATGCCGCCATCGCCGGCTACCTCGGACCTCGCAAGACCATTCTCGTCACCGACGACGATCCGGTGCAGCGCGACCTCTTGCGCGAAGTGCTGACGCCGCTCGGCTTCATCCTGCTTGCCGCGCCCGACGGTCCCGGCTGCCTGGCGCTGGCGCAGCACTGCCGGCCGGATCTGTTTCTGCTCGATATCTCGATGGCCGGCATGGACGGCTGGAAGGTGGCGGAGACACTCCGCACCGGCGGCCATCGTCAGGCGCGCATCCTGATGGTTTCGGCAAGCGCGCTCGAAGCGCACGGCGCGCCATTGGCGCAGCCCTATCACGACGGCTATCTGATGAAGCCGATCGATATTCCGCGGCTGCTCGAAACCATCCGCCAGCTCCTAAAGCTCGAATGGAAATATGACAGCGGCGAGGTCGTCGTGCCGCGCTGGCAGGTGGAGACCGGCGCGCGCCCGCCGGTGCGACATGTGGAAGAGCTGATCGGTCTCGGCCAGATCGGCTATATCAAGGCGATCCAGGTCAAGCTTGACGAGATCGGCAGCGAACACCCCGAGCACGCCGATTTCGTCGCGCAGATGCGCGCTCTGGTCGACCGCTTCGACCTCGATCAGTACATGGCAACCCTCAAGACGCTGTACGCCTATGATCACTGAGTCGAAAAAGCGTGACGTTGCGTTGGTCGTCGACGACTCGCCCGAGACGCTGCGGCTATTGACCGACGCGCTCGACGGCGCCGGCATGACCGTGATGGTCGCGCTCGACGGCGCGGCTGCGCTGCGCATCGTCGAACAGATCACGCCCGACATCGTCCTGCTCGATGCGGTGATGCCGGGGATGGACGGCTTTGAAACCTGCCGCAAGCTGAAACGCGACGCGGGGCTGAGCAATGTACCGGTCATCTTCATGACCGGCCTTGCCGAGACCGAGCACATCGTGCGCGGGCTGGAGGCCGGCGGGGTCGACTATGTCACCAAGCCGATCGTGATCGAGGAGATGCTGGCGCGGATCCGCGTACACCTTGCCAATGCGCGGCTCACCCAGAGCGCCCGGGCCGCGCTCGACGTCTCGGGGCGATTTTTGCTCGCGGTCAACCGTCACGGCAACATCATGTGGTCGACGCCGCAGGCGCAGAAGCTGCTTGCGGACCATCTCGCACCAGCCGGCGGCGAGGAGATCGTGTTGCCGGTGCCGCTGCTGCAATGGCTGGAGCAGGCGCAGAAAGGCAAGGCCGGCGCCAAGGCGCAGGCATCGTTTCCCGAAAGTCCGGAGTTGAAACTCCATTACATGGGCAAGGCCGGGCCGAACGAATTTCTGCTGCGGCTTGCCAAGGACAGCAGCGCCAGCCTTCCGGCGGAATTCTCCAGCGAACTGGGGCTGACGACGCGCGAAGGCGAAGTACTGTCCTGGCTCGCCAAGGGCAAGACCAACCGCGACATCGCGCAGATCCTGGGTCTCAGCCCACGCACCGTCGACAAGCACCTGGAGCAGATCTACGCCAAGCTCGGCGTCGAAAACCGCACCGCGGCAGCCGCGATCGCGGCCAACGCCGCGCGCAAGAATGCATGAACGGAACCGATTTTATCGGGTTGGCGCGCCCATCGATTTCGCGCTTAAGGCAACGCTCGCGGGCGACGCGTGATCGATAATCGTCCC
>NZ_DASSRP010000002.1:0-4126 GCF_035701725.1 Bradyrhizobium sp.
GCTGCTCGATTCCCTTGGCGGTCCGCACCGCGACGCCAAGCAGTTTCACACGATAGCCGAGTTCCTCCGCGGCCCGCAAATCTTCCGGCTTGATCGAGGAAATGCCTTCGACATAGACCGCGCTTTGCGCAACCTTTGTGCCGAAAGCGAGGCTCGCCAGAATGGCAAGCTTTTGCGCGGTGTCGTGGCCGTCGACGTCGAAGGACGGATTGGCCTCGGCATAGCCGAGACGCTGCGCATCCTTCAGACACTCGGCAAACGACAAACCCTCCTGCTCCATCCGCGTCAGGATGTAATTGCAGGTGCCGTTGAGAATGCCATAGACGCGATTGACCGAGGTGCCCGCGAGCCCCTCGCGCAGCGTCTTAACGATCGGAATGGCGGCGCCGACCGCGGCCTCGAAGTTCAGCGCACCGCCGAACTGCTCGGCGGCTTTCGCGAGTTTAAGTCCATGCTTGGCGATCAGCGCCTTGTTGGCGGTCACGACCGACTTGCCGGCCTTGAGCGCGGCTTCGATCGCGGACAGCGCTGGCTCGCCCGCGCCCCCCATCAATTCGACAAAGCAATCGATCCTGGGATCGCTCGCCAGTTCGAGCGGATTTTTGGCCCAGTCGATGCCTTGCAGGTCGAGGCCGCGCTTCTTGGCCTTTGAGCGCGCGGTCACCGCGACCACGCGCACCGGACGGCCACACCGCGCGGACAACACCCGGCCCTGTTGCTCGATCAGGCGGACGACCTCAGCGCCGACAGTGCCGAGCCCCGCGATACCCACTTTGAGGGGTGCGACCATGATGGGAAAAGACCTGCGAGGATTGCCCGCGCGGAAGGCGCAGGCAACGATGGGTTAGAGTATTAGCGCCGGTTGGCGAGAGGAACCACGTTGTGCAACGTTTCGATGCCGCTTTCAAGGAAGCGGCGCACGCCGCGGGCGGCCTGCCGGATGCGTTGCTCGTTTTCCACCATGGCGATGCGCACGTAGCCTTCGCCGTGTTCGCCAAAGCCGACGCCCGGCGAGACCACCACCCCCGATTTTTCCACCATCAGGGTCGCAAACTGCATGCTGCCGAGGCCGCGGAAGGCTTCCGGTAGCGGCGCCCAGGCAAACATCGACGCCTCCGGCGGCGGAATCTCCCAGCCGGCCCGGCCAAACGATTCCACCAGCGCATCCCGGCGCTTGCGATAGGTCTCGCGCATTTCGCGAATGCAATCATCGGGCCCGTTGAGCGCCGCGGTGGCCGCAACCTGGATCGGCGTAAAGGCACCGTAGTCGAGATAGGATTTGACCCGCGCCAGCGCCGCGATGATGCGCTCGTTGCCGACGGCAAATCCCATGCGCCAGCCCGCCATCGAATAGGTTTTCGACATCGAGGTGAATTCGACCGTCACATCGATCGCGCCGGGCACCTGCAAGACCGACGGCGGCGGGTTCTTGTCCTCGAAATAGACCTCGGCATAAGCGAGGTCGGACAGAATGAAGATGTCGTGCTTTTTGGCGAAGGCAACGAGATCGCGGTAAAAGTCCAGGCTCGCAACATAGGCCGTCGGGTTGGATGGATAGCAGACGACAAGCGCCAGCGGTTTTGGGATCGAATGAATGATCGCCCGCTCGCAGGCCTCGAAAAACTGCGGCGTCGGCTCGGAGGGTACCGAGCGGATCACGCCGCCCGCCATCAGGAAGCCGAAGGCGTGGATCGGATAGCTCGGATTGGGGCACAGCACCACATCGCCCGGTGCGGTGATCGCCTGGGCTACGTTGGCAAAGCCCTCTTTCGATCCGAGCGTAGCGACGATCTGGGTCTCCGGATTGAGTTTGACGCCAAAGCGGCGGTCATAATACGCCGCCTGCGCGCGGCGGAGGCCGGCAATGCCGCGTGATGCCGAATAGCGATCGGTGCGCGGCTTGCCGAGCGTCTCCTTCAGCTTCTCAAGCACATGGGGCGGCGTCGGGAGGTCGGGGTTTCCCATGCCGAGATCGATGATATCGGCACCGGCATTGCGCGCGGCCGCCTTGGCGCGGTTGACCTGCTCGAACACATAAGGCGGCAAACGGCGAATGCGGTAGAAATCTTCCATGGGACCTTCAACTCCGGCAGCCCTCAGCGGCAATTTTCGAGGGACAGATTCGCCGACGGACCCCTTGCACGAGCTTTTGCCTTCGCCATAAATCTACACAAAATCAATGTCTTAGTGAGATATCGGACTAAGGTAGTTTAAGCCTCGCGCCAACTTGCGGGGTTCAGCTCATCAATTCTAGCACGTGGGGCGCGACGTGCCAGCAGCGAGATTACTTCTGGCCCGGCTGATCCTTGGACGGAGCCTGATCCTTGGCGCCCCCTGCGGAAGCCTGACGCTCCCGCGCCGCGATCAGCTCCTTCTGGACCTTGGCCCGCTCGGCCGGGTCCATCGCCTCCTCGTCACGCGCCGGCGGCGTTGCATTGACCGGCAGGTACGTCCCTGCATCCCGGCCCCGCGTGTCGGACGTGGCGCCGATCGGAATCTCGGCGATCGAGGTCGAGCAGCCGGCCAAAGCCACCGCCAGGAGCAGCGGCGCTGCCCCAGCCAAGGCCCTGTTTACCCGCCGTTCCGACATTGTCGTCCTATATCCAACCCGCGCCTGACACACGCTGACACAATTCCGGCCAACGTACCCCAAACTGCCAAACCATTGTTGCCCGAAACCGTTAAGCCCGAAACAAGAAATCGGCGGTCTTAGGCTTCAATGAGACCACTCTAGACAAAATATCGCACTGCAACAGCAACTTTTCGGGAGCAGACCGCTCTACCTGCAGCGGCGATCTCACGCGATGACGAAGTCAAAATGAAGCGCTAGTGTTGCATCATGACGGACGTGACCACACAAGCCCCCAGCACACCGAAGTTCAATGCCGAAGCCTTTGCGATGAATCTCGCCAAGGCGATGGAGAGCGGCGGCCAGGCGCTCGCCTCCTATCTCAAGCCCAGCGCGAGCGGCGACGTTCCGGACAAGCCGCCGAGCGAATTGACGGAACTCGTCAAGACCTTCAGCAAGGTCGCCGAATACTGGCTCTCGGACCCCGATCGCGCCAACGATATCCAGACCCGGATCGGCAAGGCCTATCTCGACCTCTGGGGCAACTCGGTCCGGCGTCTGGCCGGCGAAGAAGCGCCCTCCGTGATCTCACCTGCGCCGCGCGACAAGCGGTTTGCCGATCCGGAATGGAAATCGAACCAGTTCTTCGATTTCATCCTGCAGCTTTATTTGCTGACGACGCGCTGGGCGAACGAGCTCGTCCGCGATGCCGAAGGACTTGATCCGCATACCCGCAAGAAGGCGGCGTTCTATGTCCAGCAGCTCACGAATGCGATCGCGCCGTCCAATTTCGTTCTGACCAATCCGGAAGTATTGCGCGAGACGCTGACATCGAACGGCGACAACCTGGTTCGCGGCATGAAGATGCTGGCCGAAGACATCGAGGCCGGGCACGGCACGCTTCGCATCCGCCAGTCCGATCCGAGCAACCTCGAAGTCGGCGTCAACATGGCGACCACGCCGGGCAAGGTGATCTACCAGAACGAACTGATGCAACTGATCCAGTATTCGCCCACGACCGAAACCGTGCTGCGAACACCACTCTTGATCGTGCCGCCCTGGATCAACAAGTTCTATATTCTCGATCTCAAGCCGGACAAATCCTTCATCAAGTGGTGCGTCGACCAGGGCGTTACCGTGTTCGTGATCTCCTGGGTCAATCCGGACAAGCGTCTCGGAGACAAGACCTGGGAAGACTACATGAAGGAAGGCCCCTTGGCGGCGATGGACGCGATCGAGCGCGTCACCGGCGAGATGAAAGTCCACACCATGGGTTATTGCGTCGGCGGGACCCTGCTCGCCACGACGCTGGCGTGGCTTGCGGAAAAACGGCGCGTCCGCGTGACCTCGGCGACCTTCCTGGCAGCGCAGGTCGACTTCACTCATGCCGGCGATCTCCTGGTGTTCGTCGACGAGGAGCAGATTTCCGCGATCGAGCGCGACATGAGAGCGTCTGGCGTGCTCGAGGGCGCCAAGATGGCGATGGCCTTCAACATGCTGCGATCCAACGACCTGATCTGGTCCTACGTCGTCAGCAACTATCTGAAGGGCAAGACG
>NZ_DASSRP010000003.1:0-12674 GCF_035701725.1 Bradyrhizobium sp.
ACGGCGACATCATGATCGGCGGCGACGTCGTCAACGACGTGCCGCCGAAGGATCGCGACATCGCGATGGTGTTCCAGAACTACGCCCTCTATCCGCATATGACGGTTGCGGAGAACATGTCATTCGGGCTGCGCCTGAAGCGCTATCCGAAGGCCGAGATCAAGGCGCGGATCGACGAGGCAGCGCGCATGCTGGATATCGAGGACCTGATCGATCGCAAGCCGAAGCAATTGTCGGGCGGCCAGCGCCAGCGTGTGGCGATGGGACGCGCCATCGTGCGCAATCCGAAGGTGTTTCTGTTCGACGAGCCGCTTTCCAACCTCGATGCCAAGCTGAGGGTACAGATGCGCATCGAGATCAAGAAAGTGCACCAGAAAGTGCGAACCACGACCGTCTACGTGACCCATGACCAGGTTGAAGCGATGACGCTCGCCGACCGGGTCGTCGTCATGAACAAGGGCCGCATTGAGCAGATCGGGACCCCGCAGGAGCTGTACCACAAGCCGGCGACACGCTTCGTCGCGGCCTTTATCGGTTCGCCCGCGATGAATTTTTTACCCTGCCAGCTCGAAGAGAACGCAGGCAGGCTCCACGTTCGGCTGACCGACCAGATCGCCTTTCCGGTGCCGCCGGCGCGCGCAGCACGGTACAAGGATGTCAAGTCAGGCCAGAAACTCTTGCTGGGCTTGCGTCCAGAGCACATCACGGAAGCGAACGGCCACGCCGCACCGGGTGTTGAGACCTTCGACGCCACGCTTGACGTCACCGAGCCGATGGGAATGGAAACGCTGATCTATTTCCCGCTTGCTGGCAAGCAAGTCTGCGGCAGGGTCAATCCCAACGCTGGGGCCTCCGATGGCCACGCGCTGCGACTGGCGGTGGACCTCAACAACATGCATCTGCTAAATGAGGCCACCGGCGCCGTCATTTAAACCGCGCAGCGCCGGCAGACGGGGCGCTAGTGTGGCGGTTTAGAAGTCCGCATCATTTGCGCCGCAGGTTCGTCATGCGGACTTCTGAACCAAAGCCACACTAGATCAAAAGGTTTGCTAGTGTCCCGTCGATTCCGAAGTTCGTAAATGTGGGGCCGCAAGATGGTACGAACTTTGGAATCGGGACACTAGGGCATGACAACCAACAAGAAGAAAATTCTTATTACGCAGACCATGGCCCCAGGCGGCCGTGCGATCCTCACCGAGCGGGACGACATCGAGCTCATTGAATTTCCCAATCTTATTTCGGCGCCCGATTTCGAGGCGCTGTTGAAGCAGCATGCGCCCGTTCATGGCGTGGCGCTCGGCGCGACGCGTTTCGGCGAGACAGAGCTTGAGGCCGCCAGGGATATGAAGGTCGTCACCCGGATCGGCGTCGGCTTCGATGCGGTCGATGTTCCCGCCCTCAGCCGGCGCAAGGTTCCCTTGATGGTGGTAGGCATCGCCAATTCACCCTCGGTCGCCGAACAGGCGCTGTTCATGATGCTGATGCTCGCCAAGCGCGCCAACGAATTGCATGCGCTGGTGCGGGACGGCCAATGGAGCGCGCGGCTCGGCAAACTGCCGTTCGATCTCTTCGGCAAAACCGTTCTGATCATCGGCTTTGGCCGGATCGGGACCCGCACCGCCAAGCGGTGTCAGGCCATGGAAATGAACGTGCTGGTCTATGATCCCTACAAACCCGCCGCCGAGATCAGGAACGCCGGATACGAAGCGATTGGCGAGCTCGACGCCAGCCTGCCGCGTGCCGACTTTGTTTCCATCCACTGTCCGAAAACACCTGAGACGATCGGAATGCTCAATGCGGTGCGATTGAAGCGCATGAAGCCGTCCGCCTATCTCATCAATACGGCGCGCGGCGGCATTATCGATGAGGCCGCGCTTTACGACGCGTTGACCTCAGGCAAACTCGCCGGCGCGGGGCTCGACGTGTTCAGCCAGGAGCCGCCCCAGGTTCCAAATCCGCTGTTCGAATTGCCAAACGTGATCATCGCCCCTCATGTGGCGGGCGTCACGGTCGAGGCCGTGGACCGGATGAGCGAACAGACCGCACGCAATATACTCAGCGCGCTCGATGGCGCGCCAATCCGGGACAACGTGATCAATCCGGATGGGCTCGATTAGGCAGCCGAGGAATTAACCCTTTGCCCGGAATATCACAGTCTGCCCGGCAAAACTCAGCCTCAATCCGCCGGATAAAGTGTTTGGGAGAATCGCGGAAGGGCCGCGACCCCTTCGTTTTGAGGACAAACCATTGACCGAAGGCGACCCGACCGATCATGCGCTTGCAACCATTGCGAGCATCCTGGATCAGCCCGCTGCTCCGCCGGAGGCTACAAAATCCGATGCCGGCGAAGCGCAGAGCCGGCCGGCTCCGAAGGAACCGGGCGTCGATGGTTATTCGAAATCCGGGCCCGGACCGATGGAGGCTGTCCGCTTCAAGTGGACGGTCCGCCGCGAGGCCGGGGACCGCTACTTCGTCGACGAGACCATCGGCGAGAACTCGCGTTCGATCACCACCGGTCCGATGTCGGCCGATGATGCCGTGCGGTTCGTCGACGATCAGGCAAGCGAAGCGCGGCAGCGATTTGAGGCCCTGCGCAACGAAATGGCCGGGCGTGCTGCCGCGGCCGATGTTCTTCGCAAAATGGGCGAAAGCTGAGACGCCCTATCCACCGACCTTGACCGCGTATTCCTCGTCGGTGACCGGCTCCATCCAGGTGACGTGATTGCCGTCAAGCGACTCCTGCATCGCGACATGGGTCATTGCGTTGGTCGCGGAGGCTCCGTGCCAATGCTTTTCACCCGGCGGAATCCAGACAACATCGCCAGGACGGAGTTCTCGCACAGGTCCGCCCTTGGTCTGGAAGCGCCCGACGCCGGAGAGAACGTACAATGTCTGCCCGAGCGGGTGCGTGTGCCAGTTGGTTCGCGCGCCAGGCTCGAAGGACACCCGGCTGGCGCGAATCCGTGCCGGCGCCGGAGCGTCAACGATCGGGTCCTGCCACACCGTGCCCGTAAAGCTCTCTTTCGGCGCGCGGCGGGTCGGCCGCGAGCCGGCCAAATGCAAATCCATGGTGATCCTCCTCTGATCAGGCTGATTTCTTCTCAGGCTTATTTCTTCGAGGCAGCGTAGCGCGCCTTGGTCTCGGCGTTCATCGGATAGAGGCCGGGCAACACTGCGCCGTTATTCACCTCATTAACAATCCAAGCCTCCATCCGCTCCTGTTCGACGCCTTCGGCCAAAACATGATCGAGGAATGCCTGGGGGATCACAACCGCACCGTCCTGATCGGCAACGATCACATCATCAGGAAAAATGGCAACGCCACCGCAGCCGATCGGTTCACCCCAGCCGACGAATGTCAGCCCGGCAACCGAAGGCGGAGCCGCATAGCCATCGCACCAGACAGGCAGGCCGGTGCCGAGCACACCCTCGACGTCGCGAACCACGCCGTCGGTGATCAGCGCCGCAACACCGCGCTTGACCATGCGCGCACAGAGAATGTCGCCGAAAATACCGGCATCGGTCACGCCCATCGCGTCGACCACAGCGATGCAGCCCTCGGGCATCGCTTCGATGGCGCCTCTGGTCGAGATCGGCTTCGACCACGATTCCGGCGTCGCCAGGTCTTCGCGCGCGGGCACAAAGCGCAAGGTGAAGGCCGGTCCGACCAGCCGCTTCTGCCCCGGCCGCAACGGCTTCGTTCCCCGCAGCCAAACATTGCGCAAGCCCTTCTTGAGCAGAACGGTGGTGATGGTGGCGGTCGTGATGTTCGACAGGGTTTTGACGGCTTCGGGGGCGAGGGACATCGAAAAAAACACTCCGGTAAGATGGGTGGCGCGCATCTTGCGAGACCCGCCCCGCGCGTCAAGGCCTGTCGGGCATTGCTGCCGCGCAGGAGGACGGTTGCCTAGCCCCGATCATCGTGCCTTATCGGAGGTTGTTGGATTAGTTTATTGAAGTCACAGGCATTTTTTGTGTTGAGGGGTCGCGTTGCCATCCCACCGATGCTAGACTTCGGCAAAATCCCGCCCGGGACAAAGACGCCTCGATCAGCAAATTTTCGAGGCCGGATTATCAGACGCTGAGTTGTCAGACGATGGTTGCGCCACTTTCTCCTCCCCGCCTCCTGCCGAGTGGCGATAGTGCAATCACGGTAGAATTCAGCCGCCAGATCGATGATGAAGCCAATCGCCGCGTGCTGGCACTTGATCGCCTGCTGACGCAAGAGCCGATTGCGGGCGTGTGCGAAACCATCCCGACCTATCGATCGCTTTTGGTCCACTACGATCCGACGCAAATCGACTTTGCCGCGCTCGGCCAAAAACTGCTTGAGCTGGCGCGGAGACCCGTACCGGCGTCGGAAAACGCCCGGGTCTGGCGAATTCCCGTCGCCTATGGCGGTGAATACGGCATCGATCTCGAGGAGGTCGCCAAGACGCTGAACACCACGCCGGACGACATTGTCGCGCGGCACGTCGCCGGCGAGTATCGCGTCGCCATGATCGGCTTCACGCCGGGGTGGTCCTATCTCAGCGGCCTGCATGAATTCCTGCATATGTCGCGGCGGAAAGATCCGCGGCTGCTGACGCCTGCCGGCACGGTTTCGATCGGTGGCGTGCAGACCGGCGTCCAGTGCATTGCCGGTCCGAGCGGCTGGCATTTGCTCGGTTGCACGCCGGTGCGGACTTATCAGTTGCACCGCGATCCGATCTTCCTGCTCGAGCCGGGCGACCGCGTCAGGTTTTATCCGATCGACGTCAAGACTTACGCCGAACAGGAGCGAGCGGTCGAGGGTGGCGAGATCGTTGCTGAATTGATTGCCGCATGACCAAGCTCGCTATTTTTTCGATTGGCCCGGCAAGCTCGGTGCAGGACGGCGGACGTTTCGGCGCGCAGCGCTACGGCCTGACGCCAAGCGGCGCGATGGACCGGTTGGGGCTCGCGGCGGCCAATTGTCTGGTTGGAAACCAGCAGTTTGCACCCGCGATCGAGATCGGACCATACGGGGCGACCTTCAAGGCACTCGGCGGTGCGGTTCGGGTGGCCATGTCCGGAGCGCCGCGCGGTGCCGAGCTTGCAGGACGTACCCTAGCCTGGAACACGTCGGTCACTATCGCCGATGGTGAGATGCTCAAACTCGGAATGGCACAGATGGGCTCTTTCAGCTATCTCGCGATCGAAGGCGGCTTTAAGGGCGAGCCGATGTTCGGAAGCTATTCGGTCAACGCGCGCGTAGGCCTCGGCAGTCCCTATCCCCGCCCCCTGCAGGCCGGCGATGAGCTGGAAGTGGCTGCTATCGCGGGTGCTAACCCCGAGCTTCGCATCGATATGCCGGCCGCTGAAGCCGGCCCGATCCGGCTCACGCTTGGACCGCAGGACGACGAGTTCAGTGAGGAGGCAATCCGTCTGTTTCTCGACAGTGACTGGAAGATATCGGCGACCAGCGATCGCATGGGCTATCGCCTGGAAGGACCTGTCATCAAGCATCTGCACGGCCACAATATCGTCTCCGACGGCACGGTGAACGGCAGCATTCAGATTCCCGGAACCGGTCAGCCGATCGTACTGATGTCCGATCGTGGGACGAGCGGCGGCTATCCCAAGATCGCAACCGTGATCTCGGCCGACTTCGGCCGGTTTGCCCAGATCCCCGCGGGGTCGGCGTTCCGGTTCAAGGCCGTCACCATGGAGGCGGCGCAAGCCGAGGCGCGCAAATTCGCAGAGCTGCTGCGCAGCCTGCCCGAGCGGCTTGGGGCGATCGAGAGCTTTGATCTCAACGTCGAAGCGCTGCAAGATGCCAATGTTGCCGGCAGCGCCGTCAGCGCGATGGACGCTCGTACCTGGCAAGTTGCCGATGCGCTATCGAGCCCGTAGCGTCGGAATGGTTTCGAAAGACCAATCAGCAAACGGACGAGAAAATGAAAACGGTCGACCTGAACAGTGATCTCGGCGAGTCCTTCGGCATGTGGCAGATGGGCAATGATGCCGCAATGATCGACGTCGCAACCTCGGTGAATGTTGCCTGCGGTTTTCACGGCGGCGACTACGACGTCATGCGCAAGACGGTCGAGCTTGCAAAAGCGCGCGGCGTCAGCGTCGGCGCCCATCCCGGCTATCGCGATATTCACGGGTTCGGCCGCCGGCCGTTTTACGGCATGAGCGCCCGCGAAATCGAAAACCTGGTCGCCTACCAGATCGGCGCGTTGCAGGGAGTTGCGGCGCTGGCCGGCTACAAGGTCACCCACGTCAAGGCTCACGGCGCACTGTCCAACGTCGCCTGCGAGGACGACACCACCGCGCGCGGGATTGCGGCCGGGATCAAGGCCGTCGATCCAAGTCTGGTTTTCGTCGTACTTGCCAACTCCAAGCTGGTTCAGGCCGGCGAGACCGCGAACCTGCCGATGGCACACGAGGTTTTCGCCGACCGTGCCTATGAAGATGACGGCAATCTCGTGTCGCGTAAGAAGGCTGGTTCGGTGCTGCACGATCCCAAGCAGATCGCCGAGCGCGTCGTGCGCATGGTGCAGGACGGCGCCGTGGTGTCGGTGACGGGCAAGGTCATCAAAATGCGAACCGACACCATTTGCATCCACGGCGATACGCCCGGCGCGGTCGATATCGCGCGCGGCGTTCGCCAGGCGCTCAAGGATGCCGGCATCGAGGTGGCGCCCTTCAAGAGGGCCGTCTGAATCACCCTGAACACCCTTGACGTGATCGCGCGCCGCGCCACGGAATGCGCGTGCTGTTCGTCTAGCTCCCAAGTTGGGAGCTACCGCTGCCTGAGTGTCGCTTCAAAAGGGATGAACCGAAAGCGTCCCGAACAGCACGCTCGCGATTAAAGCAAACGCACCATAAACGGCTGCCGCATGGACTCCCGTTCCGGTTTTCCGGGATAGCGAACGCGCATACAGATGCAAACGTGCTTCCGCCGATAGTTCGCGCATGGCCGATCTCCAACGTACCATGCGCGGGAGTGGAATGGCGATTAGAGGCGGAAACAAGACAGGACCGAAAATAGCGATACGGTTGCCCGAAGCCATCCGACTTCAGATAAAAATTCTCTGGTGTCGCTTCGGGCCGGAATTTTATTCGTTCAACTTTTTCGCAACTGGAACCGTCGGCGCGGAATCGTAGTTCCTCCGTCAGTAGACGTCCTGCTGATAGCGTCCCTTCTTCTTGAGCTCGCCGACAAAACTGACGGCTTCATCAGTCGATCGCGCACCGTGTTGCGCCACGATGTCGACCAGGGCGCGCTCGACGTCCTTTGCCATCCGCTTGGCGTCGCCGCAAACATAGATATGCGCGCCTTCGGCAAGCCACGACCACAACTCCCGACCTACCTCGCGCATGCGATCCTGCACGTAGAACTTCTTGTCGCCGTCGCGCGACCAGGCCAGTGACAACCGCGTCAGAAGTCCCGAGGTCTTCATGGCGTTGAGTTCGTCGGAATAGAAGAAGTCGCAGCTCGAGCGCTGATGGCCGAAGAACAGCCAGTTTCGCCCGGTTGCGCCGGTAGCCCTGCGATCCAATAGGAACGCGCGGAAAGGTGCGATGCCGGTTCCCGGTCCGATCATGATGATCGGGACCTTCGAATCCTGCGGAAGGGCGAAGCCATGTGCCTTTTGGACGTAGACCCTCACCTCATCGCCGGGTTGGATGCGCTCGGCCAGGAACGTCGAGGCGAGCCCCAGCCGCTTGCGCTTGCCGATCACGTAACGCACGCAATCAACCGTCAGCGACAGCTTGCCAGGCGTTGCGTTATGCGAAGAGGAAATCGAATAGAGTCGCGGCTGCAGGGCTTCGAGCGCCTCGACGAAGGCTTCAGGATGCGGCCTTACGCCCGAGAATTTCTGCAAGACCGCCATCACGTCGAGCGTCGCCGCATCACCGTCCGGGTCCTCGCCTTGCGCAAGTGCCCGCGCCTTCTCGCGTTGGGCGCCGCCGGTGATGAAGGAGATGAGTTCGAACAGGGAGTCGGGCGCGGGCGCGAGCGACACTTCGTCAGTCAGCACTTCGCGCAGGGTCCGGCCTCGCACCTGCGTGGTGTGGGAGGCGCCAAGCAGCGCGATGATCTGGTCGACGTGGCCGAGTTCGTTCTTGGCGAAAATGCCGAAGGAATCGCCCACCTCGTAATCAAGGCCGCTTCCGGAAAGGTCGAATTCGATATGCCAGGTCTCCTTCTCGGAGCCGGTCTTGTTGAGCAGGCGCCGCGAAACGAACTTCGCCGGCACCGGATTGTCGCGAGAACGACCGGGTTCGACGACGGGCGTTGCCACTGCGGGTGCGGCCGGCGCCGTCGCCGGGGTTGACGTTGTCGGGGGCGCCCTGTCGAGCTCCTCATAGAGCGACTTCAGCATCCGGGCGGTTTCCTTTCCGCCGGGAACGCACAGGTTCAGCCGTCCCTCTGCCTTGCTCGCGATCGCCTCTGAATAGTCTTGGCAATTGTAGCCGCACTGGCCGCAGTCCTGTTGTGCCATCGCCGCCATCATGCGTCGGCGCAGCGGACGCCCTTCGGCGAGCTTCATGCGCTCGGCGATCGGCAAAGTCTGGTCATGCCAAGGCGCCTGGCCATCGTCCCCGTCGCCCGCTCCCCCCGGCATCAGCGCGGCGCCCTGCTCTGCTGATAGCGGTGTCACGCTCTCGGTCAACAGGCCGGCAAAGAATCCATTAAGCCAGGAGCGCTGCGCTTCCGAGAACGGTGCATTGGAGGGAATGACTTCCATCCTTGGCGGAGGCGTAATCTGGTTCATGACGAAGTCTCCGCTTCCGGTAGTGGAATGGATTTGACATTCGCTCCCGTTCCGCAGCGAGTTCTGATAGCGAATGTCAAATCCCAAACTCCACTACGAGTTAATATTTTCTAGAGTCCCCTTAGTTCTGACATTCGTAAACAAGTTTGCCGCGACGGAGTACGAATGTCAGAACTGGGACGCTAGTTTGCGCAAACTCTCGCCGTCGTGGCGGCGCGCGAACGTCAGAAAAGTTTCGGAGGGGCTGGTGCGGTGCGCGAGATACGCCTTGAGCAATCTCTCGACCGTCTGCGGCGCGTCTTCGGCTTTCAAGTCGTGATAGACCTCCTGCCCGATATCGGCATCCGGACCAAACCCGCCGCCGGCGAACAGGTGATAGCCTTCGACCGTATCGTCGGATTCCCCAACGGGCACCTTGGCGGCGATCAAGCCGATATCGCTGATATAGTGCTGCGCGCAGGAATGATGGCAGCCGGTCAAATGGATGTTGAGCGGTGTATCGACCTCGACACGGGCATCGCACCAGTCTCCGATCGCCGCCGCATGCGCCTTTGTGTTGGAGGCGGCAAACTTGCAACCGGCGTTGCCGGTGCAAGCGACCAGCCCGGCGCGAACATTGGAGGCTTTGACGGAAAGGCCGATGGCCTCGATTGCCTTGACCGCCAATTCGACGTTCGCGTCGCTGACGCCTGAGATGAGCAGGTTTTGCCAGACCGTCAAACGGATTTCGCCATCGCCGAGATCGGCTGCGATTTTGGCGAGACCGCGCATCTGCTCGCAGGTCACTTTGCCGACCGGCAGCGTAACGCCGATCCAGTTGAAGCCGTCCTGCTTTTGCCTGTTCACACCGATATGGGCCATTCGATCGAAAGCCGGCCGCGGCGCGAGCGCTTCCGGTGGCACGCGCGTCAACGCGTGGCCGAGTTTGGCTTCCACCAGTTCGAGGAATTTCTCCATTCCGATTTTATCGATGACGTATTTCAGGCGCGCTTTGAGGCGATTGGTCCGATCGCCGGTATCGATAAACGCGCGTACGATCGCGTCCGCGACCTTCGTCGCCTCAGGCGGTTTGACGATAATCCCGGTCTCCTTGGCAAAGTCCTTGTGGCCGGTGATGCCGCCGATCCCGAGGCGAAACCACACCCCTGGCTCCACGCCAAAACCGTCCTTCACCTCGACCGCGGCAAAAGCGATGTCATTGGTGTCTTCCAGAACGGCGATCTTGCCCGCGCCGTCGAAGGCGACATTGAATTTGCGTGGCAGGCCGTAGAGGGAGCGATCGTTGAGGATGTGAAAGTGCCATTCGCGGGCATATTCGCGGGTGTCGATCAGTTCCTGCGGATCGATCCCGGCCGTCGGGGTACCCGTAACGTTGCGGATATTATCGGCGCCGGAGCCGCGCGAGCATAGGCCGAGATCCTGAATGCCTTCGATCAGCGCGACCGCATGCTTTGGCGGGATTTCGCGCAGCTGAAGATTGGCGCGGGTGGTCACGTGGCTGTAGGGGCCGCAGAGCCGCTCGGTGAGATCGGCAAGTCCTGTGAGCTGCCAGTATTTGAGAATGCCGTTGGGAATGCGCAGGCGGCACATATAGGAATCCTGCGCAGGCGCCACGTAGAACAAGCCATAATAGCGCCAGCGAAAATTATCCGCGGGCGACGGCGGCGCGTTGGTCAGCGCCTGTTGCTTCAGCCGCGAATAGGCATCGAACGGGTGTTCCTCGCGCTTGAACTTCTCCTGGTCCGCGAGCTTTTTGCCCGCGGCCAGAACCTGATCCTGGGCCTTGATATGGGCAGCGTCAGGTCCCGTCGGTTCGGCGTCGGTCTTGACCTGCGTCGAACCGCCGGGAAGACCACGGCCGCTGCGCAATATCTGGACCCCCGCGGCAAAGCCCTCGAGGTAGCGCTTCTGTTCGTCGGTGAAATCGACGGAAATCGTGTCAAGCTTCATTGGGAATTCGCACCGTCATTCCGCTGCCTGGGCCACGGGTTGGGCCGCCGCAACCAACGGGCCGCGCGGCTTGTCGGTTGAGTAGAGCGCAAGACCGGTGCAAACGAAGCCGCCAACCATGTTGCCGAGCGTGACCGGAATCTGGTTCCAAACCCACCAGTCGTAAAACCCGACCTTGGCGCCGAACAGTATGCCGGTCGGGATTGCAAGGGTCGTCGCGGCACCCAGTAGCGCTCCTGCCAGAATTCCACGGATCATCAAATCACGCGGCGGCAGCGCCAGCTTTCGCTGGCTGACGTCTATCATCGCAATGACAAGGTCGGCTGGTCTTACGTAATCCATATCGAGCTCCGGCTGCCTGCCAGTGGCGAGGCACAACGAGTGACTGAATGATCGACGGCCCCCGGCTCTGTCCCGGGTGATCCGATCAGCCTCGTTGCTGCGGAAATCCATCTCGAAATCGCCAGCGGACGTCGGCGGCACTGGCTGCATTGCAATATTCAAGTTGCGTGCCATACCGGCTGGAGCAAAAAAACCAAGTATTTTCAGCCGATTGTAGAAGAAATGAAGTTGGGTTCGCAAAGCGGAACCACTCGAATTTTGAGCACTTCGCTCATAATTCAAGCACAACTTCAGTGTGCTTAAGCGTTAATCAGGCGGTTAAGCGGGATGGCGACGCCCAGGTAGAGCAGCCAGGTAGGCTTCAATATTCAGTGGATCGAAGGCTGGCCCGGCGAAGGCGGTGACGGGTTGTGGGTTCGTCGGGCCCGTTCCGTCGCGCCCAAGGGCTTTCTCGTACAGATCAGGCCGGAACACGCCCTGCGCCGTTTTCAGCGCCTCGGAGCTGATGGGCGTCTGGTGCCAGCGCACCATCTGGGCGTAGAGCCATGCCGCCTGGAGCGGGTCAGGCGTCGAGGCATCCTCTCTTGCCAGCATCAAGTACCGGCTGCTCTCGCGGATGGTGCCGTCGGGCGCGACCTTCAGCCGCCCTTCCAGAGTGCGCAGGATGACCTCGGAATCGACGCCGATGTACTCGCCGCGCGCCAGGATCTGCGCGACCTCGTGTCGGTTGGCCGGCATTTCGGCGAATTCGGCAGCCCGGAACACCGCGCGAACCAATGCTGCCAGCGTTTGAGGATTTTTCTCCGCCCATTGCTGGCGCAACGCCAGCACTTTCTCCGCGGCGCGCGGCACGATATCCGAGCTGAAGTGAATGATCCGGCCGATGCCGCTGTCGACCGCGATCGAATTCCAGGGCGCACCGACGCAGAAGCCGTCAACCTGGCCGCCGGCAAGGCTGTCAACCATGAACGGTGGCGGCAACACCACGAGGCGAATGTCCTCGTCCGGGTCGACACCGCCCGCCGCCATCCAGAAGCGCAGCAGGTAGTTATGGGTCGAGAACGGAAACGTCATGCCGAACGTCAACGGCTCGCCGCCGCTGCGCCGTCGGGCGGCGACCACGCGCGACAGCGCCCGCGCGGTCACTAAGGGATCGGAGGGGTCGCCATCGATTTCGGCGCAGACCGCCGCGTAAAGCGCTGGAGACAAGGTGATGGCGTTACCGTTGAGGTTCAGCGTCAGCGGCACGACGACCGGCACTTTGACGTGGCCAATTCCGAGACTGGAGGCGATGGGAACCGGAGCCAGAATATGGGCCGCATCGAACAGACCGATATTGAGCTTGTCGCGGACATTCGACCATGAGACCTCGCGCACCAGCGTCACGTCGAGTCCTTCGGCTTTGGCGAAGCCCTTTTCGACTGCCGTGATCAGGGCCGCGGCATCGATAAGCGGTATGAAGCCGATCTGGAGCGCGGTCGTCATTTGAGAAGCTCCGAAGCGGTCAGGATCGACTGGGCGATTTCGCCGATCTTCTTTTTCTCACGCATGGCGGTGGATCGCAGCAACACATAGGCCTCGTCTTCGGTCAGACCTTTCAGTTTCATCAGGATGCCCTTGGCGCGCTCGATG
>NZ_DASSRP010000004.1:0-3970 GCF_035701725.1 Bradyrhizobium sp.
GCCAAGTCACGACTCACCCATGTTGTAGCCGCCAGCCGCGTGCCTGTGCCCGAGTCTCCGACCTTGGTAGAAAGCTTGGTCGGCAAGGGAGTGGAGCAAATGAGCCTTACACGAAACCTGTTGGGCCTCTCGATCGCAGGCCTCCTTGGAGCCATTTATGCCCCGCCAAGCTTCGCCCAGAGCCAAGCCGCACCTCCCCTTGTGACGCAAATCAACAACGGCAACTGGCTGGCACCGGCCGAGGCCGAGCAGTTGGTCGACGACCTCTATGTCAACCAGGCGATCCAGGCCTACATCACGCTACTTCCGGTGCTGAATATCATCGGCATGAAGGACGGGTCGGAAGCGACGTTCGGCAGTGGCTACAACGTCCTGCCAATTTGGAAGGAGCGGATGGACAGCCGCACCTGGGTGCCGACGCCCAACGCCGACGTCATCTATTCGATGAGCTACCTGGACCTGAAGCAAACCGGCCCGCTCGTCGTCGCTGCGCCGCATGACGTCATCGGCATGTTCACCGATTTCTTTCAGAAGACGATCACCGATGTCGGCGCCATCGGACCCGATCGCGCCCGCGGCGGACTCTACCTGCTGCTGCCGCCCGACTATACCGGCGAGGTGCCGCAGGGCTATTACGCCTTCAAGTCGCCGACCTACAATGTCTTCCTGTTCTTCCGCACCGTCATGAAGCAGGGGGAGAACGGTCCCGACCCTGCGCCGGCCGTGACGCTCGCCGAGACGACGCGCGTCTATCCGCTCTGGACGATGGAGAAGGACGTCAAACCCATGCTGTTTCCCGATGGAAGTGGCAAGGACATCAACATGATGTATCCGGTCGACAATAGCTTCTGGACCAAGCTAAAGACCTTCGTCGACTACGAGCCCGACGCGGCCTTCGACCCGATGACGCGCGGACTGCTCGCCAATATCGGCATCATCAAGGGCCAGCCCTTCCAGCCTACCGAGCAGCAGCAGGCGCTGCTGAAGAAGGCGGTTGAGACGGCGCCGGCGATGATCCTCGCCTCGCGCCAGATCGGCCGGCCCGACAAGCGCAACCTTTATTACGCCGACCGGCAGTGGCAGAACGCTTGGGCCGGCGTGACGTCGGAATGGCTGCTTGACGGTTATGTCGACTACTTGCAGCGCGCAACCTATTTCCAGGTTGCCTATGCCTCGGCATCGGCGATGGTGATCCGGACGATCGGCGCCGGCTCGAAATACCCGTTCACCTTCCGAGACGCCGACGGCGACCTCCTGCACGGTTCGCAGACCTACCGGCTGCATATCCCGCCAAATCCGCCCGCGGCGCTCTTCTGGGCCTCGACTGCCTACAACATCACCGACGGAACCATGACAAGCGCGGCTCAGCTCCTGCCCTCCATCAACAGCATGGACAAGGTCGCAAAGAACGACAACGGCTCGATCGATCTCTACTACGGGCCGCAGAAGCCGGCCGGCGTCGGCGACAAGAACTGGGTGCAGACGGTGAACGGCCGCGACTTCCTGATCGCCTTCCGCCTCTATGGCGCCGGCACCGAGTTCTACGACCAGACCTGGAAGCTCGACGACGTCGTCAAGGTGAAGTGAGCCAAGGGAAACACGACGCGTTGGATGCGCATGTGCGTCCGGGCTTTATCTGGTACGGTTCGGAGAGCAACCATGGACGTTTTAAGAAGGGATCTTTCCCGCTTAGCTGCCGCCGCCACGGCCGCTCTGGCGCCGATCGGCACGGCGGTAGCGGCTGAAGCGAAGAGGTCGCCGGCGGTGTTCACGCCACTCGGCTCGAAAGGCGAGGAGCCACTCGGCGGTCAGCCGAAACCGGGTGCCAGACGCTCGGTCGATGATTTTGACTACATGATCAAGCATCAGCGGGCCTTCGAAGCGATCCTCTGGAACATGCCGGCGATCGCGATATACAGCTTCCGCCGCGCCGCCTTCGAGACGCTTGGGCTGAAGGACAACGACATCATCGCCTATTCGGCGACGGCGACGCCGAAGCTCGAAGCGATCACGGCCAACAGCACGACGCCATATATCGCGGCTTATACTGACCTGCAGAAGGGGCCGGCTGTTCTCGAAGTGCCGGTGGCGGGCGCCGATGGCAGCCTCTACGGGCAGGTCGTCGATGCCTGGCAGTTCACCATCGCAGATGTCGGCCCCTCGGGGATCGACAGAGGAGCGGGAGCAAAGCTTCTGTTCACGCCACCCGGCTACAGCGGCGACATTCCCCCTGGCTATCTGCACGTCGCCTCGCCGAACTACCGGATCGCCTTGGCCTTCCGTTCGGTGCCGGCCCCCGGCAAGTCGACGGCCGATGCCTACGCCTATGCGAAGCGACTCAGGATGTACTATCTCGCCGACGCCGCAAACCCGCCGCCGCAGCGCTTCGTCGACCCGATCAACGATCGCTATCCGACGCTGCCCTTCTATGACGGCCGTCATTTCGAGGACATGCACGCCATCATGAGCGTCGAGCCGGTCCGCGAGCACGATAAGGTCATGATGGGCATGCTGACCTCGCTCGGCATCGAGAAGGGCAAGCCGTTCTCGCCAGATGCGACCGCGAAGCGGGCGATGGACCAGGCGGCGGTGGATGCTTGGTTCTTCCTCCAAGACTGGTTCAATAACATGCCAGCCGACAGGTTCTACTGGCCGGATCGGCATTACGCCTCGCTGCTGCAGGCCGACAAGAATGGCCGGTTCACCTGGGAATACGATGACCGCATAGATCTGATCGAACGTGCGGCGGAATATTTCTGGTGCACGTATATGCCGAAGGAACTCAGCCACACGCCTGCGACCCAATACATGATGGCAATCGCAGACCGCGGCGGCAGGCTCCTCGAAGGCGGCGCGCTCTACAAGCTCGACGTCCCGGCCAAGATGCCGGTCACGCAATTCTGGGCGCTCACAGTCTACGATCGTGCCACGAATGCCTTCATCTACACGGACCAGAGCCGGACGACACTATCGTCCTACGATCTGCCGAAGATGAAGTCGAACACCGATGGCGGCGTCACGCTCTATGTCGGCCCCAAGGCGCCCAAGGGGATGGAGTCGAACTGGATACCGACACGCGGCAAGCGACCGCTGCCGGCAATGCGGCTTTATGGGCCGACGGAGGCCTTCAACAATAAAAGCTTCAAGCTTCCGGATTTCGAGCGCGTTGGGTGATGGGCTTGTAGCAATCAAAGACGTTCCTGCGCGGATGTAGATACCCTGTGCACAATCACATTAGAGATTTGGCCGCTGCACAATTCCGGTATGAAAGTCCGCGCGAGTCTGCACTGCACCCAACGTCTGAAAATGCGTTGCCCCGATCCGGACGTGGAACGGCAGAAAACCGCGCGCCCTGGCCGTCTAGCTTCCGGTGATTCATGTCCGCCTTCGAGCACTGGTCCGACAGAGCGGGATGACCGGGATTGGGCGCGAAGTCGCCGACGCTGGTCGGCACCGAACGTCGGTTCCAGGAACTGCGCAGAGCCGCCTGAGTGACCCCCTTGGGTCGAAACATGTCATCCGATAGGGCCGCTGGTATGACATATTTGCTCGGATGCGTGATTCGAGTTTCCAGCGATGCCGCTTCCAAACATCCGCTCAGCCCAGGCGCAGCAGCGGCACGCCGATCAGCAGCAGCGCGGCCAGGAAGATCAGCCCGAAGATCGTCCCCAGCCGCCAGAAGTCGGCCGGCGGCAGATAGCCGCTGTTGTAGTAGGCGAGCCCGGGCCCGGTCGCATACGGCGTGATCACGCCCATGATGCCGGTGGTCATCGCCAGCGCAAGCGCCAGCGTGGGCGCGTCCAGTCCCGGGATCCCCATGCCGGCCGCCAGCATCATCGGCATCATCGCCGTGGTATGCGCGGTGAGGCTCGCGAACATGTAGTGCGAGAAGAAATACACCGCGACCAGCAGCACCAGCATCAGGCTGGGCGAGAAGCCGCCGACATGCGCAGCTGTGAACTCCGCAAAC
>NZ_DASSRP010000005.1:0-2212 GCF_035701725.1 Bradyrhizobium sp.
CCGCCGACGATGGTGCCGTCAGACGGCCGTCGTCCTTGTCCTGTCGGGATAGGTCACCGTGAACTTGAATGCTCCGTACAAGGCGCCGATCGTCAGAAGAACACCCACCGCATGTGGCACGTCAGGCATATACAGAAGAACAAGGTCGGCAACAATGATAGCGACGAACGCCGCGAGCCAGACCAGCGTGATGAGCAGATTCGTTCGAAAGAATTTCGGGTTGTCCCAAAATTCCTGAGGGACCCGTTCGCGCGCATATTGGATCGTGAACGGGCGGCCTATCACCAACGAAAACAGCACGATCGCCAGCAGGCCGATATCGACAGCCAGCTTGACGCCGACGATCGGCCAATTCGCACTCAGCAGGTAAGCATAGACGGCCAGGCTGCCGAACAGAATGCAGGTGCCGACTTCGAGGATTTTTGCGGAACGGCCGAGCAGAATTTCTCGCCCGATCAGGCCAAAAGAAACCAGCGCTGCGATCGCCAACGCAGCAGTTGGACTGACAAAATGATTGAGAATTGCAAAAGCGATGAAAGGCGCAAAAGCCAATAACATCAAATGAACTCCCGACGTGATGAATACCTCTTTGGTCCCTACGTAACCGGCGGGCCTACAACAACTGCGTCACCGCAAAGATCACCAGCCCCACGAGGCCGCCGACGATGGTGCCGTTGATGCGGATATATTGCAGGTCGCGGCCGACGGTGAGTTCGATGCGCTCGGTCAGCGTTTCGGTATCCCAGTTCTCGACCACCTTGCGGATGAATTCGGCGATTTCCTTGCGCCGCGGCGCCACCGTGCGCAGCACCGCGACGCGGAGCCAGCGGTTGATGCCGAGGCGAAACTGCTCGTCGTTCTGAATCCGCGTACCAAGACCTGTCAGCAGGCGCTCGATCAGGCGCGTCAACTGCGCCTGCGTATCCTCGGCCTCAAGACGGTTTTCGATGGACACCCACAGCCCGTCGATCTGGCTGATCACCGCCGGAGCGGCGAGCATCCTGGCTTTCAGCTCCTCGCCCTTTTCGATCAGCTCCGGCCTGGTGGCGAGATCGCCGATCAACTGCTCGACGGTTGACGTCATTTCGATTCGCCAGGGATGGCTCGGCTCGCGCATCTCGTCGAGCGTGCGCGTCAGGCCGTCGATGATCTTGTCGGCGACGATGCCGTCGATCCATTTCGGAATCAGGCGCGAGGTGCGTTTCGACACCTTGGCTCGGATGGTCTCGCGGTTGTTGGCGAGCGCGGTCGAGGCCCAATCCAGGAGCTTTTCGGCCAGCGCCTGCATCTCGCCATGGGCCCACAGCAGCGACAGCAGGCGTGAGGCAAAGGCGGAGGCGGGAACGCGTTCGATGCCGCCGCGCACCGCACCGCTCAGGAAGGCGTTGAGGTCCTCGCGCGGGATCGCCGACAGTGCCTGGTTCAAGGACGAGGTGATCCGGCGCGCCACATTCCCGGCATTGTCGCCGCGCAACAGCCAGCGTCCGGCCCAGCCGCCGATATCGACATCGCGGATGCGCTCGGCCAGCACGCGCGGGGAGAGAAAATTGTTGGCCATGAAGCGGCCGATGGCGACGCCGATGCGCTCCTTGCTGCTCGCGACGATGGCGGTGTGCGGAATCGGAATGCCGAGCGGATGACGAAACAGCGCGACCACGGCAAACCAGTCGGCGCAGGCGCCGATCATGCCGGCCTCGGCAAACGCCCTGAGATAGGCCAGCCACGGCCATTGCCTCACATAGATCGAGGTCGCGACGAAGATCACCAGCATCAGCACCAGCAGCGAGGTTGCGAAGGTCCGTGCGCGTCGCAGCGCCCGCCGCCGCTCTTCCACGCTGCCGCCCGCAATCGAAAGCCGGTTGGTGCGCGCTCTCGCTGCGGGCGGTTTGGTGTCAGGAGGTGCGAGATCAGGAGAGTGCATCGGATTTTGGCATAGCTCTAATTCGACAAAACACTCTTTGATATGAGGCTTCCTCTAGGTACGCTCAAGCCGGCGGAGAGTGAAGGGCGTCTGCGTCCCGCTGACAGGGTCCAGGACGACGCCAACCCGGATCGATAGCCAAAACTCGCCGATGCTGGGCGTCCATCAACGAGCGCTCCCGCACAAGTAATCACAGGAATTCCTTCTCATGAACGATGGTACAACGACGGGGGCGCAACCCCCGCCAAGAATGCGGTCCTTCGCCGCGATGCGCCATTCCGGCTTTCGCGC
>NZ_DASSRP010000006.1:0-5415 GCF_035701725.1 Bradyrhizobium sp.
ATGTAGTCCAGCCCGGCCGCGTGTTCTTTCGGGATCGCCACGGCGAGATGTTCCTCGCCCCATCGGCCCTCGAGAATCCGCGATCCCGGCATCTGGTCCGACATCTCGAACAGTGTCGGCTTGTTGGTGGCGTAGGTGTCGATCTCGCCGTGCTCGAGCATTTCGATGCCGCGCTTGTAATTCTGCGCCGGCACCACGACCGCATTCGGCAACAGCTTGGGTATCGTGCCTTGCGAGGTGCTGTTCTGGGTCACGCCGACGCGCAGCCCGGCGTTCTGAACGTCGGCGATGGCCTTGATCGGAGAGGTCGCCGTGACGAGATAGCCGAGTTCGATCGTGAGCAGGGTCTGACTGAACGCGACCTGAGCGGCCCGCGCCGGCGTTGAATTGCTGACGGTGAAGTCGACTTCTCCCTTGACCACGCCTTCAAGCACTTCGGAAATCCGCTGATAGTTGACCTGCTCGAACGGGACATCGAGCCGCCTGGCCAATTCCTTGCCAAGGTCGAAACTCAGGCCGTGAAATTCGTTTGTCCTGCCGTCGCGGACCAGCGAGGTGGGGCTGCCGTAATAGACGCCGATGCGCAGCTTGCCCGTTGGCGCCAGCATCGCCCGCGCATCCTGTGCGAAGCTGCCGATCACGGAGGCGATCAGCGTCGTTGCTGCCGTGATCGCGACGATGCAGATTTTCATGGAGGCCTCCCGGATCGCTTGCGCGAGGGAAGCGTAATCATAACCTGGCTGCAACGGCAATTGTGGCAGGGCAGTCCATCAAGCGAGGCGCCGCGTTGCCGAGGGCGGAATAGGTGGCCAGACCGGCGAGGGTGCCGCCGATCTGGCGTTTTGGTTAGGGATAGAAGCTTTAGTAGCGATCCTGCCGGGCGCGGAACGCCAGCGAGGCCCGCAGCTCCTGGATAGCGACGCGTGACGCCTGGATCGCCGCGGCCTTGTGGCCACCGAAATCGTTCGGCGCAGCCTGGAGATAGGCGATGGCGTCCTCGAGATTCTCGATCGCGCGCACGATTCGCGGATGTGCCGCAGCTTCACTGCCCATCGTCTGCGCATTGGCCGCGGGCGCATTGAGCGAAATAACCAAAAGGCCGGTGGACAGCGCTAAAGCAAGTTTCTTCACAACGTTCTCCTGATGACTGGATTGTTCGTCCCCCTGAGCGTCGTTAGTCGTTCCGAACTTAATGCGCAATGAATGGTCGCACGACGATTGATCGAACTGAGCGGAGCATTGGGAAAAATTATCAATGGCGCGGACAGCCTCGCGAAATATGTCATCGACATGATGCGTGTCACATACATGTCACCTACGTGACAAATGTATCCGCTTCACCGCAGACAATCGATATTGCGGGGCTCGCCGGGCAGAGGCCTTGCGCCTCTATAGCGTGACGACAATCTTGCCGAGGTGCTTGTTGGCTTCCATATGCGCGAACGCCTTGCCGATATCGTCGAAGGCAAACACCTTGTCGATCGGCAATTGCAGTTTGCGCGATTCCACGGCCGGCCACAGGTCGCTGCTTGCGAGCTTGAAAATTTCCCGGATTTCCTCGATCGAACGGGTGCGGAAGGTGACGCCGACATAATCGATGCGGCGTGCCGCATGCAGATCGAAATTGAAATCGGCATGCGTGCCGCCGAGCCGGCCGACATTGACAATGCGGCCCTTTATCTTGGTCGCCTTCAGATTCTGGCTTGCGACCTTGCCCGACACCTGATCGATGATCAGATCGACGCCTTCGCCAGAGGTTGCCTGCAACACCTGATCGACCCAGGCGGGATCGGAGGAATCGACCGCGAGGTCGGCGCCGAATTCGTTCAGCCGCGCGCGACGGCCAGCGTCGGTGGAAGAGCCGACGACAAGCTTGGCGCCCTTGAATTTGGCGATCTGCATCGCCATCAACCCGACGCCGGCGCTGGCGCCCTGGATCAAGACGCTCTGTCCGGCCTGCAAGCCGCCGACGGTGACCACCGCATTGTGCATGGTGGTGATCGCGATCGGCAGCGTGCAGGCTTCGTCGAAATTCATGTTCGAAGGCGCGCGGAAGAGGCGGCCGTGATCGGCAAGCGTGTATTCGGCAAAGGCGGCCGAGCCCGAACCCATCACCTTGTCGCCGACCTTGACACCCTTGGCGTCGGGGCCGAGTTCGGTGACTTCGCCGGACCATTCCATGCCGAGTACGGTGCCGACGCCGCCGGCGCTGCCGTGGGCGTGTCCCTTGGTCATGCCGAGATCGGCGCGGTTGAGGCCGCAGGCGCGGACGCGGACCAGCACCTGCGTGCCCTTCGGCGACGGCTTGGCGACATCGGCGATTTCGGCGCCATTGGCGCCGTAGACATAGGCCTTCATGCGGGACATTCCTGACTTGAAGCGTGGTCTGCGGTCGAAAAGTTGAGCCGTTAGATATCACGCTCCGGCCGCCAAATGTCCATCATCGTGCCCTGCAGGCGCGGTTTGCGTCAGGCAAAGGCCGGCGTTTTCGCCGCGACCAGCGCTGGGGTACATCCAAGTCCCGCCACTTTGGCCCGCTGGACCACGAGAGCCAGCACGGCATCAAGCGCCGGCGTCGGGGTTTGCGTCAGGCGGCCCATTTCCTGGACGACGGCGACCAGCGGCTGGATTTCCATCGGCCGGCCGCGCTCAAGGTCCTGCAACATCGAGGTCTTGTGCGCGCCGACCTTGCGCGCCCCTTCGATCCGCCGCTCGACGTCGACGCGGAATCTGACACCGAATTTCTCGGCGATGGTCTGGCTTTCGATCATGATCGCCTTCGACAACGCGCGCGTCGCAGGATCTGAGCAGATCACGTCGAGGGTCGCATGCGTCAGCGCGCTGATCGGGTTAAGACAGACATTGCCCCAGAGCTTCAGCCAGATCTCGTCACGGATGCGGTCGAGCACGGGCGCCTGCATGCCGGCGGCGCCAAACAGCGCGGACAGGCGGGTGACGTCCTCCGTCGTCTCGCCCGAGGGCTCGCCGATCGGAAAACGGTCACCATAGACGTGCTGGATCACGCCAGGCGCCACGATTTCGGTCGCGGGATAGACGATGCAACCGATCGCGCGCTCCGGCCCCAGCTCCCGCCATTGCCGCCCGCCGGGATCGATGCTCTCCAGCGTCGATCCCTCGTAAGCACCGCCGTGCTTGTAGAAATACCAGTAGGGAATGCCGTTGACCGCGGTCACGATCCGGGTGTGCGGCCCGAGCAAGGGCTTCATCGCATCGATCGCGCCCGTGATCGAATGCGCCTTCAGGCAGATGATGACGAAATCCTGCGCGCCGAGTTCGGCCGGGCTGTCGGTGCAGCGCGGATGCACCACGCGCTCCTCACCGCCGATCAGAAGCTTCAAGCCGTTTTCGCGCATCGCGGCCAGATGGGCGCCGCGCGCCACCAGGCTGACGTCGGCGCCCGCGCGCATGAATTCGACCCCGAGATAGCCGCCGATCGCGCCGGCGCCGTAAATGCAAACCTTCATGAGACCCCACCTGACAGCTGAAATTTGGACACGTCACCGCAATGCGCGAAAACGAAGTCTCCGCGCTTGAGAAGGAGCAAAGAGAGGAGGGGCCTTACGCCGAGGCGGCGAACACCGTTGCCATGGCCTCTTCGTCAAAAGCCGTCGAAATGTCGCGGATGCTGATCACGCCGCACAGGCTGTGATTGTCGATCACAGGCAAATGGCGGATGTGGTGTTGGTTCATCAGATGCCGCACGTCTTCCAGCGTGTCGTCGGAAGAGCACCAGACGAGCTGCTGAACCGAGATCAGCTGCGACACCTTCATGTTGATGCCGGCTGCGCCGTGCTCGGCGATCGCGCGCACGACATCGCGCTCGGTGAACATGCCGACGGCGGTATTGCCCTCGGTGCGGACCACGTCCTTGACGACGAGGGCGCTGACATTGCTGGCGCGCATCACCTGCGCGGCGATGCCGACGGTCTCGTTCATTCGAATGGTCGAAATGCGCGCGGTCTTTTTGCGCAGGATGTCTCCGACTTTCATCGCAAGCTCCTTCAGGTCACCTGATCAGTCGCGAAAGGAAGTTTGGTATACGTTATGCCAATTGTCAATTCGCTGATTGCAGTGATTCCGCAAGAAATAATGACAGTATCGCTGACATTTATGCCGCAAACTCGTCGCTCGTGCGGCGAGGCTGGATCAAGTTTTGTATTTGGTATGCCAGTGCCTCCGACAAAAAAGAGAGGCGCAGGTTTGCTCCTGCGCCTCCCCAGATCCATCAAGATCAGGCTTTAGGCCACTTTGGCGCTGCTGCTGCTCGCGGCGGTTTCGGCCTTTGTTTCGCTGCCAAGAATAAAGGCGCGCCGCAGCGGCTTGATCACGAAGATAGCCATCAATGCCGCGGTGGCATTCAGCGCCACGGCGATCACGAACACCGCCTGCCAGCCGAACTTGGCCGACACGATGCTGGCGATCGGCACCAGCAGCGCGGCGGTGCCCTTTGCCGTGTAGAGCATGCCGTTATTGGTGGTGGCGAACTTCACGCCGAAGGTGTCGCCGCTGGTGGCCGGGAACAGGCTGTAGATTTCACCGAACACGCCGAAGTAAACGGCCGTCGCCAGCACGAACACGATCGGAATGTGGCCGTAGACCGACAGCACCAGCAGCATCGCGGCTGCCGTGCCGAAGGCGATGAACATGGTGTTTTCGCGTCCGATGTTGTCGGAGACGAAGCCGAAGAATGGGCGGCCGAATCCGTCGAAGATACGGTCGAGCGATATCGCAAACGTCAGCGCCGCCATCTGGAAGCCGAACATGCTGACCGGCTCGTTGGCGATCTTGAAGTCGTGCGCGATCGGCGCGATTTGCGCGGCGGTCATCAATCCGCCCGAAGCCACCATCACGAAGGTGAGATACATGACCCAGAAGATCGGCGCGCGCAGCACCTGCGATGGCGTGAAGTCGACCTTGGTTTGCGGAAGATTGAGCTTCTTCTTCTTGACCGGCATGGAAACCGTCGGCGGCCGGAGGAACAAGGCGAGCAAGAACACCACGACGCCCTGTCCGATGCCGAAGTTGAAGAATGCGCTCTCGTAGCCGCTGGATGCGATCATCTTCGCAATCGGCGCGACGGTGAGTGCTGCGCCGGCGCCAAATCCTGCGGCCGTTGCGCCAGCGGCAAGCCCGCGATGGTCGGGAAACCATTTCAGCGCATTGCCGACACAGGTGCCGTAGACCGCGCCCGCGCCAACGCCGGCCATAACGGCTGCGAAGTAAAGCACCGGCAGCGAACTGGCGTAGGAGTTGATCACCCAGGCAATCGCCACGGTGATGCCGCCGAACGCAATCACGACGCGAGGGCCGTACTTGTCGACGAACCACGCTTCGACCGGAACGAGCCAGGTCTCGGTCACGACAAACAGCGTGAAGGCGAGCTGGATGGCCGCG
>NZ_DASSRP010000007.1:0-5434 GCF_035701725.1 Bradyrhizobium sp.
CGCGTATTTCAGCCAGGTTGTCCCTGAAGTTGTTTTTCTCGTCGCTGCGAAAGGCCGGCATAATCGCGCCGCTTCGAAGACTTTCTTCGAGAAAGGAACGGATCGGCTCGTTCGAGACAACGATGTGATGAAGGTGGTTGCTGATGTACAGAAATACGTCGGGAATGATCAGGTCGCCATGAAAGAGCACGTGCTGCAATAGCGATCGCTTGAAAAATGATATGTCGGCGAACGCCTCCATCTGAAGATCGGAAGCACCGAAAAAATATTCACGAGTATCCGACAAGCGCGCGCTCTATTGATGGAGTTCCACAATCGAGAAACAACCAAAAATAGCATTACTTACAAATACAATTTTTAGTTATAGCGCGATTTCCGGCAGGTCGCGCCATGGTGCACCTGAACGCGGGACCCGAAAGATGCCATTGAGCACGCGACGGTCATCTACTCGCCGAATGCCGCGCGGCTTGTTCGGCAACATACGGTTTGATGGACTCCATTCGTAATCGCCAGGTTGTAGCGCTTGATTGGGGCCTCCGGTTTCGGTTCTTGAATCACGTCCTGGGCTGCGCCATCAACCGCCAACGCCTGGTGGCCGTGCCGCTAATGATCTGAATTTGCTTCCGCTCTCGGCGGCATAGCGGACTTGGCCGGGCTTGCTGTCGGCTCGGCCTTGGTGGCGAATTACCGGACATGAGCGTGAGGGCAAGAGCGGTAACGATGCTTCGTCACGAGCCGGAAGGACCGCTGTCGTTGACATAGATCAAGACAGCACGTGCAGCGGTCGAGTGATGAATCAGCGCGCGAGGTGTGACACCCTGGGCGGCGGCACCGGCCTCACCATCATCTACGGAGTAGCCGCACCGGTGAAAACGCCCCTCATGGGCCAGGTTCGTGCAAACTGAGAGGCCTCCGCTGGCCCAACGCGCACGTCAGCAAGGGAGCAACCTATGGGAAGGGAACAAACGATTACCATCGTCAGAGCTGCCTTGATCGGTCTGCTGGCATCGGTTGCTTCAATAGCTGTCCAACCACTCGCATTTGCGCAACAGCCCCAAAAGCCGAACGTTGTTTTCATTCTCGCCGATAATGTCGGCTACGGTGACTTGGGGTCATACGGCGGCGGTGAGTTGCGGGGTGCGCCAACGCCGCGTCTTGACCAGTTGGCCCGCGAAGGAATGCGTCTCACGCAGTTTCTGGTCGAACCGGCCTGCACGCCATCGCGGGCGGCGCTGATGACCGGGCAATACTCGATCCGGAGTGGCTTATCACTCATCGCTATCGAGGGCTCCCCGTACACACTTCCCGCTCGTGCATTCACGATGGGCGAATTGTTCAAGGGCGCAGGTTACGCCACCGCCATATACGGCAAGTGGCATCTAGGCGGCGCTCCGCAGAGCTTACCGACGGCCCACGGATTCGACGAGTTCTACGGCATCCCACCAGACATTTCGTGGGACGCTTCGACGTATGTTGACACGATGGAGCTGACCAAGTCCGTTCCAGCGCCTCCCGGAGTGCTTCTGGCTCGCGGACCCCAGATCGTCGAGTCGACGGCGGGCAGTCAGCTGCGGACCGTGAAGCCATTCACGCAGCAGGTGCGCGCCAATATCGACTACGAGCTTGTCGATAAATCGATCGACTTTATGCGCCGACAGAAGACAGCCGGGAAGCCATTCTTCCTTTACCTGCCATTCTCGATGGGGCATGTGCCGAACCTCCCCGCCGAGCCGTTCAAGGGCAAGTCGCGGATTGGCAACTACGGTGACAAAATGATGGAGGGCGATTACCACGTCGGCCAAATACTCGATACGCTCAAGGAGCTTGGCGTCGACGACAACACCGTCGTCGTCTTTGCTTCCGACAATGGACCATACGGCGAAGCAGCGCGGGAGTTCGGCAATCAGGGAACGCCGGACATGGGCAATCCCGGCCCCTTCCGCGGCGAGCTGGGCGAAGCGACCGAGGGGGCAATACGCACAGCGGCGATCATCCGCTGGCCGGGAAAGATACAGCCGAACACCACTTCGTATGCGATGTTCTCGATCATGGATTTCATGCCGACGTTCGCCCACGTGATCGGTGGGACAATGCCGTCAGATCGGCCGATTGACGGCGTGGACCAGACGGACGTCTTGCTGGGCAGCAGCGCGACGGGTCACCGCGAAAGTCTCTTGAGTTTCATTGGCGGCGATCTGGTTGCTGTGCGATGGAAGCAATGGCGACTTTACTTCACGGACGTTCATCCGACCGGCACAGGACCACAGAGACAGCCGGGGATTTTTTCGGCCAGCGCTCCGATGGCCGGTTACCCCATAGGGTACAATATCGAGATGGATCCACACGAAGACCTCGTCGTGGCGGGCCTGTTCGGCTGGATCTCCGGACCCGCGCTCAAGCAGGTCGAAGAGTACTTGGCGTCCGTGAAGAAATATCCAAACCCGCCTGCGCCCAACATTACACAGTTCCAAAGCGCAGGCCATTAGACAGCAAGTGTCCGCGTCTAAGCCGAGTGGTCAAGGGAAGATCGCCATGCACCGATATAGCCGCCTTATATCAGGCAAGTTTAACCGCGGAGGCTGAAGCTTCCATGGTGATCCTGCTCACAACCGCGCGAGCGGGAGGATCACGGGTGTCCGAGATCGGCCTCCACGAGCGCGCGAAGCTCGGGTGTGACCTCGGGACGATGGCCGAACCACAATTCGAACCCGCGCACCGCCTGATGCAGCAGCATGCCGAGCCCGTCCGCCGTCCTCAACCCCTGCGCCCGCGCCGCCGCCAGCAACGGCGTTTCCAGCGGCACGTATACGAGATCGGCGACGATCGCTTGCGAGGGAAGCGCTCCGATTGCGAGTTCAAGCGCCGGCTGGCCGTGCATGCCAAGCGAGGTGGTGTTGACCAGTAATCCAGCCTGCGGCAAGGCCTCGCCGATCGCCGCCCAGGCGATCGGATGCACGGTGTCGCCGAATTGTTGCGCCAGTGTATGCGCGCGCTCCGCTGTGCGGTTTGCCACGTGTATGCGCTTGATGCCGCGCTCGAGCAGTCCGAACACCACCGCGCGCGATGCGCCGCCGGCGCCCAGCACCAGCGCGTCTTCGACTGCGTCCCAACCATTTGCGCTGGCGTCGAGATTGTTGATGAAGCCTTCGATGTCGGTGTTGGTCGAACGCAGCGTACTTGCCTCGTACCACAGCGTATTGGCTGCGCCCACGGCGCGCGCACGCTCGTCCGGCAGCGTCAGCGCCAGCGCGCGCTCCTTGTGCGGAAGAGTGACGTTGGCGCCGACAAAGCCGTGTGCCGCCAGGCGCTGCACGAATCCTGCAAAACCTTCCGGCGGTACCGCCTCGATGTTGTAACCGCCTTCGATACCGAGCTTTCGCAACCAGTAATGATGGATCAGCGGCGAGCGCGAATGCGCCGCCGGCCAACCGATCAAACATGCCGCGCGGGGTTTGACTGAGGCCGTCATCGCCATTTCCTGTTGCGGCGCCCGGACGCCATCCCGTTCAAATCGGGCAAGCCGGGTAGGCTGTCAATGGCCGATTGTGACGCGGTGGGGTCAGCTCGCGGCGAGAACCTTCGGCGCGGCGGCAGATGCTTGCCGCTCGCCCTTGATGTCGGCAACCGCCCGCGCGATGGTTTCGCGGTAGATGGCGCGCGGCCGCACCACCCCATGGGTCAACAGCGCACGACGCACCGTGGGCGAGGCGCCGGTAATATAGAGGCGGATGCCGTGGCGCGCGGCCTTGTTCGCGACCCGGCTCATCGCGTTGGCCGCGGTCGAATCCAGGAACGGCACGGCAGCGAAGTCCACCACGAAGGCCCTGCAATCGTCGGCGATGCTGTCGAGCACCGTTCCCACCGACGATGCCGCGCCGAAGAAGAAGGCTCCGGTGATCCGGTACACCAGGATATCGGGGTCGGCGGCAAGGCGGGAATCGTACGGCGCGCGATCGTCGTCGGCAAAATCGGCGCGGTCGGCCGGAACCAGCGGCGCATCCGCCTCTACGCCCGTCATCTGCGCCATGCGGTTGATGAACAGCACCGCACCGAGCGCAAAACCGACAAGAATCCCCTCGGTAAGGTCGCGGAAGATCGTCAGCAGAAAGGTCGCAAGCAGCACGACCGCATCGCCGCGCGAGGAGCGGATCAGAAGCGCGAATTCGCGCTTCTCCGCCATATTCCACGCGACGATTACGAGAACGGCGGCAAGCGAGGCAAGCGGAATATAGCTCGCCAACGGCGCCGCGATCAGCATGAACAGCAACAGGAACAGTGAATGCAACATGCCGGAAACCGGACCGCGCGCCCCGGCACGGACGTTGGTTGCGGTTCGCGCAATGGTGCCGGTGACGCAGATGCCGCCGAACAGCGCCGATCCGATATTGGCGAAACCTTGCGCGACCAGCTCGCAATTGGATCGATGGCGCCGCCCCGTCATGCCATCGGCAACAACTGCCGACAACAATGATTCGATGGCGCCAAGCAGCGCGAACGCAATCGCATCGGGCAACACGGCCTGCGCCTTGGCGAGCGAGAACGAGGGCCATGCCGGCTGCGGCAGTTGCCGCGGAATGCCGCCAAAGCGCGTGCCGATGGTTTCCACGCCAAGCGACAACGCAAAGGTCACCACGGAGGCGACCGCAACGGCGATCAGGATGCCCGGCCAGTGCGGTCGTAGCCGGCGCAGGCCGACAATGATGGCGAGGCTGAGCGCCGCGACGGCGATTGCGCCGCCGCTGGCCGTGGGCAGGCCGTGCGCCAGCGCCTCGAGTTTCGGAAGAAATGCTCCCGGCTCTTTTCCTGAAAGCGTGATGCCGAGGAGATCCCTGAGCTGGCTTGCGAGGATGATGACGGCGATGCCGGAGGTGAATCCCACCGTGACCGGATAGGGGATGAATTTGATGTAGGTACCCAGCCGCAGCAATCCGGCGGCAATCAGGAAAACCCCGGCCATGGCGGTTGCCAGCGTCACGCCCTCGATACCGTGTCGTTCCACCGTCAGCGCCACCAGCACGATGAAGGCGCCTGCGGGCCCGCCGATCTGAAACCGGCTGCCGCCGAGAAGCGACACGATGAAGCCGCCGACCACGGCGGTGGTGAGGCCGCGATCGGGCGTTGCACCGGACGCAATCGCAATCGCCATCGACAATGGCAGCGCGACGATGGCTACCGTCAGGCCCGAAAATGCATCGGCGCGCAGGTCGGAAAGTGTGTATCCCTCGCGCAGCACCGTGACGAGCTTGGGCGAATAGAGTTCGGCAAAGGTCGGCTCGTGTGCCTGCCCTGCGCGCTTTCTTTCAACGCTCATGCCGCCTTCCCCGTTTCGACGCGCAAGATCGCAGTCGCGACCACTTGCCGCGCGTGCCTGTCACTTGCGACGCGGTGGACCCGGCTTCTTCAACCGCACACCGCGCCCCCCTTCCTCGCTGCG
>NZ_DASSRP010000008.1:0-27127 GCF_035701725.1 Bradyrhizobium sp.
CCTTTTCCTGGGCGACGTCGCATTTGAACGCCGCGCCGTCGATCGCCGCCGCAACACTCCGCGCCGCAGTCACATCGATGTCGGCGACAATCACCCTGGCGGCGCCGGCGCGATGAAAGGCCTCGCACAGCGCCCGGCCAATGCCGTTGGCGCCGCCGGTGACGACGACGATCTTGCCGTTCACCTGCATCGCAGGGCCAGAATGATTGAGCTTACGCCAGAACCAGGTCGAGCACGGCGGTGTAATGGCACGCCGCGCCCATCAGCACGAAGCCATGCCAGATCGCATTCTGGAACCGTAAGCGTTGCCATGCGTGGAAGATTACCCCGAAACTGTAGAGCAGGCCACCGGCGAGAATGAGCCAGAGCGCCACGGTCGGCAGCGAGGACAGGCCGGCGTCATAGGCGATCAGCCCGCTCCAGCCCATCGCGAGGTAAAGCCCGACGGCCAGGCGATCGAACCGTCCGGGAAAGGCCAGCTTCATCGCGATGCCGACCGCCGCTACGCCCCACACGCCCGCGAGCAGCGACATCGCAAACACCCGGTCCTGCAACTGCGCAAAGATCGGCGTATAGGTCGCGGCGATCAGCACGTAGATGGCCGAGTGATCGAACCGCCGCAAGATCCATTTGCGGGGCGATACCGGCCAGAGATTATAGGCGGCGGAAAATCCGAGCATCGCCAAGAGCCCTGCGGCATAGACCGACACGGTGACGATCTCATAGGCCGAGGCAAACACGGCGGCCAGCACGACCAGAACGGTCGCGGCGGTGATGCCGCTGAAGACGCCGATGCCGTGAACGATGCCGTCGGCAATCAGCTCAGCGCGGTCATAATTCCACCTGATCGCATCGGCCGCCGCGTGGGCCGAGTTCGAGGCGATCTGTTTCAATCTGAAGACGGACATAGCGGGTACAGGGTTCTTCAAAGAAGCAGATGCTACCTTGATCAGTGTCAATGATCTCCTAAGCGGATAAGCGGCAATCGCGACGTAAATGTGAAGCTTGATTTTGGTCCGCTAATCGCCACTTTTATGGCCGGCTTTAATTAAACTTGCCGTTTTCGGCCGGGTTTCCCCTCCCTGACGCATGGCTTTTGATTTTACCGACATCGTGGAAGAGGCGCGCATTTCGGCGCGCGCGCTGATGGATTTCAGCGAGGGCCTCTTCAACCCGACACTGCGGCTTGGTGTCACCGGACTTTCACGGGCCGGCAAGACCGTGTTCATCACGGCGCTGATCCACGGCCTCACCCGTGGCGGGCGGTTTCCGGTTTTCGAGCCGTTCGCCTCGGGCCGGATTGCCCGCTGCCGTCTGGAGCCGCAACCGGACGATGCCGTGCCGCGCTTCGACTACGAGCGCCACGTTCAGACCCTGATCGCGGATCGCGCCTGGCCAAGCTCAACGGTCGACATCAGCGAATTGCGGCTGGTGATCGACTATCAGCGCCAGAACGGCGCCGAACGCACCCTCACCCTCGACATCGTGGACTATCCTGGCGAATGGCTGCTCGACCTGCCGCTGCTCAATAAGACTTACGAGCAATGGTCGCGCGAGAGTCTCGCGCTGTCGCGCGGTGCGGCACGGCTTCCCCTCGCCAGCGCCTGGCACGCCCATTTGTCGAGCCTCAACGCCGAGGCTCCGGCGGATGAGCAAGCCGCGCTCGCCTCGGCGCGGCTGTTCACCGACTATTTGCGCGACTGCCGGGACGAGCGCTTTTCCATGAGCCTGTTGCCGCCGGGCCGTTTTCTGATGCCGGGCAGCCTTGCCGGTTCGCCGGCGCTGACCTTCGCGCCGCTTGAGGTGGCGGAAGACGGCAATGCGCCGGACGGATCGCTCTGGGCGATGATGCGAAGGCGCTATCAGTCCTACAAGGATGTCGTGGTGCGGCCGTTCTTCCGCGATCACTTTGCGCGGCTTGACCGCCAGATCGTACTGGTCGATGCGCTCGCGGCGTTCAATTCGGGACCAAGCGCGCTGTTCGATCTCGAAGCGGCGCTGTCGGGCATTCTCGACTGTTTCCGCGTCGGCCGCGGCACGTTCCTCAATGCGCTGTTCCGGCCCAGGATCGATCGTATCCTGTTCGCCGCGACCAAGGCGGACCACCTGCACCATTCCAGCCATGACCGTCTCGAGGCCGTGCTGCGCCGCGCGGTCGCGCGCGCCGTGACGCGGGCCGAGGACACCGGGGCTGCCATCGACGTGGTGGCGCTTGCCGCCGTCCGCACCACGCGCGAGGCACAAGTGACCCGCGGTCGCGACACCCTGCCCTCGATCCTGGGAACGCCGATCGCCGGCGAATCCGCCAATGGCGAGTTCTTTGACGGCAAGACGGAGGTCGCTACCTTCCCCGGCGAAATTCCCGAGGATCCGCAAACCCTGTTCGAGAACGAGGATGCTTTCCGCGGCCTCGCCGGTGGACATGGCGAGGTGACCGACTTCCGCTTCCTGCGTTTCCGGCCGCCGCGCCTCTCCGCGGAAGGCGAGAACAGCGCGACAATGCCTCACATCCGCCTCGACCGGGCGATGCAGTTCCTGATCGGAGACCGACTGCAATGAGCGAGCGCCCCTATCGCCGGCCGGCGATCTTCAAGCTCGACGACGCCAACGTGATCGTGACCGATCCGAACGAGGAGGGTCGCCCCGCGCGCGGCACGGTTCATGTCACGCCGGAGATCGAGGCGTCGCAGTTGCCGGTTGCGATCGAGCCGACCCTCGCGCCGCCCGAGCCGCGCTTTCGCTGGGGCCCCTTGTTCTGGGGCGCGGTCAGCGGCTTGGTGCTGCTCGGCGCCGGGCTTGGCGTCGCGCGCCTGATCGAGGACCTGTTTGCAAGGAGCGACAGTCTCGGTGTGCTCGGCCTCGCACTGACCGCGCTGGCGATCCTGTCATTTCTGGTGATCGCCGGCCGCGAGGCGATCGGCCTGATGCGCCTGTCGACGATCGAGCAGTTACACCACCGCGCGGCGGCGGTGATCGCAAGCGACGATCGAAATGCCAGCCGCGATGTGGTGCGCGATCTGTTGAAGATCGCGCACGCCAATCCGCATCTGGCGCGCGCCCGCGCCACGCTGACCCATCACGCCGGCGACATCATCGACGGCGCTGACATGATCCGCCTCGCGGAGCGCGAACTGATGAGCCCGCTCGATCAGGAAGCACGGCTGCTGATTTCAGCCGCCGCCCAGCGCGTCTCGCTGGTCACGGCGATCAGCCCGCGCGCACTGTTTGACGTCGCCTTCGTGTTTGCGGCCTCGCTGCGCCTGATCCGGCAGCTCGCGCTGCTTTACGGCGGGCGGCCCGGCACGCTCGGCATGATCAAGCTGATGCGCCACGTGCTTGGACACCTGGCGATTACCGGCGGCATGGCGGCGAGCGACAGCGTCATTCAGACGGTACTCGGCCATGGGCTGACCGCAAAATTGTCTCAACGCCTCGGCGAAGGATTTCTCAACGGACTGTTGACGGCGCGGCTCGGGCTCGCCGCGATCGACGTCACCCGCCCGCTGCCATTCACGGCGCTGCCGCGGCCATCGCTGACCGATCTCGCCAAGGACCTGCTGCGCCAGCGCGGGGAAGAGGAGAAGTAATCTTCGCTACGCCAGCCAGCGCCAGCCGAACAGCGGCGAGTCCCGTGGCGGCGACAGCTCCGGCGTCCAGCCGGTGAATCTTTCGATCGCGTAGCTATCCATCACGATGCCGCGCCAGACCCGATCGACCCGCGTCAGCGGCTCGCGCCTCGCCGGGATCGACGCCCACAATGCGATGGACGGGTTGTTTTCCGGCTCGCGGGCGACATAGAGCCCGGCATGGCCCGCGATCCGGCTGAGATCCGGCGCGGCAAAACCCTGATATCGCCCGCGCTCGTTGAGCTGCACCACCGGTATGCGATCTCTGAAGAACCAGCGCAGCATCGCGCAAGTACGGTAGTCGGTGGTCGCGATCCAGCTTGCGCCCGTCTTCTGCAACTCGGTCTCGACCCCGGCGACGACCGCCTCGTAGCCTGCTTCGCCGCCCACCGGATCGGTGCGGCCGATGAAATTATAGGGCAGCGCGAGATAGTAGATGCAGACGGCGATCACGAAGGCGACGCCGGAGGCGATCGCGATGTTGGCCCAGCGAAACGACATCGCGACGAATGATGCGCTCCACCCCTCCTTCGACAGCATCGAGAGATTGATGGCGGCCGCTGCAAAACCAAGCGGCCAGATCAGCGTCGGCCAGGTATCGCCGATGCGCAGGCTCAATGATTTCCAGAGAAAATAAACAAAGGGAACGATCACCGCTGTCGACAACAGGATGGCAATTTCGTCGCGGCGGCGCACCGCACGCCACGCGGTCAGGACGACGCCGGTCAAGACCACTGGCAACAGCACGAATCCGACGAGGCCGAACTGCAAGCCGACGAACTCGCCGAAGGTGCGCAGCGACCATGCGTGCTCCACTGTCGCCGAGGTGGCACGAACCGCCTGAAATCGAAACGACGCCCAATCGTGCTGCATGTTCCAGATCACGACCGGCATGAACACCAGGAGCGCGAGCAAGGCTGCGATGTAGGGATAAGGACTGCGCAGCCATCGACTGCGCCAACGCGGCACCAAGGCGAAGGCGAGCACCGCCGGGATCATCAGGGCAATGGTGAATTTCGACAGCGCGGCAAGGCCGGCGAACACGCCGGCCGCGAGCCACCATCGCGCCTCGCCGCTCACGGCAAGCCGGACCAGCGCCCAGACCATCGCCGTGACGAACAGAACCTGCGGCACGTCGGGTGAGATCTTGGTCATCAAGAGGCCGAAATAGAGCGAGGCCTCCATCATCAGCACCGCAATCGCAACCGCGCGAAGATCGCGCGTGGCGCGCCAGACGAGATCGGCGAGCAAGGCCTCGGTCGCCAGCATGGCGACGAGGCCCGCAAAGCGCGCGCCAAAATTGGTGTCGCCAAAGATCGCGGTGCCGATCCGCACCAGCCAGGCCACCATCGGCGGATGGTCAAGGAACGAAAGCACGTTCTCCTTCGACCAGGTCCAGTAATAGGCCTCGTCGGTCCGCAGGTCGAGCAGGCCGGCATAGACGCCGCGCATCAGCGTCATCGCCACGATCAGCGCGACAACGCCAAGCCATGGGGGAATGGATGAGTTTTCCGCTTTTCCTGAGATGCTGCCCTGGAACGTCACGGCGCTTTCTCCCCCGCTCGGGGAACAGTGTCAACCGGCCCTGACGTCCGGCTTGCCTATGTTCGCAGTTGGACGCACCACCTCTCGTACAGGACGGAATTAGCCGCTAATTTCGAGAAGTACGGGAATCAGTGGATCGGCATGAGCGAACCTCTGTTGCGCAGAACCGGAAAGCTCCTCCGCGGGGTCAGCCTCCGCCAAGTCCGCCTTGTCTGCGGCCTCATCCTCTATTGCTATCTGGTCAGCCATTTCCTCAACCACGCGCTCGGCAATATCTCGCTGGAGGCGATGGCCTGGGGCCTGCACTATCACCTGTTGTTCTGGCGCTTCTTGCCCGTCGCGGTGGTTTTCTACGCCGCGGTGCTGATCCATGGCGGCCTTGGAATCTGGGCGCTTTACGAGCGCCGGCAATTCCGCTGGAAGGCGATCGAGCCGCTGCAACTTGTGCTTGGCCTGAGCATTCCGGCGTTGATCGCCGCCCACGTCATTGGCGTGCGGCTCGGTCACACGCTGTTCGGCCTCGACCGCTTCTATCCGCAGGTGCTTTACGGATATTGGGTGGTGTTTCCGTTCCGGGTGTGGCTGACGCTGTCGGCTCTGATCATTTCCTGGATCCACGGCAGCATCGGCCTGTATTTCTGGCTGCGGATGCGCGGGTTCTTCAGGCAAGCTGCGCCGTTCCTCTTGGCCGCGGCGGTGCTGGTGCCGACGCTGGCCTTGCTCGGTCTCTATCAAGGCGGCCGCGCCATCGCCCGGGAAAGCGAGCGCGCCGAGTGGCGCGCTGCCAATCTCTCACCCGACAGGACCGGCACCACCGCCCAGTCCGATGTGCTCGAAGACATCAGCGAATATTTTCTGATCGGCTATCTCGGCCTGCTTGGCCTCGTGCTGGCGGCGCGCGGCGTTCGCGCCCTCAACGAGCGGCGGGTCGGCATGATCACGCTTTCATACGGCAATGGCCGCAGCATCCGGGTGCCGAAAGGCCTCTCGGTGCTGGAGGCCAGCCTGCGCCATCAGGTGCCGCATGCCAGCGTGTGCGGCGGACGCGCGCGCTGCTCGACCTGCCGCATCCGCGTGATCGGCGACCACGCCGCTCTGCCGCGCCCTTCCAACCGCGAAGCCTTCGTCCTCAGCCGCGTCGGCGATTCCGATCCCGCGATCCGGCTCGCCTGTCAGCTCCGCCCGGAAACCGATCTTTCCTTTTTCCAGATCTTCACGCCGCAAGCCGCGCCAACCCGGCATGGTCCCTCGCATATCGGCGAGGAGCGCTATCTGGTCAGCATGTTCGTGGACATGCGCGGCTCGACTAGGCTCGCCGAAAACCGCCTGCCCTTCGATACCGTGTTTGTGGTCAACCGCTTTCTTGGCGCGGTCTCCCAGGCGGTTATCGAGTGCGGCGGCCAGCCGAACCAGTTTCTAGGCGACGGACAGCTTGCTTTGTTCGGCCTTGCAACCAGCCGGCAGACCGCCTGTCGTCAGGCCTTGCAGGCGGCGGGCCGCATTTCGTTCCATATCGAGGAGCTCAATCGGTTCCTCAAGAACGATCTGCGCGAACCGATCCGCTTCGGCATCGGCATTCACGGCGGCGAGGTGATCGTCGGCGATATCGGTTACCGCGATCACATGGTCTTCACCGCGCTTGGCGATGCCGTCAACGTCGCAGCACGGCTGCAGGACATGACCAAGAATCTCGGCTGCGAGGTCATCTTCTCCGATGAAGTGCGCGCAACCGCAGGGCTTTCGACCGATGCGCTGCCGCGGCAGGATGTCGAAATCCGCGGCCGGACCGGACCGACCGGCGTCTGTATCGTGGAGCACGCCGGCGCCTTGTCGGCCCTCCTCGAAGATGCGGCTCGGGCCGTCGCCTGACGACCCATCGTCACGCGGGCGCGATGTCCCGAAGCTGAACAAGCTTTCAGAAAAAATCCTCAAACCGAAGCGGATTTGGTTCGAACCCCGTTTTGCGACGGCGCGACTGACAGGCAAGGGGGCAAACTGATTGTCCAACCAGCGCGTGCCAATTGCACGCGGCAATTGAGGAGAATGACCATGCTTCGCAAATTGACCATTGCTTTTGCTGCCGCAGCGACCCTCGGCGCCGCTGCCCTTGCGCCCTCGACCGCGTCCGCAAAACCCATCGGTTTCGGCGGCTATCATCATCACTTTGGCGGCTGGGGCGTTGTCGGTCTCGTCGACGCCGCTGTTGACGCCGCTGTCGTCAGCGAGAGCTGCTACGTCTCGCAGCGCGTACTTACGCCGCGGGGCTACCGCTGGCGCACCGTCAACGTCTGCGCCGACTGATCCAAACGGAATTGCCAATACCGAGGCTCCGGTCGCGAAGACGCGGCCGGAGCGTCGCATTTTTACACATTCGAGCCTGCAATTGACTTAGGCCATCCCGATGTCACACTTGTCGACAAAGCTGGTTTCCAGCCCAAGAAACGTCAGGGGAAACGCCATGATCGACCGACGGGAGCTGCTCAAACGCACCGGCCTCCTGGCCTTGACCGCCGGATTCTCGGCGCCTCAGGCCTACGCACTCGATACCGTGACGCTTCCCTTCGACAATGGCGAGCGCCCCTTGGTCAGATATCCGCAGAAGCGGCCGATGATCGGGCTGACCAGCCGTCCGCCACAGCTCGAAACCCCGTTTTCGGTGTTTGACGGCGGCCCGATCACGCCGAACAACGCGTTCTTCGTCCGCTACCATCTGGCCAACATTCCCTACAACCTCGACCCCGACAAATTTACCCTCCAGATCAAGGGCAAGGTCGATCGGCCGCTCAAGCTATCGCTGAAAGACATCCGCAAAATGCCGGCGACCGAACTGGTCGCGGTCGCTCAGTGTTCGGGCAACAGCCGCGGTCTGTTCGATCCGCGGGTCGCCGGCGGCCAGCTCGGTAACGGCGCGATGGGCAATGCCCGCTGGCGCGGCGTGCCGCTCAAGAGCGTGCTCGACATGGCCGGCGTGCAGGCAGGCAGCAAGCAGGTGACGTTCAACGGCATGGACGGACCGGTGATGGAAACGACACCGGATTTCGTCAAGGCGCTCGATATCGATCATGCGCGCGACGGCGAGGTGATGCTGGCCTATGGCATGAATGGCGAAGACCTGCCGCTGCTCAACGGCTTTCCGCTCCGCCTCGTGGTGCCCGGCTATTACGGTACCTACTGGGTCAAGCACCTCAACGAAATCACCGTCGTCGACAATGTCTTTGACGGCTTCTGGATGAAGACGGCCTACCGGATTCCGGACACGCCTTGCGGCTGCATCGAACCGGGCACGGCGCCGAAGGCAACCATCCCGATCAACCGCTTCACGGTCCGCTCGTTCATCACCAATGTGGCCAACAATGCCCACGTCAAAGCGCGCAGCCCGGTCATCTTGAAGGGCATCGCCTTCGACGGCGGCAAGGGAATCAAGGAGGTCGCGGTCTCCACCGACAACGGCGCGAGCTGGACGCCGGCCCGGCTCGGCCGCGATCTCGGCAGATATTCATTCCGCGAATGGAAGCTGCCGATCAAGCTCAATCCCGGCAACTACGACCTGCGGGTGCGCGCCACCAACAACGCTGGCGACACGCAGCCGATGGAGCCGCGCTGGAATCCCGCCGGCTACCTGCGCAATGTCGTCGAAACCGTCCGCGTGATCGCGGCCTGACCGGAATAGGAATTCGATCATGAAGCGTCGGCTGCTGTTTGCCATCCTGCTCGCCATCGTGCTCGGCCTGATCCTGAAATACGGCGCGAGCGCCGCGCCGATTTCCTACAACTTGCCGCCCGAAACCGCGGCTTTCAAACCGGGCCCGAACCTCGACGTCGTGATGAACAATTGCACGGGCTGCCACTCGGCGGACTACATCGCGACGCAGCCGCGCGGGCCGAAATTCAAGTCGGATTTCTGGCGGGCCGAAGTGACCAAGATGATCAAGGTTTACGGCGCGCCAATTGCGGAAGCCGACGTGCCGAAGATCGTCGAATATCTCGCCGCGACCTATTGAGGGCATCGGTAGCGTTAACGGCTGGAAAGACCGAAGAAACGGCCACGCCGATTCGGTTGACGAATTCTAAATATTCCTGCCGTTAACGGCTTTGTGTGGCCGGCGGACATTCAGCATGCCGGCGAAGGGCAGATCACCTCTGCCTCACATAAAGGCGAGCGCGGTTGAAAGCCGCGGCGAACAATCCTAAGTGCACTGCCAATTCGATACGCTATCGATTCCCGGCAGAACGCCCGACGCGAAACCAGCTTTCATGAATGCGACCACCGCCCTCGTGCGCCATGCGCGCGACACGAGACTCTATCTGTTCCTCGGTCTGGCGAACTGGTTCATCTTCCTGGACCACATGCCGAATGACATGGTGGGCTGGATGACGCCGCGCCATCTCGGCTTCAGCGGCGCCGCCGAAATGTTCGTTTTCATCATCGGCTATAACGCCGCGCTCGCTTACGCCCCGATCATGCTGGAGCGCGGCGCCATCGTCGGCGCAACGCGGGTGTTGAAACGGGCCTGGCAGCTTTATGCGGCCTTCATCGTGCTGTTTGCGATCTACGTCGTTTCGATCGGCGACGTCGCCACCCGCTACGCCGCGCCCGACATCATCTACGAGTTCAATGTCACCGGCCTTCTGGAAGCGCCGGTCCGCACTATCGCCCATGGTCTCTTGCTGCAATCCAAGGCGCTGAATCTCGATCTGCTTCAGCTCTCGGTGCTGCTGATGGCGTATTTCCCGGCGGCCCTCTGGCTGCTGCTGCGCGCTCCCACATTGGCGCTCGCCGGATCGTTCGCGCTCTATCTCGCCGCGCGTCAGTTCGATTGGACCTTGTCGACATTCCCGGACGGCAGCTGGTATTTCAATCCATTCTGCTGGCAATTGCTGTTCGTGCTCGGCGCCTGGTGCGCGCTTGGCGGCGTCAGCCGGTTTCGCGCGCGCTTGCGAGCGCCGGTCTGGGCTTATCTCGGCGTGGCCTATCTTCTCTTTGCCTGCGCCATGTCGATAGCCGGCCGATATCCGGCGTTCGGCGATATGCTTCCGATCTGGCTGCATGACGCGTTTATTCCGAACGACCGGGCCAACCTGGCGCCCTACCGCATCCTGCACTTCACGGTCGTGGCCTTGTTCGCCACGCGCCTGATCCCGAAGACGTGGCGGGGCCTGGACTGGCCGGTCTTCAAGCCGCTGATCGTCTGCGGCGAGCAGGCACTGCCGGTGTTCTGCGCCGGCGTGTTCCTTTCGCTGGCCGGCCATTTCGTGCTGGTGACCGGTTCCGGCTCGCCGCTGGCGCAGATCCTGGTCAGCGTCGCCGGTTTCGCCATCATGACGCTGGTGGCAAGCTACGTGGCCTGGTCCAAGCGTCAGGACGGGCACGCGATCGCGCAGATCGGCCGCGGCGCTTCGCTGCGGACGGGTTAGACTCCCGATTTCTTTGAATGCGCCTTGATTGTAAACTCCGGCGGATTCGGAGCTTGCGATGGATTCCAAACCCGCCACCCTCGCCCCATTCACGGCGCCCTATGCCGCAGACGACGTCGCCATCGCAAGCAAGCTGCTGAGCGCCGCCCGGCTGAGCGAAGCGCGCGAAGCACGGATCGACCAGACCGCGAGCCGCCTGATCGAGGCGATCCGCGAGAACGACGATCCGCTCGGCGGCGTCGAGGACATGCTGCGCGAATTCGCGCTTTCCACCAAGGAAGGGCTGGCGCTGATGGTGCTGGCCGAAGCGCTGCTGCGGGTGCCGGATGCCCGCACCGCCGACCGCTTCATCGAGGACAAGCTCGGCGAGGGCGATTTCGTTCATCACGAGACCAAGTCGAGCGCCTTCCTGGTCAACGCCTCGGCCTGGGCGCTTGGCATGTCGGCGCGGGTGATCCAGCCCGGCGAGACGCCGGACGGCACCATCGGCCGGCTGGTAAAGCGCCTCGGCGCGCCGGCCGTGCGCGCTGCCACTCGGCAGGCGATGCGGCTGATGGGGAGCCATTTCGTGCTCGGCGAAACCATCGAGGCGGCGCTGTCGCGCGCGCAATCGGGTAGAGCGCTGCGCTACTCGTTCGACATGCTCGGCGAAGCCGCGCGCACCGCGGACGACGCGCGGCGTTATTTCGACGCCTATGCGCGCGCGATCGAAGCGATCGGGGCCAGCGCCGGTACGCGTCCCCTGCCCGACCGGCCCGGCATTTCGATCAAGCTCTCGGCGCTGCATCCGCGTTACGAGGCGGTGAGCCGGCAGCGTGTGCTGACTGAGCTGGTGCCGCAGCTGATCGATCTGGCGCGACGCGCCAAAGCCTTCGACCTCAACCTCACCGTCGACGCTGAAGAGGCCGACCGGCTCGAATTGTCGCTCGAAGTGATCGCGGCCGCTCTTGCCGATGCTTCGCTTTCCGGTTGGGACGGCTTTGGTCTGGCCATTCAGGCCTATCAGAAACGCGCCGCCGCCGTGATCGATCACGCCCATGAGCTCGCAACCGCGCTGAACCGGCGCATGATGGTGCGCCTCGTCAAGGGCGCCTATTGGGACACCGAGATCAAGCGGGCGCAGGAACGCGGATTGTCCGATTATCCGGTGTTCACGCGTAAGGCGATGACCGATCTGAACTACATCGCCTGCGCCGAACAATTGTTGAAGCTGCGGCCGCGATTGTTCCCGCAATTCGCAACCCATAACGCGCTGACGGTTGCGAGCGTACTGGAACGCGCCGGTGATGAAGGCGGATTCGAGTTGCAGCGCCTGCACGGCATGGGCGAGGCGCTTTACGAGCGGCTGCTCACGGAGCGGCCGGCGCTCGCCTGCCGCACGTACGCGCCGGTCGGCAGCCACCGCGATCTGCTCGCTTATCTGGTGCGGCGTCTTTTGGAAAACGGCGCCAACTCTTCCTTCGTGGCGCTTGCGGCCGACGACAAGATCCCTGTCAGCACCTTGCTGCGGCGCCCGGCCGATGTCATCGGCACGCCTGCGAACGCCCGTCATTCCAATATTCCCAGGCCTGCCGACCTCTACCAGCCACGGCGAAGAAATTCGCGCGGTCTCGAATTCGGCGATCGCGCGGCATTGCAGGCCTTGCTGGCCTCGGTCGCGGCGGAAACCGCTCCCCTCGCGGCCGCCCCGCTGATCGACGGCAAGTTGGCTACCGGCACGTCCCGCCAGCTCTTTTGTATTGCCGACCCGACGATCCCGGTTGGAAGCGTGATCGAGGCGACGGTGGAGAACGTGACCGCCGCCATGGCGGCCGCGCGCGCGGGCTTTTTTGCATGGAGCCGGACACCGGCAGCAACGCGCGCCGGTTATCTCGAACGCGCCTCCGATCTTCTGGAACAACGCGCTCCGCACTTTATCTCGCTATTGCAACGCGAGGGCGGCAAGACGCTGGACGATGCAATCTCCGAAATCCGAGAAGCCGCCGACTTCTGTCGTTACTACGCCACACAGGGCCGCGATCTCTTTGGCGCGAGCGAGACCATGCCGGGACCGACCGGCGAGTCCAATCATTTGAACTTGCGCGGCCGCGGCGTGTTCGTTGCAATCTCGCCATGGAATTTTCCACTCGCGATCTTTACGGGGCAAATTGCCGCGGCGCTGATGGCCGGCAATGCCGTGGTGGCGAAGCCGGCCGAGCAAACGCCGTTGATCGCTCATGAGGCGATCCGGCTGCTGCACGAGGCCGGCGTACCTTCCGCCGCGCTGCAGCTTCTGCCCGGCGATGGCCGCATCGGCGCGGCGCTGACCGCCCATCCCGGCGTCGCCGGCGTGGTCTTCACAGGTTCGACCGACGTCGCGCGCGCCATCAACCAAACCCTCGCCGCCAAGGATGGCCCGATCGTGCCGCTGATTGCGGAAACCGGCGGCATCAACGCGATGATCGCCGATGCGACCGCGCTGCCGGAACAGGTCGCCGACGACGTGCTCGCCTCCGCGTTCCGCTCCGCCGGCCAGCGCTGCTCGGCGCTACGGATCCTGTTCGTGCAGGAAGACGTCGCCGACCGTGTCATCGAGATGATTGCGGGCGCGGCACGCGAATTGAAGATCGGCAATCCCGCCGATCCGAGCGTTCATATCGGGCCGGTGATCGACGCTGAAGCCAAGTCGCGGCTCGAGGCACACATCGCGCGGATGAGGCGCGAGGCGCGCGTACACTTTGCGGGAATCGCCCCCGCTGGCCAATATGTCGCGCCACATATCTTTGAACTTGCAAGCGCCGCGCAACTGACCGAGGAAGTGTTCGGGCCGATCCTGCACGTGGTGCGCTATGCGGCCGGCCGGCTCGATGAAGTGCTGGCGTCGATCGAACGCACCGGCTACGGGCTGACACTCGGCATTCACTCGCGGATCGACGACATGACCGAGGCCGTGATCGACCGGCTCGCGGTCGGCAATATCTATGTCAACCGTAACATCATCGGCGCGGTGGTCGGCGTGCAGCCATTCGGCGGCTCGGGACTCTCGGGGACGGGTCCCAAGGCCGGTGGTCCGCATTACCTCGCCCGCTTCGCTACCGAGCAGACTGTGACCATCAACACCGCCGCCGCTGGCGGCAACGCCGCGCTGTTGTCCGGCGAGGAATAGCCGGCGGCCGCCGCCTTGCATCGACTGACGAGTTCGATCAAATACCGCAGGCAACCGGCGTGGGCACTTCCACCGCACGGAATAAGATCCAACAAACACGGCGAGAACGGCTCATGGCGGGCGGCATCTTCGAAGGTCTAAAGGTACTCGACTGCGCGAGCTTCATCGCGGCACCCGCAGCCGCAACCGTGCTGTCGGATTTCGGCGCCGAAGTGATCAAGATCGAACCGCCGGGAACCGGCGACCCCTATCGGCTGCTGCCGAAGCTGCCGGGCTATCCGGCCAGCCCGCACAATTTCGCCTGGCTTTTGGAAGGCCGCAACAAGCGCAGCCTCGCGCTCGACCTCTCCAAGCCGGAGGGGCGCGAGGTGCTGTACCGCCTCGCAGCGGAGGCAGATGTCTTCATCACCAATTTTCCGCCCGGTGTGCGCAAGCGCCTCGGCATCACGTATGAAGATATCAAGCCGAGGAACCCGCGGCTGATCTACGCGTCCTTCACCGGCTACGGCGAAAAAGGTGCGGAAGCCGACAAGCCCGGGTTCGACAGCAACGCCTATTGGGCGCGATCGGGCCTGATGGATCTCGTACGCGCGGACGAGAACACGACGCCGGCGCGGTCGACGCCCGGCATGGGCGATCATCCCTGCGCGATGGCGCTCTATGGTGCGATCGTCACCGCGCTCTACAAGCGCGAACGATCCGGCGAAGGCTCGCACGTTTCCTCGAACCTGATGGCCAATGGCCTGTGGGCGGCGGGCGTATTGGCGCAGGCGAAATTATGCGGTGCAAAGTTCGAGCCGCGGCGGCCGCGCGAACGCGCGCTCAATGCCGTGACCAACCATTATCGCTGTAAGGACGGCCGCTGGCTGATCCTGTCGCTGCTCAATGAAGAGAGGCAGTGGCCGGCGCTGGCGCGTCTGCTCGGGCGCGACGATCTGATCGACGACCCGCGCTTTGCCACCAAGACAGACCGCCACGCCCGCTCGATCGAGCTGATTGCGATCTTCGATCAGGTGTTCGCGACGAAAGATCTCGCCGAATGGCGCCAGTTGCTCGACGGCAACGGCCTCGTATTCGGCGTGGTCGGCATTCTCGACGATATTCCAGGCGACAGGCAGATGCTCGAAAACGACGTGCTGGTGCCGTTCGCGGACGACACCATGCTGACGATCAACAGTCCGATCTGGGTCGACGGCAGCGACAAGGTCAGGCCGAGGCGCGCGCCGGATGTCGGCGAGCACAGCGAAGAAATCCTGCGCGAGGCCGGCTACGACGAGGCTGCGATCCAGAAGCTGAGGGCTTCCGGCGCCGTGGCGTAAACCCGAGTGTCATTGCCGGGCACAGCCGTTCGAAGAGCGGCGTCGCTTCCGTCGCCTCCGCCCGGCAATCCATCCAGCTTCGTAAAGATGACTTCTTGAAAGGGATGGATGCGCGGATCAGGTCCGCGCATGACAGAAGAGGAGCATGGTAAGGATGCCGCGCGACCGGCTGCACTACTTTCCGGAATCCGCTTGATCGGGGGCGCTCGGCAGGCGGTTCAACGTCTATTTGTTGCCGAGCATCACCCAGCCGAACCCGATCAGGCCGATGATGATGGCGATCGCAATCGCCCAGACGCTGATACGAATGGAACCGGTGGTCTGCCGCGCGCTCTCATTGGCGGCGATCTCGCGGTTACGCTCCTTGCTTTCTCCGGTCGGATCGGTCACCGCGCAGCTCCCGCGTCAGATGGCCAGCTGTTACCTCAATCTAACCTAGGCCTGCGCTCGCGTCATCGCCTCAAGCCGCGGCCGGTCGCAAGCGTTTCCGGTGCGTTCGCCTGGCCTCGCCATCCGCGCCAGCCAAAACGCCGCCAGAGACGCGCACAGCGCCGCAACCGCGGCTGTCATGAATAATTCGCCGGCGCTCCATTGCAGGCTCAACAGAATGCCGCCGACAGAGGGACCGACGATCGAACCGACCCGCCCCATCCCGAGCGCCCAGCCGACACCGGTCGCTCTGACCGAGGTCGGATAGAACGCGGCAGCGAGCGCATTGGCGGCGATTTGTCCGCCGACGATGCAAAAGCCCGCGCTGAAGATCGCGATGGTAACAAGAACGGACGAATGTCCGAGCTGGCCGATCGCGCCCACCGCAAAGACCGCGATGAAATAGACCAGCGCCAGTGCACGAAACGAGAAGCGGTCGATGACGCGGCCAAGCACAAAGGTGCCGACCACGCCGCCAAGCTGGAACATTGAGCCGATCACGGCAGCCGTCGAAATCGAAGCGCCGAGGTCATTGAGCACCGTCGGCAGCCAATTCGACAGAAAATAGAGGTCGAGCAGGCTCATGAAAAACACGACCCACAACAACAGCGTGGCAAGCGTTCTCCCGCCTGTAAAGAGATGCTGAACCGGAATGCCTTTCAAGTCCGGCTCGTTCACCACAAAGCGGGTGCCGGGAGCGAAAACGACCTTCGAATTGACCCATCCAAGCATCTTCGCGACGGTGGCGTCGGCCTGTCCGGTCAACGCGAGATAACGCACCGATTCCGGCAAGCGCCACATCAGAACCGGCACCAGCATCAGCGGCGCTGCACCTCCGACAACAAATACCGCCCGCCATCCGAACGCCGGAATGAGCGCCGCGGCGAGCAGACCACCGAGCGCAGCTCCGATCGAAAAGCCGACGAACATCGCCATCACCATGGTGGCGCGGCGGCGGTGCGGCGAGAACTCGGAGGTCAGCGCGACCGTGTTCGGCATTGCGCCGCCGAGACCAAGCCCGGTCAGGAAGCGGATCGCCAGCAGTGCGCTCACGTCGTTGACGAGGAATGTGACGAGCGTGCCGATGCCGAAAGCGAGCGTCGAGAGAATGATGATCTTCTTGCGCCCGATGCGATCGGCCAGCGGGCCAAGCAGCAGCGCCCCGATCATCAGCCCGAACAGGCCGGCGCTGAACACCGGGCCGAGCGCGCCCTTGCCGAGATTCCATTCTTTTGCCAGTGCCGGCGCAACATAGCCGATCGCAGTGGTGTCGAAACCATCAAGGAACAGCACGGTTGCGCAGGCGAGGAGCAGCTTGACCTGGAAGGCGCTGATCGGCTGCGCATCGATGAAGGCGGCAACTTCGACCGTCGATGCGTCGTCTGCTGGCGTTGTCGACATGGTCTTGTGTTTTCTCTGCGGCAGCGTCGTTGAGCGCGGCGCTAGGCGCGCAACGCTTCCTTGGAAAAGCCGGCAATCTGCTTGTAGCTGTCGGATAGCGCGACCAGTTCGTCGTGGCTGATGATGTCGCCGATCGCCTTGAAGGGCTTGTCGTGGGTGCGCTGATAAACCTCGCGCAGAATCGCGTCCGGCGGATTGGTGCGGTTGGTCAGGACGATGCGGGTGGTCTTCTCCAGCCGTTCCTTCTCATAGGCGGCAAAGGCCGCGACCGGATCGCTATCGGCCAACAGCGCCGTCGTCATCGCCCGCGTATCCAGGATGGCTTGTCCCGCGCCGTTCGAGCCGCGCGGCACCATCGGATGCGCGGCATCGCCGAGCAGGGTGACGCGACCAAAACTCCAGCGTGGCAGTGGATCCTGGTCGACCATCGGAAATTCCAGCACGCTGTCGGCGGCGCGAATGAGGGCCGGCACGTCGAGCCAGTCGAAATGCCAGTCGGCGAAGGCGCCGATGAAATCGTCAATCGAGCCTGCCCTGTTCCAGTCGCGCCGGCGATAGTTCGGCGTCTCGATCTCGGCAACCCAGTTGATCAGCTGCAAGCCGTTGGTGTCAGCCTCGCGGATCGGATAGATCACCATCTTGCCATGCGAGAGCCAGCCTGCGCGCGTCATGCTCGCGCCGGACAGGATCGGTTTCCAGCGGGTGACGCCGCGCCACATGTTGACGCCCGAGTAGCGCGGCTCGCCCTCGTTCGGAAAGAACTGCTTGCGGATCACCGAATTGATGCCGTCGCAGGCGATCGCCGCGCGCCCGCGCACGCTTTGACCGGAGGCGAAGCGCAAGGTGACGCCTGCCTCATCCTGCTCCACGCCGGTGCAATGATGGCTGATAAGGATACGGTCTTCGCCAACGCGGCTCTTGAAGGCATTGAGCAGGACCATTTGCAGGTCGCCGCGGTGAATCGAAAATTGCGGATGGTCATAGCCGGCCGCGCGCCCGAGCGGCTCCTGATAGATCAACTGGCCGAAGCGGTTGAAGAACGACGCATCTTTGGTCGCAATCGCCACCTTTGCGAGATCGGCTTCAAGGCCGAGCGCGGCGAGTTCCTTGGTGGCATGAGGCAAGAGGTTGATGCCGACGCCGACGGCGCGAATCTCCGGCGCCGTCTCGAAGATGCGGCAGGGGATTCTGGCCGCATGCAGCGCCAGCCCCAGGGTCAGGCCGCCGATGCCGCCGCCGACGATCAGGATCTCGTCCATGTTTCCTCCCCACTTTTTCAACCCGTGCGGTTGCGCGGATGAAACACGATTAGTGAGCTTACTGTCAATCTGTCGCGCACGGCGCGCGGATCACCGGTTGCCGACAAAGCACATGCCCATCCGCGAGGCCTCGCTCATCACCTGGCAGGAAAGCCCCTTGGCGCAGCCCCAGGCCGTATAGCTCTTGTCGTTATCGGCCGCCTTGGGCCGCGCGCCATAGCAATGCGCGCCCCAACCGTCGTCATATTCGGTGCCGGCGAGTTCGTGGCTGCCGCGCAGTTGCGGCCGCTCCGAAAAGCCGCGGCTGAAATCGACCGCCTTGCCGTCCTGGATTTCAGTCAGGATTTCGCGGCGGCGAACCTGGTCACCGAAGAAATGCGGTGAGGCCGGAACGATGGTGGCATTGTTTGGGTTTTGCGCCATCCAGTCGACACCGGGAAAATGGAAGCCGCCGATGCCGCGGGTCTGGTGGCATCCGGCGCAGGTGATGTCGTTGAGGCGGCGCGCAAAACCCGCGACCGAGCGGATGTTCTGCAACTTGATGCCGCGTGCGGCGGCCTTTTGCAGCGCCGTGACGACTTCCGCGTTCGAAAAGACGGGATTGTCACCCTCGCCTTGCATCAGACCGAAGGAAGGCTGTGAAGGAGATGCCGAGAATCCGATCGGGATCGGCGCAATCGCCGCCTTGGCGAGAAATTCTTGCGGGATCAGCACGGTGCCGCGGTCGAATTCGGCAAGATGCGAAGGATCAAGCAACCAGGCCTTGAATTCACCCTTGAGTTTTTCGTCCGACAACAGGCGTTCACGGTCGATCTGGTCTTCCAACGTCGCCTCTTCGAACACATTTGCCTTTCGGTCGTAATCGAAGACCTTCAGCAAATAATCGGTGCGGAATTCATGTTGCGGCGATTGCGCGACGTGCACAATCTGGAGATTGGTTTCGATGCGCTCGATGTTGCCCGGCCCGATCGAGGCGAGCGGCCCATCCGGCGCCCTCAGCCGGTCCGCAAGCGCAGCGCCCGTGAGCGGCGCGTTGCCGGTGTCCAGCCAGCGGCGCGCGATGGTCGCGCAGGTGAGCGCGGCAGCGCTTCCATCCGCCCTCGCCTTCAGCACGAGGTTGAGCGTCATCGGCAGCCGCGCCGATGCGCCATGATCGCCGACCGGCGGCGCATCGATCTGCGTCAGGCGGTAGATCAAGCGGATTTCGCCGCAACTGTCAGGGGCAACAAACGCGCGATCCATCCGGTTGACGATTCCGGCGAGCACAAAGCGCGTCGCCTGAGAATAGAGTTGTTCGCGGTCGAAAAGCTGAAAATCGAATTGCGGCCCGACGCCGATGGTCTCATTGGCAAGGCGGCTTTTGTGCCGCTCGATGTAGCGCTCGAATTCGTCATCGAGTGATTTTCGGATTGACGCTACTGCGGGCAGCGCAAACAGCGCGCTGTCGGTCAGCGGCTCGCCCGATGAGGCCGACAGCATCCGCGCCAGGCCAAACAGCCCGCGGTCAAGTTCCCGCAAGGCCAAGGGATCGGTGATCGCCGCGCCACGCTCGAGCGGCGGCGCACTTTGCGCGGAATTCAGCGGGGATAAAGCGAGCGCGAGGACGGCGAGAAGATAACGCAAGGAACCCATGCCCTGACAAACACCGCGCCGGAAGGCGCATTCCGGAAGTCTTCAGGCCATAGACAAAAAGACGGCGGCTGTCTTGTGACAACCGCCGCCTTTCACGTCCGGCGCGAGACCGGAATGAAGGCCTTTATCGCGCGACGATCAGGCCGCGCGTGGTCACCACCACCCAGCGGCCGTCCTGACGCCGGATCGCATCGACGCGGCCGAGGCCAGGGATCATGTCGCCAGCATAAACTTCAAAAGTGCCGCGGCGGCCATCGATCACGGCGCCGCCATAGCCGACATCACGTAGCACCCAGCCCTCCACTGTCGGCAGACGGCCGACTTCGGGCTTCGCATCGAGCTTGGCTTCGGTCTTGGGCGCAGACGGGACCGCCAAGGCCTGCTGCTGGGCAGGCGGGATCGAACCCGTGGTCTCTTTCGAGACGGAGGATGTGGCAGCTGCCGCGGTTGCAGCGACCGGCGATGCGGCCGGCGCGGCGCGCAGCCTGTCAACGACCTCGCTGAGCTTGGCGAGCTTGGCGGCAGGTTCGGCCTGCGCGCGCTCGAGCTTGTCGAGGCGGTCGGTGGTCTTGTTGAACTGGCTCATGCCGAGCTTGGAGGTGTGATCGAGGCCGGTCTTCAGCGCCTGAATATCTGCGTCGATCCGCGACAGCGACGCCTCGAGCGAGGCGCGGCTGCTGTTTTGGCCAGCGTCCGCGGCGACATCGCCGCCGCGATGCATGAAGGTTGCGGTCGCGAATCCCCCGCCGAACGCCCCGGCAACGGTCGCCATCGCCACCATCGCGGCGACCGCCGCGATCCGGCGCTTGCCGAAAACGCTTTGCAGGCCGGGCTTTTCATCCGCCTCGACATGGATGTCATGATCGGTCCAGGCGCGCTCGCCACGCGGCATCACGATGACCTTGGCGGGAACGTGCGAAATCTTCTCGCTATCCGCTTCGGCCTTTGGCGCGGGCGCGCTCGCCTCGGCCTTCACAGCCTCGACCTTCGGCGGCTCGCGCGTCGGTTCCGAGATTGAAGGTTCAGACAGCGATGGCTCGGGCACGGACTGCTCCGACACCGCCGCTTCCGCGGCAACGCCGGGTTCGGCGGCCGCAGCCGCCACCGGCTCGCTCGCCGCCTCTGCCGGATGAGAAACGCCAGAATTGAGGGAACCCTGTTCAGAGCTTGGCTGCTCGGCTGCTTGGTCGCTCACGGTCAATTCTCCCTAAAAGATTGACCATTTGGTAACTTTCATATCTTGCCAAATCCTTACCTGGGCCGCCGGTTACCGAAATTTTAGGAAATTGTTGCCTGCAGATTTGTTCATCTCGGCGGCCGGCATGCCAGGCGGCGGACGAATGCGGCGGCGGCTGGGCTCCCCGGTTTGACAGGCCGCCAAACCGTCTGCTCAATGCCTCTCAGCATAAGATCAAGGGGGAGAGAACGCCGTGAAGCTTTACGATTCGATCGGGCCCAACCCGCGCGTTGTCCGCATCTTCATCGCCGAAAAAGGCATCGAGATGCCCAAGCAGACCGTCGATCTGCGCGGCGGCGAAAATCGGCAGGCCGAGCATCTCAAGCGCAATCCGCACGGCCAGATGCCGACCCTCGAACTCGACGACGGCAGCTATCTCTCCGAGATCACGGCGATCTGCGAATATCTCGAGGAGATCAAGCCTGAGCCGGTGCTGATCGGATCGACGCCAAAGGAGCGCGCCGAATGCCGGATGTGGACGCGCCGCGTCGATCTCAACATCTGCGAACCGATGGCCAATGGCTATCGCTACGGCGAGGCCGTGAAGTTTTTCGAGAAGCGGATTCCGGTGATCCCCGAAGCCTCAAGCGGCCTGAAGATGGTCGCCGCCAATCGGCTGGCCTGGCTCAACGGCCAGATGGCGGACGGACGGGAATATCTCTGCGGCAAGCGCTTTACACTCGCCGACATCCTGCTGTTTTGCTGGCTCGATTTCGCCGCGCTTGTTGGCCAGCCAATCGCGCCCGAAAATATCCATGTCAAAGCCTGGTTCGATCGCGTGGCGGCGCGCCCTTCGCTCAAGGCCGATCCGGTCAGCCCGCCGGCGGGAGGCAAGCGAACGTGAGGCGCGCACGGCATTCCGGGGCTCGTGTGAACGAACCCCGGATTGCAAATCTCAGTTCGGCCAGCACCGGCCCCGGTACGGGCCGAGGTGATAACCGGGCGGACACCACCTTCCACCGTAGGGGCCCTCGATAAAGGGAACGCCACCGCCCCCGCCGCCCGGGTAACCCCATTGTCCGCCCGGCCGGCACCCGCCATAGGGCCCGCGATGCCAGTAGGGACCGCAGCCGCCGGAAACGAGGATGACCTGCGCATCATCGCTGGCGATGGCGCCGACAGGCATCGCCTGCGCCGGCGGCGTTCCAGCCATCACGGCCAGGCCGCAGGCAATGGCGCCGGCGGCGATCCAATTCTTCATCATGACTGTGCTCCATTCATTTGATTTCGCGAGAGGCCGACGCGACACGGCGTGACCTCTGGCGGACAGAATGTCGCAGCGAGAATGAACCTGACACGAATGAACGGTTCAGCATGATGAACAACATATGCTCTGATGGCCGTGCCGTTCTCTCACAGCACGACCGGCGTGTCCGGCAGTTCGTTCGGCCCGCCGCCCTGTCTCGGAAAATAAGTTGCGAGCTCGCGCGACACCGCCTGGATACCCTTGATCACACCGCCGGAAAAATTGCCTACTTTGAAGTCGGCCTCCATCGCGGCGCAGATCTTCTGCCAGCCCGCGCTACCGACCTTGGCGTCGATGCCGCGATCGGCGACGATCTCGACCTTGCGATCGGCGAGCAACAGATAGATCAGCACGCCATTGTTGTGCGCCGTGTCCCAGACCCGCAAATGCGAAAAAATATCGAGCGCGCGTTCACGTGCGGACTGGTTTGAGAACAGCGGCCTGCCGTCAAGCGCGCCCTCAACAACAAAGCGCACCTGGCCTGAATGCGTCGCCTCGCCGGTCTTGATTGCCTGCTCGATCAGGTCAAGCACCGCCTTCGGGAAGACCCTACGCGCCCGCCAGTGGTGCTCGATCAGATGCTTGCCGATGCGCTTGATGCTCATGATCTAAAGCCTACCAGCTCCCCGAGGCGCCGCCGCCACCGAAATCACCGCCGCCGCCGGAAAAGCCGCCGCTGTCGCTCGAACTCGATCCCGACGACCACGAGCCGCTCGAGGAACCTGACGACGACCAGCTTCCACCAGAACCGCGCCCGCTGCGGGAGGCTTGCTGGCTTGCGGAAAGGATCGCATCGCCAAACAACGTGACAAAGAAGGCGACCACGGCCAGGAAGACGGAGACGTCGATCGAGCCCAACAGAAACCAGAAGATCGCGCCGACCACGCCCGCGGTAACGCCGGAGCCGAGCAGCCGCCCGAACAGGCCGCGAAACATGGCGGCGATCGCCGCATAACCGATCAGGCCGAACGGGCTGAAGATGATGTTGAACAGCAGACCCATGTCGGTGTTGCTATGCGATGCCTCCGGCGCCGGCTTGGGCAACGGTTCGCCGTCGATGATACGGATGATGCGGTCGACGCCGGCCGAAATTCCGCCCGCGAAATCGCCGGTGCGGAAATGCGGCACGATGATCTCGTCGATGATGCGGCGCGCGGTCACGTCCGGCAACGCGCCTTCGAGGCCATAGCCGACCTCGATCCGCAGCTTGCGGTCGTTCTTGGCAACGACCAGAAGCGCGCCGTCGTCGATCTTCTTGCGGCCGATCTTCCAGGCCTCCGCCACGCGAATGGAGAATTGCTCGATGCTCTCGGGCTGCGTGGTCGGGACAATAAGGACTGCAACCTGGCTGCCCTTGCGTCTCTCGAGATCTTTCAGTCGCTGCGTCAGCGCATCCGTATCGCCCGCCGACAGCGTCGCGGTCTGATCGACCACGCGGCCGGTCAGCGGCGGCACGGCGACCTGCGCTGAAGCTGCGAACGGCCAGCAGATCAGGGACGCAAAGAGGAGGGCCAAAAAGCACGACGAGTGCAAACCAAATCGTCGTCGTGCTTTGGGTTCTTGTTTAGGCATGATCTTTTCGGAAAACCGGTTCCCACTTTTCCGGATCATGCCGTGCGAACATCGGAGCATCGGTCCGGACAATGCGGACTATTTCGCCGGCGCCGGATTGAAGTCCACCTTCGGCGCGGTCGAAATCTCCTTTTCGTTCTCGACCGTGAAGTTGGCTTTTTCCTTGTAACCGAACGCCATCGCGGTGAGATTGTTCGGGAACGTGCGAATGCCGACGTTATAGTCCTGCACCGCCTTGATGTAGCGATTGCGCGCCACGGTGATGCGGTTTTCGGTGCCCTCAAGCTGGGTCATCAGGTCGTGAAACAGCGCATCCGACTTGAGCTGCGGATAGTTCTCCGTGACGACCATGAGCTTCGACAGCGCGCTGGTGAGTTCGCCCTGCGCGGCCTGGAATTGCGCAAACGCGCCGGGATCGTTGATGAGCTCGGGCGTCGCCTGGATGGTGCCGACCTTGGCGCGTGCGTTGGTGACGCCAAGCAGCACGTCCTTTTCCTGCTGCGCAAAGCCCTTCACCGAATTGACGAGGTTGGGAACGAGATCGGCGCGGCGCTGATACTGGTTGAGCACTTCAGACCAGGCCGACTTGACCTGCTCGTCATTGGTCTGGATCGCGTTATAACCGCAATTGGTCAGGCTCAGCGTCGCCAGCGCCGCGAGCATCGTCAAAAACTTGCGCATCGAAAATCTCCGTTAGGTAGTGTCGCGAACCTACCAGAACGGCGCAATCAGGTAAGCCATGAAAGCAGCTTCGGGCTCGCAATAAATCAAAAACTGTCGGAGCTATGTCGCTTTGATGACAGGAAAGGTTCAGGTGGCGCATCGCTGCCGCTATATTCTTCACCTCTCCCCAAAGGGGAGAGGGAGCACAGCGTCGATGCGGAACGATGCTGCGCTCTAATTCTACGCCGCTTTCGCTCTGGCGGCGCGGATCGCTTCCCAGACCTTCATCGGCGTGATCGGGGTCTGGATCGAGGTGATGCCGAGATCGGCGAGCGCATCCATCACCCCATTGGCGATGCAGGGTGGCCCACCGATGGCGCCGGATTCGCCGCAGCCCTTGGCGCCGAGCGGATTGGTGCGGCAGGGCGCCGACCCATCCAGCGTCACCTCGATCGGCGGGATGTCGTCGGCGCGCGGGATGCAGTAGTCCTGATAGCTGGCGGTGATCAATTGACCTTCGCCGCTGTAGCTCACGCCTTCGTAGAGCGCCTGGCCAATACCCTGCGCGACGCCGCCATGCACCTGCCCCGTCACCAGCATCGGATTGATGGCGACGCCGACGTCATCGACCGTCGTGTAACGGACGACGCGCGTGACACCGGTGTCCGGATCGATCTCGACCTCGCAGATATGCGTGCCATTCGGCCAGCTCGGGCCGTCGGTCTGGCCTTCGCTGTTGACCGAAAGCTGCGCGCCTTCTTCCTTCTTGGCGATGTCGAACAGGCTGACATGCTTGTCGGTGCCGACCACCGTGAGCGTGCCATCGCGATATTCGATATCCTCGACGGAGGCTTCCAGCATCTGGGAGGCTTTTTCCCGTGCCTTGCTGATGAGATCGGCGGCCGAGACGACAGCGGCCGTGCCGCCGACGAACAGCGAGCGCGAACCGACGCTGCCGAAACCGATTGCAAGATCAGTATTGCCTTGCACCACATCGACCTTGTCGATGGACACACCGAGCGCTTCGGCGATCATCTGCGCAAATGACGTCTGCAGGCCCTGCCCCATCGCCTGTGTACCGGCGTGGAGCACGATGCGGCCCTCGGCGGTCGCATGCAGCGAGACCTTCTCGTTATGCACTGTGCCGCCGGTCCATTCGATATAACTGGTGAGGCCGCGGCCGTAGAGCAGACCTTTCTTCCTGGCCGCCTTCTTGCGCGCGGCAAATCCGTCCCAATCGGCAAGCTTGGTGGCGCGCTCCAGCATATGGGCGAAGGCGCCGGAATCGTACACCTGGCCGACGGCGTTGGTGTAGGGCATCTGCGCCGGCTTGACGTAGTTCGCTTTGCGGATGGCGCGCGGATCGATCTTCAGTTGCCGCGCGGCGGCGTCCATCAGACGCTCGACGACGAACACCGCTTCGGGGCGCCCCGCGCCGCGATAGGCAGCGACCGGCGCGGTGTGGGTCATGACGGCCTTGAGGTCGTAGTGCACCAGCGGCAGGTCATAGACGCCGGTCTGCACGAACGGACCGAGGATCAGCGGGATCAGCGCGCCGGTCCCTGAGATATAGGCGCCGGTGCCACCGACCGAGCGGACGCGGAACGCCTGGACGCGGCCTTTGCCGTCGAGCGCGAATTCCGCCGTGGTGGTCAGATCGCGGCCATGGGTGCCCCCGAGGAAATCATCCGAGCGTTCGCCGCGCCAGCGCACCTTCTTGTTCAGCTTGACGGCGGCATAGGCGACCATGCCGTCCTCCGGATAGAGATTGGTCTTGTGGCCAAAGCCGCCGCCGATGTCGCCGACCAGAACCTGGATGCTCTCCTTCGGCCGCTTCAGCACGGCGTCCGCGAGGATGTCGCGGGTCGTTCCCGGGGTCTGCGACTGCACGTGCAGGATCAGACGGCCGGTCTTCTTCTCGACTTCTGCAATGGTCGAACGCGGCTCCATCGCGCAGGGCACCAGCCGCTGGTTGAGCAGATCGAGCGAGACGACATGCTCGGCCTTGGCGAAAACCGCCTCGACCGCGGCGGCATCGCCATAGCTCATCCGGGCCACGATGTTGTCAGGCACTTCCGACCACACGACCGGCGCGCCCGGTTCGATCGCGGCGAGCGGATCGACCACCGACGGCAATTCTTCATACTCGACCACGATCGCCTCGGCCGCGCTCTGCGCGGCAAAGCGCGAGGTGGCCACGACGGCTGCGACCGTCTCGCCGACATAACGAACCAGATCATGGGCTAGCAGACGGCGCGGCGGCACCGTCATCGGCGAGCCGTCGGGGCGCGGGAAAATCAACAGTGTCGGCAGCGTACCGATATCATCGGCGATCAGGTCGGCGCCGGTATAAATGGCTTCGACGCCCGGCATCGCGCGGGCGGCCGTGGTGTCGATCGAAACGATCCTGGCATGCGCATGCGGCGAGCGCAGCATATGGAGCCACAGCGCACCCTCTTCCGGCCTGTCGTCGGTGAACTGGCCCTTGCCGGTCAACAGCCGCTGGTCTTCCAGACGCTTGACCGGTTTGCCCGCACCGAAACGCATATTGCCGGGAAGAATGTTCATCGCATGGTCCTTGAAATTTGATCAGAAAGCCACTGTAGCCGACAGGCAAGGAACAGGCCAAGCGTCGCCA
>NZ_DASSRP010000009.1:0-23748 GCF_035701725.1 Bradyrhizobium sp.
GAGAACTTCTTCGCCAGCAGCACCACCGCGAGCAGCGAGATCAACAGCAACGCGGTGCTGAGCGCGATGATCCGGTTTGAGGCGAACGGGCCGTCATGGGACAGGTTGGCCGAGCCGGCCACGAAATAATCCCGGTGCCGCACCGTCTGGGTGTAGAGAAACACGCCGTAGAGCAGGATGGTCACGACGCTGACGAAGCCAAGCTGGGCGCTCGAATAGACCGGCCCCGGCGTCGTCAGCGTGTAATTCGGCATGATCAGCGTGATGGTGGAAAGCACCGAGAGGACGCTGAGGTAAAGGTTCGAGCCGCTGACCTGAATGTCCTGCTCGCGGTAGCGCAAGCCGCCGACGAGAATGCAGAGGCCGACGAGGCCATTGCAGACGATCATGACCACCGCAAACACCGTGTCGCGCGCCAGCGTGGTCACGGCCTTTTCGCCCAGCATGATGGTTGCGATCAGCGCGACCTCGATGATGGTGACGGACAGCGTCAGCAACAGCGTACCGAAGGGTTCGCCGATTCGCTCCGCGACGACTTCGGCATGATGAACCGCAGCAAACACCGTGCCGAACAGGATCACGAGCAAAACCGCCGCGAACAACCACCCGAACGCCGAAGGCGCGAAGGTGTAGCGAAGCACCGTGACAGATGCAAACAGCAGCACCGACAGCAGCGGGAAAATCCACGCCGAGCGCGGCATTGGTCCATGAGAGCTCATGCGACAATGTCCCCCAGTCCTGGCAACGAACGCAAGACCCGCCACAGAGAGCCGTCAGCCGTCCGGGGCTCCGATAAAGCGTCGTACCGTCTCGATGGCGCCGAAATCGTCGAGATTCTCGTGACCGCCGCCTGCAAATCGGACAAATTGCTTGGGTTCATGCGCCAGCTCGAACAGACGCTCGCCGAACCGGACGTTGATCGCGGCATCGGCATCGCCATGCATGATCAGCAGTGGCACGTTGACGTGCGCAATACGCTCGTCCGAGCGGAATTGATCGCGCATCAGCCAGCGCACCGGGACGTAGCGGAATAACGAAGCGGCAACATCCACCGTCGACGTGTAGGGCGCTTCCAGAACCAGTTTCCCGACGGGATGTTGGGCTGCGATCGCCACCGCAACGCCGGAGCCGAGCGAAAAACCCCACGCCACGATCCGCCGCGCCTCGTAGCGCGCGGCCGTGAAGGCATAGGCCGCCGCGGCATCCTTCATCAGCCCCTGTTCGCTCGGCGAGCCCGTCGAGCCGGCATAACCGCGAAACGATAGCGCGACGAGGCCGGTGCCGTCCGAGGTCAGCTTGCGAAAGCGGCCGGCGCGGCCCGCCAGAAAGTCGCCATTGCCGTGGAAGAACAGAACGACAGCGTGACCCGGCCTGGCCGGCACGTGCCAGACAATGACTTTTTCGCCGTCGTCGGTCGTCAGCACGTGCTCTTCGGCCTGGGGAAGACCGGCGTCGGCCGGCGCGGTGCGTCCGACCGGGGGAATCGGAAACAGCATGTCGCGCTGCTTGAAATACAGCACGGCAACGCCGCCGAGATAGACGGCGACGGCGGCCACAACGATCCATTTCAGCGCGATCATCGATCGGAAACCGGCCGATAGCGGCTATCTTTTCCGCTGTTTCAGAAGCTTCTCGACATCGGATTTGATGCGGTCCGGAATTTCGCGGCAACCGCAATTGCGCGCATGGGCGACATGCCATTTGACGCGTTGCTCGCGCGTGGCCCCGGGTGGCATGCGATTGTCGCGATGCCACGCCTTGTTCAGGACCACGGGCTCTGCCTCACATCGCCTTGACGATGTTCTCGGTAACCTTCTTGGCGTCGCCGAGCAGCATCATGGTGTTGTCGCGATAGAACAGCGGATTGTCGATGCCGGCATAGCCCGACGCCAGCGAGCGCTTGATGAACATCACCGTGCCGGCCTTCCACACCTGCAACACCGGCATGCCGTAAATCGGCGAGGTCTTGTCCTCTTCGGCGGCCGGGTTGGTGACGTCGTTGGCGCCGATCACAAACGCAATGTCGGCCTGCGCGAATTCCGAGTTGATGTCCTCAAGCTCGAACACCTCGTCATAGGGCACGTTGGCTTCGGCCAGCAGCACGTTCATGTGGCCGGGCATGCGGCCCGCGACGGGGTGAATGGCGTATTTCACCTCGACCCCCTCTTTCTTGAGGATGTCGGCCATCTCACGCAGCGCGTGCTGGGCCTGTGCCACCGCCATGCCGTAACCCGGCACGATGATGACCTTCGATGCGTTCTTCATGATGAAGGCGGCATCGTCCGCCGAACCAAGCTTGGCCGGCTTCTGTTCGCCGCTGCCGCCGGCAGCCGCTGCCGTCTCGCCGCCGAAGCCGCCGAGAATCACCGAAATGAACGAGCGATTCATCGCGTGGCACATGATGTAGGACAGGATCGCACCGCTTGATCCGACCAGCGCGCCGGTGATGATCAGCGCGGAGTTGCCGAGTGTGAAGCCGATGCCGGCCGCGGCCCAGCCCGAGTAGGAGTTCAGCATCGAGATCACGACCGGCATGTCGGCGCCGCCGATCGGAATGATCATGAGTACGCCGAGCAACAGCGCGAGAATCGTGATCAGCCAGAAGTCGAGCGCGCTGCCGGACATCACGAGCCCGACGATGAAAAACACCAGCGCCAGCGCCAGCACGATGTTGATGCCGTGGCGGAACGGCAGGATGATCGGGGCGCCGCTCATCCGGGCCGAAAGCTTCAGGAACGCGATCACCGAGCCGGTGAAGGTCAGCGCGCCGATCGCAACGCCAAGCGACATCTCGACCAGGCTTTGCGGATGGATATGGCCGGGCGTACCGATATCGAAGGCTTCCGGCGCATAGAAGGCGCCGGCCGCGACCAGCACCGCGGCCATACCGACCAGCGAGTGGAACGCCGCGACGAGTTCCGGCATCGAGGTCATCGGCACGCGGCGCGCGATGACCGCGCCAATGCCGCCGCCGATCGCGACCGCGACGATCACGAGCAGCCAGGCTGTGCCGTCGGCCGGCGGATGGCTCGCCAGCGTCGTGCCGACCGCAATCGCCATGCCGACCATGCCGAACAGATTGCCCTGGCGCGACGTCGCCGGGCTCGACAGCCCGCGCAGCGACAGGATGAACAGCACGCCTGCCACGAGATACAACAGTGCGGAAAGATTGGCGCTCATCTCAGGTCCCCCGTTTCCTTCTCACCCCGAGGTGATTGCCGATCACTTCGATTTCTTCTTGTACATCGCGAGCATTCGCTGGGTGACCAGAAAGCCGCCGAAGATGTTCACACAGGCAAAGATCAGCGCGACGAAGCCGAAGCCGCGCGCCCAGCCCGAACCGCTCGAGATCATGCCGACGCCGACCGCGAGCAGCGCGCCGACCACGATCACCGAGGAAATGGCGTTCGTCACCGACATCAGCGGCGTATGCAGCGCCGGCGTCACCGACCACACCACGAAATAGCCGACGAATACGGCGAGCACGAAAATCGACAGCCGGAATACGAAGGGATCGACGGCCTGCGCGAGATGCTCCATGGCTTCTCCTCCTATTTCGGCTGGAAGTTCGGGTGGATCACGGCGCCGTCCCTGGTCAGAGCCGTGGCCTTGACGAGTTCGTCGTCCCAGTTCACGGCGAGCGCCTTGCTGGTCTTGTCGATCATGGTCTCGATGAACGAGAACAGGTTGCGGGCATAGAGCCCCGAAGCCGATGCCGCGACACGGCCGGCGACGTTGGTGTAGCCGACGATCTTGACGCCATCGATCTCGACGACCTCGCCGGGCCTGGCGCCCTCGACGTTGCCGCCACGCTCGACCGCAAGATCGACCAGCACCGAGCCCGGCCGCATCGACCTGACCATCTCGCCCGACACCAACTTGGGCGCCGGACGGCCCGGGATAAGCGCGGTCGTGATCACGACGTCCTGCTTCTTGATGTGCTCGGCGGTGAGCGCGGCCTGCTTGGCCTGGTACTCTTTCGACATTTCCTTGGCGTAGCCGCCGGCAGTCTGCGCGTTCTTGAATTCTTCGTCCTCGACCGCCAGGAATTTCGCGCCGAGCGATTCCACCTGCTCCTTGGTCGCCGGGCGCACGTCGGTTGCGGTCACGATCGCGCCGAGACGACGCGCGGTCGCGATCGCCTGCAGGCCTGCAACGCCGACGCCCATCACGAAGACTTTGGCCGCCGGAACCGTGCCGGCCGCCGTCATCATCATCGGGAAGGCGCGACCAAACGCTTCGGCGCCCTCGATCACGGCGCGATAGCCGGCGAGGTTCGCCTGCGACGACAAAACGTCCATCACCTGCGCGCGGGTGATGCGCGGCATCAGCTCCATCGCAAAGGCGGCGACGCCCGCATCGGCCATCGACTTCAGCGCCGCATCGTTGCCGTAAGGGTCCATGATCGCGACGACCAAGGCGCCGCGCTTGTATTTGGCAAGTTCGGAAGCTTCGGGCCGCTTCACCTTGATGACGATATCGGCATCCTTCAGCGCATCGGCACTGACCGTGGCGCCAGCTGCGGTGAAATCGGAATCCGGCAGGCCAGACTTGAGCCCGGCGCCCGGTTCGACAACGACCTCAGCGCCCAGCGCCTTGAACTTTTTCACCGTGTCGGGTGATGCGGCGACCCGCGGCTCGGACGGATCGATTTCCTTGGCAACGGCGATCTTCATGGGGCCTCCGGCGGCGCGGAAAACTCACAGGCGTCATTCCGGCCAGATTGGCAAATCCGGCGCCGGCCTGGCAACCGGTTACAAACGAGCTTGCTTGAGGTCGCGCCACAGGACGTGGCGCGAACGTAAATCAGACGAGGAAAATTGCCATCAGAACGAGGATCACGATCACCGCGGCGGTGCCGTACTTCACCAGCTTGATGAAGCCCTCATAGGTCTGCTCATGGGCCACGTAATCGTTGCCGTCGGCCGTCGTGTAGGCCACTTCGCTGTGATCTGCCATCTCTGTCCCCAGTGAATCTCGAAAGCTCGGGTGGAATTACCGCAAACCGCAAGGCAGGGCAACGCCGCGAATCCTATCGGGCCATTCGGAACGCCAATTGTACCCGCTTCTCCGGGGTCCTTGAGGGGCTAAACCCTGCTCAGTCCATCGCCTCCAGCTCGTCGATCATGCCGGAAATGACCGACAGGCCGCCGTTCCAGAACCGCGGGTCCTTGGCGTCCAACCCGAACGGCTTGAGCAGTTCCGAATAATGTTTGGTGCCGCCGGCCGCCAGCATCGCGAGGTAACGCTCGGCAAAGCCCGACTGCGCGTGCTCGTAGGCGCCGTAGAGCGAGTTCACCAGACAATCGCCGAAGGCATAGGCGTAGACATAGAACGGCGAATGGATGAAGTGCGGAATGTACATCCAGAAATTCTCATAGCCCGGACGGATATCGATGGCGGGCCCGAGGCTCTCGCCCTGCACGCTGAGCCAGATTTCGCCGATCCGCGACGCGGTCAGTTCGCCGTTCTTCCGCTCGGTGTGGACGGCGCGCTCGAAGGTATAGAACGCGATCTGGCGCACCACCGTGTTGATCATGTCCTCGACCTTGCCGGCAAGCAGCGCCTGGCGCTGCTTGCCGCTTTTGGTCTCAGCCAGCAGCCGGCGAAAAGTCAGCATCTCGCCGAACACGCTTGCGGTCTCCGCAAGCGTCAAAGGCGTCGGTGCCATCAGTGCGCCGTTCTTGGCCGCGAGCACCTGGTGCACGCCATGGCCGAGTTCATGGGCCAATGTCATCACATCCCGCGGCTTACCCTGATAGTTCATCAGCACATAAGGGTGGGCCGAGGGCGTCGTCGGATGCGAGAAAGCGCCCGGCGCCTTGCCCGGACGCACCGGCGCATCGATCCAGCGATCGGTGAAAAATCGCTCGGCAATGGTGGCCATATCGGGCGAGAAGCCGCGATAGGCCGATAGCACCATGTTCTTGGCATCCCCCCAGGGGATCGCGCCGGTCGCCGCGAACGGCAGCGGCGCGTTGCGGTCCCAATGCGCCAGCTTCTTCTTTTTGAACCAGCCGGCCTTGAGCCGATAATAGCGATGCGAAAGCGTCGGGTAGGCGGCGCGCACGGCCTCGACCAACGCGTCGACCACCTCGCGTTCGACGCGGTTGTTGAGATGGCGCGAATCCGCAACGTCCTTAAAGCCGCGCCAGCGATCGGAAATTTCCTTGTCCTTGGCGAGCGTATTGGTGACGAGCGCAAATGTGCGCTCATTGGCCTTGAAGGTCTTGGCAAGCGCTTCAGCCGCTGCCTTGCGCTTGGCGCCGTCGCGGTCCTGCAGCAGGTTGAGCGTCGGCTCGATCGCGAGCTCCTTGCCCGATACCTTGAAGCGCAGTGCCGAGATGGTCTGGTCGAACAACCTGTTCCAGGCGGCGTACCCGCTCTGGGACTTCTCGTGGAACAGCTGTTCGACACGATCTTCCAGCTGATACGGCTTGTCCTTGCGCAGATCTTCGATCCAGGGACGGTAATGCGCGAGTTCAGGCGTGCGCATTGCCGCCTCGATCAGCGCATCGTCGACGCGATTGAGTTCGAGCGCAAAGAAAAGCAGATGCACCGAAGCGTTGGTCAGCCGCTCCGAAACGTCGCCGTAGAATTTCGAGATCACGGGATCGACGCTGTCGCCGGCATGTATCAGTCCGGCATAGGAGGATAGCCGGCCCGCGAGATCGTCGATGGCCTCGTAGCGCTTCACGGCCCCTGACAGCCAGAGGCCGCCGCCCTCTGCCGCCGCCTGTGCCGCAAGCTTGCCTTTGTAGTCGTTCTCAAACGCGACACATTCGCTATCCAACCTGTCGAGATCGCGCGTCACTTCCGGCGCGTCGATCGCGGAATATAGATCCGACAGATTCCATTCCGGCAGCTTGTCCGCCTTGATCGCCGAGGCTTTGGCCGCGGCGGCTTTCTTGGAACCGGTCTTGCGTGGGGGCGATTTGCGGAGAGCGGAAGAGCGCGAGGTCATCTTGTTCGAAACCTGTATTCCATCAAAACGGCGAGGCAAGGTTTAAGCAGTCGTTAATCGACGTCGGCCAGAGTGCCCCGATTCGAGACAAATAGTTGTTGCGTGTGAGGAACACCATGCCTGCCACCATTTTGATCGCCGACGACGATGCGGTGCAACGCCGCCTGGTTGAGAATATGGTGCAAAAATGCGGCTATGAGACGATTGTGGTCGATTCCGGCGACGCCGCGATCGAGATACTCACCGCCCCCGACGCGCCGGCGATCGATGCGCTGGTGCTCGATCTCGTGATGCCCGGCCTCGACGGCATGGGCGTTCTCGCCAAGATCCGTGAAGCCGGCCTTGCCATTCCCGTCGTGGTGCAGACCGCCCATGGCGGCATCGACAATGTCGTATCGGCGATGCGCGCCGGCGCCCAGGATTTCGTCGTCAAGCCGGTTGGAATGGAACGGCTGCAGGTGAGCCTGCACAACGCACTCACCACCAGCGCGCTGAAGGGCGAACTGCAACGTATCCGGCACAGCCGCGAAGGCCGCCTGACCTTTGCCGACATCATCACCCGCAGCGAGATGATGACCGGCGTGATGCGGACGGCGAAAAAGGCCGCCGCTTCGACCATTCCGGTGCTGATCGAGGGCGAATCCGGCGTCGGCAAGGAGCTGTTCGCCCGAGCCATTCATGGCTCCGGCGAACGCAAGTCGAAGCCGTTTGTCGCGGTCAATTGCGGCGCGATCCCCGACAACCTCGTCGAGTCGATCTTGTTCGGGCATGAGAAGGGAGCCTTCACCGGCGCGACCGAACGTCACGCCGGCAAGTTCGTCGAAGCTTCCGGCGGCACGCTGTTTCTCGACGAAGTCTCCGAGCTGCCGCTGTCCGCCCAGGTCAAGCTGCTGCGCGCGCTGCAGGAAGGCACGGTCGAAGCGGTCGGCGCGCGCAAGCCGGTGAAGGTCGACGTGCGGATCATTTCGGCGACCAATCGCAAATTGCTCGACCGCGTGAAGAGCGGTCATTTCCGCGAAGACCTGTTCTACCGCCTTCACGTGCTGCCGCTCACAGTCCCGCCGCTGCGCGCGCGCCGCGAGGATATACCGCATCTGGTGCGTCACTTCCTCGCGCGCTTTTGCGCCGAAGAAAACCGCCATATTACCGGCGTCAGCGGCGAAGCCATGACGCATTTGTCGCAACTGGATTGGCCGGGCAATATCCGCCAGCTCGAAAATGCCGTGTACCGCGCCGTGGTGATGAGCGAAGGCGATCAGCTTGTCCTTTCGGACTTCCCACTGAGCGCGAGTATCGCATCGCCGCCGACCGCGGCCTTTCAAGGCGAGCCGCTGGTCGTTGAAACCGCCTTTCACAGCACCCGCGCCGTAAGCGGTAATGAAATACCAATCGCACCCCTCCAAGCCGCAGGGACGCTCGTCATGCTGACCGACGGCGGCGAGGTACGGCCGCTTGAGGAACTGGAAAGCGAGATCATCCGCTTTGCGATTTCTCATTACCGCGGACAGATGTCCGAGGTGGCGCGGCGATTGAAAATCGGCCGCTCGACGCTCTACCGCAAGCTCGATGAAACCATCGACCATTCGGGGGATGGTGGCGGAGCGGGTTCGGAGCGATAGCGCCCGACGCGAATGCAGCGGCGGTAAGGCACGGACGGTATGACCGAAATTGCTGCGCGGCAGAACATTTGAACCGTTGCCGTGAGGTGACAGACAAATGGCCGCCCGCGTGGCAAGACTTGGTTCGAAGCGACGCTTTGCGGTCAGTTTGTCGTGAGTTGTCTTTGCGCTGCTGGCCGCTTGTGAGGTGCCCGTGTATCGTCTGCGTGTGAATCATTGCGGCAGCCATGCCAAACGCGGAACTCTGGAGCACAATTTCACCGAAATGAGCTTTAGAATTCGATCCGGGCGGCGCTTTCGCGAAAGCTTTGACGGACAAACCATAGCTGCCTCGAAACCGGGTCAGCTCACCCAAGGGGTGTGATAATGCGAGACTGTTGGAAGAACCGTAGAGGATACGATCGCGTCTTGATGACGGTCGCGGCCACGTTCCTCACGGTGTCGGCGAGTTCGGCATGGGCGCAGAATGATGCGCCGCGTTCTTCCGCCGCCGAGCTGGCGATCGATGCGGCGGTCCCGCGCCCCGAGCCGGCCAACGTCCCGCCACCCACGGCCGCCGACATCAAGCTGGATTCTATCACGCCGGCAACGACCGCCGCTGCGCCGATTTCCGAACCAACCAAGATCGAGCCCGCAAAGGAAGAAGCCAAGACCGCGCCGGCCATGACCGAGCCGCTGAAAAGCGACACGGTGAAGTCCGATACTGCAACCGCAGTGCCCGCGCCAACCCCGGCGCCCGCCGCCGAACCGGCCAAGGAGCCGGTTAAGGAGCCGGTCAAGGCGGCGAGCAACGTGGCAACTGAAGACCAACCCGTTGCCGACAAGCTGCGCGAAGCATTCGGCGCCAAGGCGCAGCGTTATTTCGATCGCAAGGCCGAGCGCGCCGCCGTCGAGAAGTTCTACGCTGCGCGCGACTACGCGCCGATCTGGACGCAAGGCGGCAAGTTGACGACGAGCGGCAAGGGCGTCGTGGCGCGTCTGAAGGACGCGGGCTCGGACGGCCTGAACCCTGCCGACTATCCGATTCCGGATTTTGCCGCGGCCACCACGCCCGATGCACTGGCGGAAGCCGATCTGAAGCTGACCTCGAGCATGCTGGATTATGCGCGCCACGCCCAGAGCGGCCGCATGCATTGGTCGCAGGTCTCCGGCGACATTCAGTATCCGGAACACCCGACCGATCCGGCCGAAGTCCTGACCAATGTCACGACCGCCAAGGACGCCTCGCTGGCGCTCGACGGCTATAACCCGCCGCATAAGCTCTATCAGGCCCTGAAGAAGAAGCTCGCTGAACTACGCGGCCAGGGTGAAGGCCCGGTGGTACAGATCGCCGAGGGCCCGACACTCAGATACGTGCCCCAGCGCGGCAAGAGCCAGCCCGCGATCGTGCCGGAAGACGACCGCGTGCCGCAGCTGCGCGCCAAGCTTGGTGTCGAAAATCCCGACGACCGGCACTACGACGCCAAGGTCGCCGACGCCGTCCGCAGGTTCCAGGCCACCGCCGACCTGAAGGCGACCGGCATTCTCGACGACAGGACCATCAAGGCGATCAACAGCCCGAAGCGCGACCGCCAGATCGACATCGTCACCGTCAACATGGAGCGCTGGCGCTGGCTGCCGCGGGAGCTCGGCGCGGCCGCGATCGGCGATGCCTATGTCATTCTCAACATCCCGGACTATACGCTGAAGGTGATGCAGAACGGCGCGCAGGTCTGGACCACGCGCGTGGTAACAGGCCAGCCCGGCATTCACGCCACGCCGCTGCTGACCGAGACGATGAAGTTCATCACGGTCAATCCGACCTGGAACGTGCCGCCGTCGATCATCTACAACGAATATCTGCCGGCCCTGCAGCAGGACCCTTCGGTGCTGGAGCGCATGGGGCTGAAGCTGGAACACAACCGCGACGGTTCGATCCACATTTCACAGCCGCCCGGCGAACGTAACGCGCTCGGCCGCATCCGCTTCAACTTCCCGAACAAGTTCCTGGTCTATCAGCACGACACGCCGGACAAGCACCTGTTTGCCAAGGAAGACCGCGCCTTCAGCCATGGCTGCATGCGGGTGCAGAATCCGGATCAATACGCGTCGGTTCTGCTCAATATCACCGAGCCGAATGCGCACTACACCCCGGAAAAGATCCGCGGCATGTACGGGCACAGCGAGATCGACCTGAAATTCCCGACCCCGATCCCGGTCAACATCACCTATCAGACCGCGTTCGTGGACGATGACGGGGTTTTGCAATTCCGCAAGGACGTCTACGGCCGCGACGCCACCATGCTGTCGCTGCTGCACTCCGGCAAGAACAAGGACCTGGAGAATGTGGTCGCCCATTCCCAGCCGAACTATGTGAAGCCGGTCGGCGATCTGCGGATCGCCAGCGAGAACTCGTTCTCGTCGGGGCCCTCGTTCTTCGAGCGTCTGTTCGGTGGCCCCACCCAGTATCCGCCGCCCCCGGGCAGTCGTCGCCGGGGAGCGCCACCCCCAGGCCAGCCCTACTACCAGCGCTGACGCCCACGTCGTCCAAGATTATTGCGTTAAATCAGAGGCCTCGCCGTTCGGCGGGGCCTTTAACGTTAACCATTGTCCATCGTGATCCAGCCGCAGGGCTAGTTTTCGCCACACTCGCTCGGTTAACTTTACCCCTCGGATTTGGGGGAGACGGTTAAGTCTCGCTTAACCGTCCCGCGTTAAGAGTGCATTTACCCTATTCGCCACACGGGGTCGCGAAAGGGTTCAACGCGTAAGTCTGTTGGGGTGGCTCATCACGTGCTGACCGGTTTCGCACGCCAATTCAATCTGCCGTCTCTGCCGAAGGCCGGATATCAGCTCGGGTTAACCTCGGTGCTGCTGCTGGCTGGGATCGGCTCGGTCCACGACGCCAGCGCCCTGAACGAAACCCGCACCCTGTCGTTCCATCACACCCATTCGGGTGAAGACCTCACCGTCACCTTCAAGCGCGAGGGCCGCTACGACGAGGAAGCGCTGAGGCAGCTCAACCATTTCCTGCGCGACTGGCGCACCCAGGACCAGACCACGATGGATCGGCATCTGTTCGATATCATCTGGGAAGTCTACCGCGACGTCGACGGCAAGAAGCCGATCCAGATCATCTCCGCCTACCGCTCTCCCGAAACCAACGCCATGCTTCGTCACCGCTCCGCCCATTCCGGCGTGGCGCGCTTCAGCCAGCACATGCTCGGCCATGCGATGGACTTCTACATCCCCGACGTGCCGCTCGAGCAGATCCGGTTTGCCGGCCTGCGCCTGCAGCGCGGCGGCGTCGGCTTCTATCCGACTTCCGGCTCGCCCTTCGTGCATCTCGACACCGGCAACATCCGCCACTGGCCGCGGATGACGCACGACCAGCTCGTGCGCGTGTTCCCCGACGGACGCACGGTCCATGTCCCCTCCGACGGCTCGCCGCTGAAGGGATATGAACTGGCCCGCGCCGAAATCGAGCGGCGCGGCAACGGCGACGACGCGGCAACCGTCGCCAAGCCGCCGAACCTGCTCGCCCGCCTGTTTGGCGGCAAGTCCGGCGACGATGAGGACGAAGGCTCCACCCCCGCGGTGCAGGCCAAGGCGGTACCGACCGTGCAGGTTGCCGCGGCAAAGCCGGCCGATGCTGCGCCGGCGCCGCGTACGCGCATGACGGGCGCGACGCTGCAACTGGCCGCCGCCGATACGCAGATCGTGCAGCCCGTCCGGCCGAAGCAGCCGACAGCCTCCGACAGGGCCGAGGCCAAGCCGCAGACGCCGGCTGACATCATTAACGCCCGCGGCTTCTGGGATGACATGCCTGCCGCTCCGAACCAGGCGAGCCCGGCCCAGATCGCCGCCATCAATGCCCGCAAGGCGCTGGCATCGACCGATCCGCAGTCAACCTCGAGCGTGCCGGCCGCCTATCAGGCGATGGCCTACGCGCCGGAAGCCTCGGCGCCGGTGGATCACCCCAGCGCACCTCACGGCGCCAGGGCTGCATCGACTGGCCGCAATTCGCTGGCTGCCAACGAGGTCACGACCGTCATTGCCAAGGGCCAGAGTCAAACCAAAGATGGCGTGGTCGCGAATGCAACGCGGCTTGTCGCCTCGCAAGCTACCGATGTCTGGATGCGCTTGATGATGCTGGCGCCGAGCGCACGTACGGCGATGTCGGTCACCATGCTTGGCGACGCCAATATGACGCTGCTCAGCACGCTTTTCGTCAAACCCCGGGCGAGCGTGGTGATGGGCTTCTCGGACGATCCGCTGATGGGCCTGACCACCGACCGCTTCAGCGGCCCGGCGATGGCGCCGCTGACGATTCAATCCTTCGGGTTGCGGACGGCATCGCTGCGCTGAAGCCTATTTCCCGGCGCCGAGAAACGCACCAGCGCGCGTTCCAATCATGACACTGGAACAGTCATCGATCCCTCGAGACGCGGCGTCATCAGCCGCGCCTCGATCATCATGATGCCTCACAGCATTCCGAGCGCCTGCAGATAGGTCTCCAGGATCGTTTCCTGCTCGGCCCGCTCGTTGGCGTCCTGCTTGCGCATCCGGATGATGGTGCGCAGCGCCTTGACGTCGAAACCGTTGCCTTTTGCTTCCGCGTAGACGTCGCGGATGTCGTCGGAGATGGTCTTCTTTTCTTCCTCAAGCCGCTCGATACGCTCGATAATGGCCTTGAGCTGATCCTTGGCGAAGCGCGTCGCGGGGGCTTCGTCTTCCTTGACGGCAGCAGACGTGGCCATCGGTTTACTCCTGAAATCGACTGAGGGATGGATTGAAAAAGAAAGCGCCGCACGTCCGAAGCGCGAGGCGCCGTTTTCAAAATGACCCTCAAGAGTATGGCCGCCGACGTCAAGCCGACAGGCCCGCTCATCCACAGCGCGCCCACAGGAACAGGCCCATTGCGGCCAATACGCCGCTTAATGACCGGGATGGACCTTCTTCATCGCAGCCAGTTGCTCCGGCGTCGCGGTGCCCTGAAATTTTTCCTTCCAGGTCTCGTAAGGCATGCCGTAGACGGCTTCGCGACTTTCATCCTTGCTCATCGCAGCGCCCTTGGCGTCGGCCTCTTCCTTCAGCCAGTTGGACAGACAGTTGCGGCAGAAGCCGGCCAGATTCATCAAATCGATGTTCTGGACATCGGTGCGCTCGCGCAGGTGCCCCACGAGCCGGCGGAAGGCCGCAGCCTCAAGCTCTGTTCTGGTTTTGTCGTCGATTGCCATGACCGGTTCCGTCTTCCCTCGCCTTGTGATCCACTAACGATCAGGTAAGAGACTGTCACATATTTTTCCACATCACGACGCCAATATTCGGGCGCTGCCGGCCGGGGCCGAGGTGGTCCTTCGAGCGGAAATGTCGGCGAAATTCCGCTTGACCCACGAAGGTTAGAATCGGACCACTTCACGCGAAACCGTCAATATCCTGCTATACCTTGGCGTCGATGACTGCAAAAGATTCGCGTTTAACGGCCGGACCTGCAAAGCGCCTCCGCGTCCCTGATCAAACCCGCCGCTTGCGGTGCAGGAACTTCAGATCGGCGGTGGCACCTGCTTTGCTTTTTGTGCTGGCCTGTCTGTGGAACGGATCGGCGGCGGCCGACTTTCGTCTCTGCAACAATACCTCGAGCCGCGTCGGCATCGCGCTCGGTTACAAAGACGCGGAGGGCTGGACCACGGAAGGCTGGTGGAACGTTTCCTCGCGAAGCTGTGAGACACTGCTGCGCGGCACGCTGGTTGCGCGGTATTATTATATCTATGCGCTCGATTACGATCGCGGTGGCGAATGGTCGGGACAGGCTTTCATGTGCTCGCGCGACAAGGAATTCACCATCCGCGGTGCGGATAATTGTCTGGCGCGCGGCTTCGACCGGACCGGCTTCTTCGAAGTCGACACCGGCGACCAGCGCGCCTGGACCGTGCAGCTCACCGACTCCAATGAGCAACAACCCGCGCAGCGGGTGCCTGGAATTCCCGGTACGATCGGCCCGGGTGGCGCCGGAAATATTCCGGGCATTCCCAATCCGCCGGGCGGACTGACCCCTGGCCAAGGTCTGCCGCCAACCCCAGCGCCCGGGACCAAGCCATGAGGCGTCTGCGCCGGATCAAGATCCTTGCAACGCTCGGCCCCGCCTCTTCCGACAGCAGTGTCATCCGCAAGCTGTTCGAGGCCGGCGCCGATGTGTTTCGCATCAATATGAGCCATACCCCGCACGACAAGATGCGGGAGCTGGTGAAGACCATTCGCAATGTTGAAAGCAGCTACGGCCGGCCGATCGGCATTCTGGTCGATCTGCAAGGGCCGAAGCTCAGGCTAGGCGCGTTCACAGACGGCGCGGTACAGCTCCACAACGGCCAGAGCTTCGTGCTGGATTCCGACAAGGCGCCGGGAGACAGCACCCGCGTCCACCTGCCCCATCCGGAAATTCTCGCCGCACTCAAGCCCGGCCATGCGCTTCTGCTCGATGACGGCAAGGTGCGGCTGATCGCCGAGGAAACCTCGCCCGAGCGCGCGGTGACCCGTGTCGTGATCGGCGGAAAAATGTCGGACCGCAAGGGCGTGAGCCTGCCCGACACGGACCTGCCGGTCTCCGCGATGACGCCGAAAGACCGGGCCGATCTCGAAGCGGCGCTGGTGACCGGCGTCGACTGGATCGCGCTGTCCTTCGTGCAGCGCGCCGAGGACGTGGTCGAGGCCAAGAAATTGATCCGCGGCCGCGCCGCCGTGATGGCCAAGATCGAAAAGCCGCAGGCGATCGATCGGCTCGCTGAAATCATCGACGCTTCCGATGCGCTGATGGTGGCGCGCGGCGATCTTGGCGTCGAACTGCCGCTGGAGCGCGTGCCGTCCCTGCAAAAACAGATGACGCGGATGGCGCGCCGCGCCGGCAAGCCGGTAGTGGTCGCAACGCAAATGCTGGAGTCGATGATCCAGTCGCCGGTGCCGACGCGCGCCGAGGTCTCCGACGTCGCCACCGCCGTCTATGAAGGCGCCGATGCCATCATGCTGTCGGCGGAATCGGCGGCCGGCAAATTTCCGGTCGAAGCGGTCGCGACCATGAACCGCATCGGCGAAGAGGTGGAACGCGACCCGACCTATCGGGGCGTCGTCAATGCGCAGCGCGCCGAGCCCGAGCCGACGGTCGGCGATGCGATTGCGGACGCGGCACGGCAGATCGCCGAGACCCTCGATCTCTCCGCGATCATCTGCTGGACTAGTTCGGGATCGACCGCTTTGCGCGTGGCGCGCGAGCGGCCGAAGGTTCCGGTGGTGGCGATCACGCCAAATCTCGTCACAGGGCGGAAACTGTCCGCGGTATGGGGCGTGCATTGCGTCGTCGCCGAAGACGCCAAGGACCTCGATGACATGGTGAGCCGTGCCGGCAGCATCGCCTTCCGCGACGGTTTCTCGCGCGCGGGTCAGCGCATCATCATCGTCGCCGGGGTGCCGCTGCGCGCACCCGGCACCACCAACATGCTGCGTATCGCCTCAGTAGGCCCGGACCAGGACGCGGAAATCTGAAGCCGCGGCCGCGTCTCGTCAGGCGAGCTTCGCGTCCAGCGTGATCTCGGTGTTGAGAAGTTTGGACACCGGACATCCGGCCTTGGCTTTGCCGGCCAATTCCTGGAATTTTGCGTTGTCCGCGCCGGGGACCTTCGCCAGAAGCGACAGGTGCACGCGGGTGATGGCAAAGCCGTCGCCGACCTTTTCAAGCGTGACGTCGGCTTTGGTTTCCATGTGCTCGGCGGTGAGCTTGGCCTCGCCCAGGATCAGCGACAGCGCCATGGTGAAACAGGCTGCGTGCGCCGCGCCGATCAGCTCTTCCGGATTGGAACCGGGCTTGCCCTCGAAGCGGCTGGCAAAGCCGTAGGGATACTCATTCAAGGCGCCGCTCTTGGTCGAAATCGCGCCCTTGCCGTCCTTGATGCCGCCCTGCCATTTCGCCGATCCTGATGTGGTGGTCATGAGAACTCCACGAGCTTGAGGTGAGGCGGGATCATGCCCCGGCAATGCGGCAGAATTGTTCGAGGCCGCGCATTGGCGCAATCGTGCGGCGAGTTCCCGGCAAACATTCGTTAACCAGAAACCACCTTCGCCCGGTAGGGTCCCAAATGCGCCCCCCTCCTTTACCCGGCCTTAGATTGACAGGCCTAAAGCACCTGATGTGGCGTCTTTCATGCGGTCCCCAGGCGCGCGGGCTGCTGCGGAGCTCGGTTCGAAGGTCTAGGAGGCCGTTATGACTGTGCTGGAGGCCTGCGGCTCCGAGCTCGATCAGAAGCCAAGGCCGATCAGAACCTATTTCCAGGCGTCCGGCGTCTATGTATTCCTGATCGCCGTCACCAGCATCTATTACCTGTTGAACGCATCGCTGCTGCTCTGCCACTTCGATCTCGGATGGCATCTGGCCGCCGGCGACTTGATCCGAGAGCGCGGTAGCGTTCCGTTCCAGGACCCCTGGGCGTTCACGCTGGGTGACCGGCAGTGGTTCAATCTGTCGTGGCTGTGGGATGTGATGGCCAGCATCCTGGTCCAGTACACGGGCTTTGGCGGCCTTACGCTATCGGTGGTCGCATGCGGCGCGATCATCGTCGGCTATCTGACCTCGCTCTGCCTGAGCAAGGGCGCATCGGCGCTCGCGACCTGCATCGCCGTTTTGTCCGCTTGTGTGCTTTACCCGGCGTTTGCGACCCCGCCCAATGTCTACCTCGCCGCCGCGCCGAACACGGCGACGATGTTGTTCTCCGTCATTTTCTACGCGGAATGCCTGAAGCGAACGCGGCTGTTCCTGCTGCCCGCGATGATGGTGCTGTGGGTCAATCTGCACGGCGGCTTTCCGCTTGGCTTGCTGATCCTCGGCACGTTCTGCGGCATCGCATTGCTCAAGCGCGATTGGACCAATTTCAAAACCTACGCCCTGGTGAGCGCCGGCTGTTTTGCGGCGATCTTCGTCAACCCGCTCGGCTGGCACATCTACGACGGGGTCAGGGCAACGCTCGGCCATTTCGTGCAGGGCTACATCACCGAGTGGGAGTCTTTTGCGCGCAACGCGACCATGCCCGGGAGCATTCCCGGCATCATCTGGATTTCGCTTTTCGTCGTCCTCGAACTGTTGCACCGGACCTCGCGGCCCGTTCCGATCGAGGCGCGCCTGCTTGCCTGGCTATTTTTGTTCCTGGGATTTTATCAGTATCGATATATGTCGTTCTTTTTCCTGTTTTCGGCGCTGCCCATAAGCCTTCATATCGAGGGCCTGCTGCCAAATTCGCCGGGAAGATTCGAAGCCGAGCGGCTGCTCCTTGCAGCCGGCATCTTTGCATTGTGCGCGCTGCCGTTGACGTTCATGCACGTGCGGCCGGGCCTCGGGCTGACGGACGGACTGCTCTCGGACGATGATGCGCGCTATCTGCAGGCCAATTTCTCGCAGGCGCGGATTCTCAATCACTGGAATGTCGGCGGCGCGCTGATTTTCCGCACTCGCGGCCGCGTGCCGGTGTTCGTCGACGGCCGCGCGGCAACCGCCTATCCCGACTCGCTGCTGCGCGACTATCTCACGCTTCCGAAATGGGAGATCGACGAGGCCGCCTGGGACCATGTGATCGAAAAATACAGGATCGACGCGGTGTTCTGGCCAAGCGTGCACGACGTGCTGAAGCGCTTTCTCGTCGACAAGCGAGGCTGGAAAGAACAATACGTGGGCTTGCACGAGACCCTTTACGTCAAACCCTAGCGCGACATCCTGTGCTGGCCTGAACGCGCCGCAAGGCAACACAAAGGTCGAAAGTGGGCGCTAAGCGCCGACCAGCGCCTTGGCAGGCAGCGCGGCCTGCACCACGAGACCGCGCGCGCGGGCATCCATCACGCCGACGGCGCGTAGCGCCAACAGCGTCACCGTTTGTACCGCGTCGCGCAGCTTTCCCGGATCGTCCATATTGTCCACCGCGAGCGGACCGACCAGCGCTTCATGGAGCGCGCCAAGCAGCGCGGTAGCGGCGAGGCTGGTGTCCTGCGCCGGCAGGTGTCCGGCGCGGACCGCAGCATCGATCCGGCTTGCGACTTCGTCCACCACCGCCCGCCGGCTGGCGAGGCGGGAGGCGCTGACATCGACATCGACCGGTTCAGCCAGAATGCCCCAGGCGAGCCGGCGCTGCGACAGCGCGTGCACCGCGACCGTGGTGACGGCCGCCGCCAGCGCCGAGGACGGGCCGGGAGCGGCATCTGCGGCGCGACGGATCGCGGCGAGTTCGTCGCGCGAGACTTCGGCAATCAATTCGGAAATCAGATCGGCCTTGGATGGAAAATAGCGATAGACGGTGCCGGCAGCGACGTTGGCGCGCACTGCAATCGGCGCGATCTGGACCGCCGCCATGCCGCCTTCCGCGGCAGCGTCTCTCGCCGCTGCCAGGATAGCGCTGCGACGCGCCGCAAGGCGTTTGACGACCTGATGGGTCCGCCGATAAACCATTTTGCGTTTCCCGCTCCCGGCGCGCTCCAGGCTCTATCAGCCGAGCGCGTTCAGTTCTTGGCGGCCAACGAGCAGCCGCTCGAAAAACTGAACAATAATTCAGGCCAGTTTACAAGCGGTTTTGGATCACCGCTAACCTGCGGCCGCGGCGGTACGCCTGGGCCCGCGCTGCCCTCGCCACCACGGCCCGATGCGCTGGGCAATGAGGGCGGCAACCACCAGCGTCGCCCCAAAGCCGGTCGGTGCCCCCAGCAACGAGAAGATCATCAACAAGCCGGTGACAAGGCCGAGCGCCGGCAGTTCGTGCCGCTCGAACCCCTCTTCGAGGCCAATGCGGACCAGAAACGCCACGGCGATCGCCAGCACCATCTCATCGTAGAGAAAGAGATAGGGCGTGACCAGCAAAGCGCCGGCGGCCAGGCTCGCGGCCTTCAACTCGTAGCGGATCTCGCGGCTGCGCCATACCAGCGCGAGCGCGACTGCGACGGCGACGCTGAGCATCCATTGCAACGCCCAGGCCAGCGCTTCAGGACCGCCGAAGTAACGGGTCAATCCGAAGATGCTTTGCAGCTTGCCCCACGGCGCCCGCCCCTCGACCAGGAAAGCCTGGTTGAACATCGGCAGCCAGTGCACGAAAGCCTGCCAGCTCTCGGTGCCGAAAGCGAGCCAGGAGACCGCGGCCAAAAGCGTCGCAACGACGCCGGCGGTAAAAAACACCCGCCATTGCGAGGCGGCGATCAGCACAAGTGGAAACAACAATCCGTATTGCGGCTTGTAGCTCAGGAGGCCGAGACAGATTCCCGACAGCACCGGCCAGCGCGGCATCGCGACCAGCGTACCGCCGATCAAGGACGCCGTGAGAAATCCGTTTTGGCCCACCAGGGTGTTGGTGAAGACCACGGGAAACGCCGCGGCGAGCAGGAAGCCAAAAGCGCGGCCAACGATGGCGCGCATGACGGCGAGATATGGCAGGAAACTGATCGCGACCCAGCCGACGAAGGCGACCGCGTATGGAAAATGGGCGAGTACGGCCGCCACAAACAGAAACGGCGGCGGATAGTGCCAGGCAAAATTGCCAGGATAGCTCTGGCCGAGAACCGCGACCTGAACTTGCTTCTGAATGTCCCAGTCGTAGGCAAGCGCGGGATGACCGTCGAGAACCAGGCGGCCGGCGGACCAGACGTTGACGAAATCGGTCGGAATGCCAAGTCCGTTTTCGTCGAACAGCCACCAGTGCGCGGTAATCCCGCTCTGCAGTAGAGCGGCATTGATCATGCACAGCACGAGGCAAGCGATCGGGAGCGCGGGCGGCAAAGCACGCCTCGCTGCGGGTACGGTGATATCGGAGGTCAGCGTCGCCATGCGGGGCCTCTGGCGCAACGCGCGCCCCGCAAGCTTTAGGCCGGCCGGCTTGCCGAAGTCTTAAGACGAGGCGGTATCTGGCGCAGGATTTGACCGTCTCAAGCCACGGCTCCGGATGGCGCCCTCATCTCGCGGCCGCGCATCAGCGCCATGTAGAACAAAGCGCCGAGCACGGCCCCGATCAGCCAGCCCCAATCCCCGACATTCGTAATCACGCCATAGGCGCCGGCTAGCGCGAGCCCAATCGATACCGCCGCCGAGGCTGCCAGCGCCAGCAGCGCACGCGCGTTCCACCCGTTCTCGAAATGCAGCGAGCCATTTGGCGACATCGTATAGAGGTCGTTGAGCACGACCTGCTGGCGCTTCACGAGATAATAGTCGGCCACCATGATCCCGAACATCGGACCCAGAGCGGCGCCGAAAATGCTGACGAAGATCGTGATCGCCTGCGGACTGGAGACGAAAAGCCACGGGCACACCACCACCGAGAGGATCGAGGTGATGAGGCCACCAAGCCGGAAGTCGATCTTGTCGGGATAAAGATTGGAAATGTCGTAGGCCGGCGATACGAAGTTGGCGACGATATTGATCCCCATGGTCGCGACGATGAAGGTTATCGAGCCGAGCGCCACGACGAAGGGATTGCCGATCCGCTCGACGATGCCGACCGGATCCATGATCGCCTGTCCGAACACCTTCACGGTGCCTGCGGTGACGATGACCGTGACGATCGCGAACACGATGAAGTTGATGGGAAGGCCAAGAAAATTTCCCAGCTTCATCGCGCGTTCGTCTTTGGCAAAACGTGAGAAGTCGCCGAAATTCAGCAACAGCGCCGCGAAATAAGCCACGATCAGCATCGCCGCGTTTGCCATATGCGCAAGCGCCGAGCCCTCGGCGGGCGGCGCCAGTTGCAGCGAGAGGCTGGAGATTCCCGTCTGCGCCACGATCCAGATCGCAAGTGCAAACATCACGACGTAAACGACCGGTCCGCAGAAGTCGATGAACTTGCGGATGGTCTCCATGCCATTGAGAAAGATCAGAAGCTGGAACAGCCACATGAACAGGAACGCGCCCCAGCCCAAGCCGGAAAGCCCGAAATACGACGAATGCGTCCAGGCTTCCGCGGCGGGATAGAATGTCAGCACCAGCACCTGCACGGCTTTGGACGCGAAGTAGGTCTGCACGCCGTACCAGACAACGCCGACAATGCCGCGCAAGGCGGCAGCGATATTGGCGCCCATGACGCCGAATGCCATTCGCGCCACCACCGGGAATGGCGTGCCGTATTTCAGCGACGGACCGCCGATCAGGTTCATCAGGAAATAAACTGCGACGATGCCGATCGTCATCGCCAGCAACACTTCCCAGCCGGTCAGGCCGAGAAAGAACAGGCTCGCGGCGAAGGTATATCCGCCGACCGAATGCACGTCCGACATCCACATCGCGAAGATGCTGAACACGCCCCATGTTCGTCCGGCCGGCGCAACCGGGGCCAGATCATGATTGTAGAGACGCGGGTCGGCGTCGGGCACGGCAATGACGGGTGAGGCGTTCGAATGGCCTGACATCGGCAGCTCCTGGACATCACCGGCGAAGAGACGTTGCAGCTTATTTCAAGCAAGTCCCGCGCCAAGGGCTATTCCGGCTTCGTCCCACTCTTTTTGGGGGAGTGGCTGCCTACCGATCGCCTCGCTGGTCTTTTGGGATCACGAATTTCAACCCTGACCAGGTGTCGTCGATCGCACATACCTTGATATCGACAAGGCCGAGCGGCAGCGCGGTGTCGCGCACCACCAAGTCGGTCAGATCGCTCGCAACGCCTGAAGATTTCTTCGGCCAGGACACCCAGATCATGCCGTCGGACGCGATGCTCTTGCGGTAACGCTTGAGCTTGGCGGCCAGCCCCGCCGCACGCGTTGCGAACAGATGCACCATGTCGAGGGAAGGACCTGGTTCACGCTTGACGGTAACATTGGCTGGCAACGAACCAATCATCGCCTCGTAAGCCGATGGTGCGCCGTCGACAAAAATACAAAAGCCCGGCTTGATGCCGAGCTTTTGCGAGACTGCTTTACCTGAATAGGCGGCCATTGCCGCGAACCGCCGCCTTAGGCCTGCGGCTGCGGCTCCAGTCCGGGATCCGGATCGGGACGCGGACGCGGCTTGCCGGCGGGCGGCACCGCCGAGGCGCGCGGCGTCGTCGGCTCCAAGACCGACTCGCGGTTCGGCTTCTTGCCTTTCAGGAGATCGATAATCTCGTCACCGGTCAGCGTTTCATATTCCAGAAGGCCCTTGGCGAGTGCTTCAAGATCCTCGCGCTTGTCGGTGAGAATCTGGGTGGCCTGCTTGTAGCCTTCCTCGACCAGACGCTTGATCTCGCTGTCGATCTTCTGAACCGTCGCTTCCGACGCATTCTGGGTACGCGACACCGACATCCCCAGGAACACCTCATCCTGGTTCTCGCCGTAGGATACGGTGCCGAGCTCCTCGGAGAGGCCCCAGCGGGTCACCATCATGCGCGCCAGCCGTGTGGCTTGCTCGATGTCGGAAGCCGCACCTGACGTTACCTTCTCGCGGCCGAACACCAGTTCTTCGGCGACACGGCCGCCCATCATGATGGCAAGACGCGAGGTCATCTGTTCCAGCGACATCGACAGCTTGTCGCGCTCCGGCAACTGCATCACCATGCCGAGCGCGCGACCGCGCGGAATAATGGTCGCCTTGTGGATCGGGTCGGTGGCGATGACGTTGAGGCCGACGATGGCATGGCCGCCTTCGTGATAGGCCGTCAAGAGCTTCTCTTCCTCGGTCATGACGAGCGACTTGCGCTCGGCACCCATCATGACCTTGTCCTTGGCCTCTTCGAACTCGGCCTGCGTCACCATCCGCTTGTTGCGGCGAGCGGCCGTCAGCGCCGCCTCGTTGACGAGGTTCATCAGATCGGCGCCGGAGAAGCCGGGCGTGCCGCGAGCAATGGTCTTGAGGTTAATATCGGGCGCGAGCGGCACCTTGCGGACGTGGACCTTGAGAATCTGCTCACGGCCGACGACGTCCGGATTGGGCACCACGACCTGACGATCGAAACGGCCCGGCCGCAGCAGCGCCGGATCGAGCACGTCGGGACGGTTGGTCGCGGCGATCAGGATCACGCCCTCGTTGGCCTCGAAGCCGTCCATCTCGACCAGCAACTGGTTCAGCGTCTGCTCGCGCTCGTCATTGCCGCCGCCGAGACCGGCGCCACGATGACGGCCGACCGCATCGATTTCGTCGATGAAGATGATGCACGGCGCGTTCTTCTTGGCCTGCTCGAACATGTCGCGCACGCGGCTGGCGCCGACGCCGAC
>NZ_DASSRP010000010.1:0-7688 GCF_035701725.1 Bradyrhizobium sp.
AGCGCCACCGCATAGACCGCGATGCTCTGGCCGGTGAAGCGCAGCGGATCGATGGTGAAGGCGGCGTTCGACAACGGCGGGCCGCGCTGGCCCTCGGCGCCGAAGAAGACGAGCCCGATGCCCTGTAATGCGAGGTGACAGCCGACGGCCGCAATCAAGAGCACCAGCACGGATGTGTGGGCGATCGGGGCAAAGGCGATGCGATAAAGATAAAGCCCGATCGCACCAACGATCAGCAGTGACAGCACGATGTCGACCGCGATTGGGGTCTGCTTGTCGGCAAGATTCGAGGTGAACGCGAGAATAGCCGCAGGCAGCACGATGTTGGTCAGAAGGCTTTGCGCAATCAAGCCAGGGCGTAGTGCCCGTCGCCGCAGGATGAGATCAAGCACGAAGGCGACGATGCCCATCGCGACTGCAAGGCGTGCCGTGCCCGGCACCTGGCCGGAGGCGAGGGTGGCATAGGTCAATGCGCCATAGGTGACAAATTCGCCTTGCGGGATCAGGATGACGCGCGTCACGGCAAAGACCAGCACCAGGGCCAGACCGAGCAGGGCATAGATCGCGCCATTGGTGATGCCGTCCTGCAAAAGGAACAGCATGATGGTCGTGTTCAAAGCGGCGCGCTCCCTGGAATCCCTTTATGCTGGCGGTTGATATCCGCCCGCCTATTTTGATATGATGGATAACAATTATCGGATATAACCTCAAGGCCGATCGGCTTTTGGGCAGATTTCGAGCATAGCGCGATTTTCAGGCCTCAGGCGATGACCGTTTCCAGAACCGCCGGCGATGGCGCCAAGGCGCAGCGCGCCACCGGCAAAGCCGGCGAGAATAGCGCCATCGAGCTCGGCGAACTCGCCGAAATGCTCGGCTATCCGCTCAAGCGCGCGCAGCTCAAGATTTTCGACGATTTCTTGCGCTGCATGGCGCCGCTGCAGCTGACGCCGGCGCAATTTTCCGTGCTGTTGCTGCTCGAGCGCAATCCGGGACGCAATCAGACCGAGATCGCGACCACGCTCGGAATCCTGAGGCCGAATTTCGTTGCGATGCTCGACAGCCTGGAAAACCGCGAATTGTGTGCGCGCGTCCGCTCGGTCAATGACCGCCGTTCGCATCATCTCGTCCTCACCGACAAGGGCAAGGCGGTGCTGGCGCGAGCCAAGAAACTCGTTGCCGCCAAGCACGAGGCCCGGCTGAACGAGCTGTTGGGGCCCGCCAATCGCGCCGCTCTGGTGGCGATGCTGACGAGGATCGCGGAAGAGTTTTGAGGGCCGCTCAGCTCGCCATTCCCGGGGCGCGAGCATTTTGCGAGCGAACCCGGCATCCATGTCTATGCGCATGATTGTGGCGCAACGGATGCTCAGGTGCGCAATTGCGCACAGTAGCTCGAGATACCCGGTTCGCTGCTCAAGCGCGCCCGGGGATGACGTGCTTTCGCACGTCAATCCACCAAAATCACCCTGACATCGTTGACATTGGTCAGCGTTGGTCCGGTCTGGAGCAGGTCGCCGGTCGCCGCAAAGAACGCGGTGGCATCGTTGTTGGCGAGATAGGCCGCAGGATCGAGCGCCAGCGACTTCATTTTGGCGAAAGTTGCGTGGTCGATCACGGCACCTGCGGGATCGGAGGCCGAGCCAGCGCCACCATCGGCGCCGTCGGTGTCGCCGGCCAGCGCCGAAATATCGGCCGTGTCCTTCAGCAGCGCCGCCAGCGCCAGCGCATATTCCTGGTTGGGACCGCCGCGCCCGGTGCCCTTGACCGTCACCGTGAGCTCGCCGCCCGAAAGGATGGCAATGCGCTTGCCCTCGGCCCGCGCATTCAGCGCCAGCCTCGCATGCTCGGCCGCGACGTCACGGGCTTCGCCTTCGAGGTCGGCGCCCAGGCCGATGGTCGCATAGCCGGCATCACCCGCGACTTTGATCGCAGCGTCGAGCGAAGCCTTGGGACGCGCAATCAGTTTGAAGGTGGCACGCGCGAAGGCGGCATCACCAGGCTTGCAGCTTTCGTTGTGGGGATCGTCGAGCGCGCGCCGCACCGCTTCGTCGATATTGAGCTTGTACTTGGCCACAATGCCGCGCGCATCGGCGAGCGTGGTCGGGTCCGGCACCGTGGGACCGGACGCAATCGCGGACGGATCGTCATGCGGCACGTCGGAAATCGCCAGCGTCACGATCTCGGCGCGCTGGCCGGCCCGCGCCAGCCTGCCGCCCTTGATACGCGACAGATGCTTGCGCACGATGTTCATCTCGCCGATCGGCGCGCCCGAGCGCAATAGCGCGCGATTGACCTGCTGCTTCTGCGCGAAGGTGACGCCGTCCGCCGGCGCGATCCAGTTCGCCGAACCGCCGCCGGAGAGCAGCACCAAAAGCAGATCGTCAGGGCCGGCCCCCCGGGCCAGCGCCAGCGTTTCGTCGGCGGCCTTCAGCCCCGCTTCATCCGGCACGGGATGACCGGCCTCGATCACCCTGATGCGCCGCGTTGGCACGCCATGGCCGTGGCGCGTGGTGGCGAGACCCGACAGGCGCGCCGGATCGAGCTTCAGCTGATCGAGGTAATGCCGCTCGGCGGCGGCGGCCATCGCGGCCGCGCCTTTTCCGGCCGCAAGACAGATGATTTTTCCCTTTGGCGCGGGCGGCAGTTGAGCCGACAAGATCACGTCGGGATGGGCGGCGGCAACCGCGGCATCGAAAATCGCGCGCAAGAGAGGGCGTCGGTCGGTCATGGTCTCGGTTGGGTTCAAAGCACCTTAGGGAGTGCCGTTATCTATCCTCTTGCGGCAAAAGAAAACCCCCGCCGATGCTGCCGGCGGGGGTGTCGCCCTTGCTGCTTTGCTCAGCCGCCGACCTGGCCGCTGATGATGTCGCCGAACAGGACCCAGCGCTCGCCCTTGAAAACCTGGAGCTGAAGCTGGCTGATCGGAGCAAAATTCGTCGGCGAGGTGTTGATGGTGATGCCCGGCAGCAGCATCTCGCTGCGGAAGTCCTTCAAGCTGGCTGCCTGCTTCATGACGTTCTCGCGCGTAAGATTGTCGCCGCATTGCTTGAGCACTTGAACCAGGGTCTGGGCCACGCTGTAGCCGACCCCGGTGGACTGGTCGAGCTTGTTGCCGTCCGGATAATACTTGGTCAGGAATTCCACGAATTCCTTCATGCCGGGATCATTGTCCCACTGGGGATCGGAGGCATCCTTGATGTAGGCCGCGGAAAGAATGCCTTGTGCGTTCTCGAAGCCCGCCGGTTTGAGGACGCTGCCGACCGAAGCCGACACGTTATTGAGAATGTGCAGCGCCTTCCACTCGATCTCGCCAGCCTTCTTTATCGCCTGCGCCGCAAACTTCGGCGTCGTGACATCGAAGAAGATGTCGGCGCCGGTCGATTTCAGCTTGACGATATGGCTGTCGATCGTCGGCTCGGAGGTCTCGTAGCTCTCCTCCGCTACGATCATGGAGGCGGCTTTGTCGCCGAGGCCGTCCTTCAGGCCCTTGAGATAGTCCTTGCCGTAATCGTCATTCTGGTAGAGCACCGCGATCTTGGCGTTGGGCTTCTCTTTAAGAATATACTTGGCATAGATGCGGCCCTCGCTCTGGTAGCTCGGCTGCCAGCCCATGGTCCAGGGAAAATCCTTCGGGTCGTTCCATTTGGTGGCTCCGGTCGCGACGAAGAGCTGCGGCACCTTCTTGGAATTCATGTATTTGTGGATCGCCGAATTGGGCGGCGTTCCGAGCGAATTGAAGATGAACAGCACTTCGTCGCTTTCGACGAGCTTGCGCGCCTGCTCGACGGTCTTCGGCGGGCTGTAGCTGTCGTCATAGCTGATGAAAGTGATCTTGCGGCCGTTGATCCCGCCCTCGGCGTTGATCTTGTTGAAGTAGGCGGCGTCGGTCTTGCCGACCACGCCGTAAGCGGAGGCTGGTCCGCTATAGGGCATGATGTTGCCGATCTTGATTTCGGTGTCGCTCGCGCCGGTGTCGTATTTTTTCTGCGCCAGCGCGCCGGCGGCCGAGCCTGCCAGCAGTGCGAACGCGGCGAACGACGTGATCGCAATTCTGCCTGCGAAAACAGCCATGACGTTTCTCCCTCTTGTCCAGTGACGGATGATTGTGTCTGGCTTTCTGGGTCGAAAGCTCTTGATCCTTTCAAAGGCGCGCCAGCCTATCACGGCCGGCAGCAAAAAGCCCTCCGCGAACGGCTGCTTCTTTAGTAGGCTCTGTCGCGCCCCGGATGCTGCGTAGCACGAAGTGGCGCGCAGCTGATCCGGGGTCGCGGGGGTGACCGCCATGGTCCCGGATCAGCGGTGCACGCTGGCGCGCAGCACCGCATCCGGGACACGAAACGATCCTAGTTGCTCAGCTCGCTCGAGATCACGTCACCGAACAACTGCCACGTCTCGCCCTTGAACCGCTGCATCTTGAGCTGCTTGATCGGGGCGAAGTCCGTGGCCGAGGTATTGATGGTGATGCCCGGCAGCAGGGTGTCGGGCGCGAAGTCCTTCAGGCTGGCGGCCTGCTTCATCACGTTCTCGCGCGTCAGATCGTCGCCGCACATTTCAAGCACCTTCACCATGGTCTGCGCCGCGCCATAGCCGTACACCACCGAGCCGTCGAGCTTGTTGCCGTCGGGATAATACTTGGCAAGGAATTCGAAGAATTTCTTCATGCCGGGATCGTTGTCCCACTGCGGGTCGGACGCGTCCTTGCCATAGGCGGCCGACAGGATGCCTTGCGAGTTCTCAAAGCCGGCCGGCTTGATCACGCTGCCGACCGAGGACGATACGTTCGAGACGATGTGCAGTGGCGCCCAATTCATCTCGGCGAGTTTCTTGATCGCCTGGGCGGCAAACTTTGGGGTCGTGATGCTGATGAAGACGTCGACACCCGCGGCTTTCAGCTTGACAATGTGATTGTCGATCGAGGGCTCGCTGGTCTCGTAGCCTTCCTCGGCCGTTATCATCGACGATTTGGCGCCAAGCCCGTCCTTCAGTCCCTTCAGATAGTCCTTGCCGAAGTCGTCGTTCTGATAGAACACGCCGATCTTGGCGTCGGGTTTCTCCTTCAAGAGATATTTGGCGTAGATCCTCGCCTCGGCCTGGTAGCTGGGCTGCCAGCCCATTGTCCACGGAAACTGCTTCGGCTCGTCCCATTTGGTGGCGCCGGTCGCCACGAACAGTTGCGGCACCTTCTTGGCGTTCATGTATTTTTGGATGGCCGTGTTCGAGGCCGTGCCGAGCGGATTGAAGATCAACAGCACCTCGTCGCTTTCCACGAGCTTGCGCGCCTGCTCGACCGTTTTCGGCGGGCTATAGCTATCATCGTAGCTGATGAAATTGATCTTGCGGCCGTTGATGCCGCCTTCGGCATTGATCTTGTTGAAATAAGCCGCCTCGGTCTTGCCGATGACGCCATAAGCAGAAGCCGGCCCGCTATAGGGCATGATGTTGCCGATCTTGATCTCGGTGTCGGAGGCGCCGGTATCGTATTTCTTCTGTGCCAGCGCGCTGCCGGTCGAGGCGAGCGCGGCTGCGCTTGCGGCCACCGCGGCAATCCATAGCTTCCGTCTTGCAGACATCATTTTCTCCTTAGTGTTCTTAAGGTCTTTTGCGGCGGCTCAGCAGTTGCTGGGCGACCATAGCGACTTGCCTGGCACCGTGCGGCACCAGGAAGATGACGAGAAACAGGATGACGCCGAACACCGCGCCGGAAAGGCCCTTGGAGATGCCCTCTGCGATGTTCGGCACGAAGATGATAAAGGCAGAGCCGACGATCGAGCCGGGCAGCCAGCCGACGCCGCCGACCACCATGCCGAGGAACAAGGAGATCGCGAGCGTAATGGTGTAGCTGTCGGGCGCGACGAACTGGACGGCGATGGCGCCGAGCCCGCCCGCGATGCCGGTGATACCGGCGGAGACGCCGAAGGCGAGCGTCTTGTACAGCGCCACGTTGATGCCCATGGCAGACGCCGCGATCTCGTTGTCGCGGATCGCCATGAAGGCGCGTCCCGAGCGGGACCGGAGCAGGTTCACCGAGAAGATGTAGATCGTGATGGTGATCAGAAGCGTGAAATAATACAGCCACATGTCCTGCGACATCTTCAGATGCGCCAAGGAAAGCACGCGTTGCACGATCTCCGGCGGGTCGGGTTTGGTGACCACAAGGCCCTGCACGCCGCCGGTCCAATGCTCGAAATAGCCGAGCTTGAGCAGTTGCGGCATTGCGGTCGCAAGCGCAAACGTAGCGAGCGCCAGATAGACCCCGGAAAGCCGCAGCGCCGGCTGCCCGAACAGGAAACCGAACACAAAACAGACGAGGCCGGAAATCGGCAGCGTCAGCGCGTAGTTGATGTCGGCGTGTTCCATCAGGATCGCCGTCGTATAGGCGCCGACGGCGTAGAAGGCGCTTTGTCCGAGCGAGAACTGGCCGCTGCCGCCGGTCAGGATGTTAAGCGCGAGCACCGCAAGCCCATAGACCAACAGCATCGTCATCTGGAAGATGATGAAATTCTTTACGAACAGTGGCACGGCAATCAGGAGCGCGAGCATGATCAGCGAGGCTCCGGTGCCGAGCGTCATCGCCCGCTTCGGCACGGCCTCGATCGCGGGGGCGGCAGCAGCTTCCTCGACAGCGCTCATGATCAGACCCGCTTCACGATCGGCCGGCCGAACAGCCCGGCCGGTTTGATAACCAGAACAGTAATGATCAGCGCCAGCGCGATCGGCAGCTTGAGTTCGTTGCCGACGCCGGGGATGTAGGTGCCGGCCAGATTTTCGATGATGCCGACCAGAAAGCCGCCGATCACGGCGCCGAACGGACTGGTGAGGCCGCCAAGCACGGCGGCGGCGAAACCGTAGATCAGCACGCCGCCCATCATGTTGGGCTCGAGAAACACCACGGGCGCGATCAGCATGCCCGCAATCGAGCCGATCGCGGCCGCCATGCCCCAGCCCAGCGCGATCATCCAGGAGGTGTTGATCCCGACCAGCCGGGCCGATTCGGGAACTGACGCCGCCGCGCGCATGGCAAGACCAATGCGCGTGTAGCGGAAGAAGACATAGAGCGCGATCAAAAGCAGCACCGTGACCCCGATCATACCGGCCTGGTGGGTCGAGATCAGCTGGCTGCCGAGGAACGGTGCCGAGCCGAACGGCGTCGGGTATTGCTTGATGGTGAAATCCCAGATCAGCCCGGCGCAACTATTGATGATGGCAAAGAGCGCGATGAAACCGGCGACGTTGGTCAGGATCGGCGCTTTGGCCAGCGGCTTGAACAAAAGCCGCTCGATCAGGATGCCGCCAACGAAGGAGAGCGCGAGCGTGAGCAGGAAGGCGCTCCAGTAGGACATCCCCGACTGCATCAGCTGCCAGGAGATGAAGGTCGAGAACATCGCCATCTCGCCTTGCGCGAAATTGAGATGGTCGATCGCCTGATAGATCATGACGACCGCAAGCGCCATGCAGGCATAGATCGCGCCGGTGGCGATGCCGGCCAGGACCTGATTGGTGAGAAGCTCCATGCCTGAGTTTCCCTAGTAGCCGAGATAGGATTTGCGGACCGCTTCGTTGTCCGCGATCTCGTTCGCGCTTCCCGACATCACGATGCGGCCGGTTTCGATCACATAGGCGTGGTCGGCAATTTCCAACGCAAGCTGCGCGTTCTGCTCGACCACCAGGATCGTCACCTTGTCCTCGCGGTT
>NZ_DASSRP010000011.1:0-5658 GCF_035701725.1 Bradyrhizobium sp.
TCGCGGAATTTCGCTTCCGTGAAGCTTTCGGGCGTGACGTCGCCGTCGAACATCGCGCGCGCGATCATGTAGGGCAGGCTGTGGTCGGCGGTCTCGCGCGTCTTCGGGTCCCATTTTTCGGGCTCGCTGCCGGTGCGCTCAAAGCCCCTGTGCGTGGTCGCAACGTCGATCGCTGCGACCTGGTCGCGATTGCCGATCTCCTTTGCGAGCTCGATCGCGGCGACGATCGCGGTCTGCGTATAGATCACCGCCGGATAGGGTTTCAAAATGCAGTTGTGGATCCGGAACGGCTGCTCGCGGCCACCGAAGCTTGCGATGTCGACGTCGGCCGAACCCGTCACCTGCTGAAACATGCCGGTCTTGCCCTCGAAGATCGGGGCCGGCCCGGTCAGTCCGGCGCGCGCCAGACGCGTGGCGAAGACGGCGTTGCGGCCGGCTTCGGCCACCGCGATGCCCTTCCATTCCGAAAGGTCGCCGGCGCGCGTCAGCCCGAGCGGAATGTGATCGTTGATCGCAAGGCCGACGGCGTGTGTGAGCTGTTCGGCCGTGAGCTTCATCAGTCGTCCCGTCGCAAGCGCCACCGCCGGCAGCCCGAGCACAGGCGTATCCCAGCCGCGCGAGGCGATGTCGAGCGCGTCGATCAGCCGGCAGTTGACCTCATAGGCGAGCGCAATCGCCGTGATCAGCTCCTGCGCGCTGGCGTGCTCGGCTTCGGCCACTGCCAGGCACGGCGCGATGTTGTCGCTCGGATGGATCGCAATCTTGCCGACATAGGTGTCGTTGAAATCGAGATAGCGGATCGCCGCGCCATTGGCGAAGGCCGCAAGGTCGGACGTGGTGCGGCTGGTGCTGCCGATGATGGTGGACGGGCCCGTGACCGGCAGCGCGATCTCGCGGCAAATCCGCACCGCCCCCTCGTTCAGCGCGCCGATGCCGCAGCCGAGCGCATCGATCAGGTGTATCTTGACGCGCTCGATCGTGGCGGCATCGAGGTCTTCGTAGCGAAGTGAAAGCGCATAATCGGCAAGCCGCCGGGCGAGGGGAGCCGCGCGAGATGCGCGGTCCGCCGCTTTGGCGCGTTGCGACGCAAGAATTTGTGAACCAAAAATCGAGCCGAGCGGCAGCGCGGCGGTTGCAGCGCCCAAATGCAGGACAGCGCGGCGGGTCAGCGTCATGCGTTCACCCCGACAGGAAATGGCATATCCGAACAAATGACGCGGCGGATTGAAACACGCTTTGGGGCGGAAATCCAACCGTGGCAAATCCGCCGGCGCGGCGATTACTGGCGCGGCGCGGCCGAACATGCTTTGTTGCCGCATGACCGAACCGACCCCGGAACAAGTCGAGCAGCTGACGCGCGCCTTCGAGCGCTTCACGCGCCGCTTCAAGGTGGCGGAGGCGGCGGCCGCCGCCGACAATGCGCTCAACGCGCTCGATGCGCAGACGCTGGTGTTCGTCGGCGACAATCCCGGCTGCGGCATCGGCGATGTCGCCCGCTATCTCAAGGTCGCGATGACGACGATGTCGTCCGCCATCGACCGCCTGGTGCGCAAGGATCTGATCGAGCGCGGCCGCCCCGAGGACGATCGCCGCTCGGCGGCATTGATGGCGACGGCCAAGGGACGGCAGGCGATCGAGGATCACATCGCCGCCTATCGCGAAGCCTGTCGGGCCATGCTTCGTTCGCTCGATCCGCGCGAGCAGCGCGAACTGATCCGGCTCACGGAAAAGATCGCAAGCTCGGAGCCTTGAATAGTACGAATTTCGTACTATCCTGATGGTCCTCCCTTGTTGGCCGCGAGCCGCATTTGAAAAGGAGGTGCCGATGGCGATCGACATCAATGGAACGGATTATCCGTTACCCGACGACCCCAGGGTTTCGCTGCTCGACCTGTTGCGCGAGCGGCTCGGGCTGACCGGCACCAAGCTCGGCTGCAATCAGGGCGGCTGCGGCGCCTGCACGGTCATCATCGACGGGGTGCGGGTACTGTCCTGCCTGACGCTCGCGGTCCAGGCCGACGGCTGCAAGGTGCAGACCATCGAAGGCATGGCCGCCGACGGCCACCTGCATCCGTTGCAGGAAGCCCTTATCGAACATGACGGCTTTCAGTGCGGCTACTGCACGCCGGGCCAGATCTGTTCGGCAATCGCCATGGCTGCCGAGCTCAAACGGGGTGATCCGAGTTACGTGACGCCCGATCTCGCCGCGGGGCCGAACGGCATAACCCGCCAGGAAATACGCGAACGCATGAGCGGCAATCTATGCCGGTGCGGCGCCCATAATGGAATTGTCGATGCGATCGAGGAAATGCTAACCGGAGGTGTGGCATGAGGCCGTTCGATTACCGGCGCGCCGCCGACCCGGCCGAAGCCTTTGCCATCGCGGGCCGCGAGCAGGCGCGTTATCTCGGCGGCGGCACCAATCTCGTCGACTTGATGCGGCAGAACATCGAAGCGCCAGCCGCGCTGATCGACGTCTCGCGCTTGCCGGGCACCATCGAGGACACGCCGAACGGCGGCCTGATGATCGGTGCGGCGGTGCGCAACAGCACGCTCGCCGCGCATCCTTCGGTACGGGCGCGCTATCCGATGCTGTCGCGTGCGATCCTGGCGGGCGCCTCGGCGCAGATCCGCAACATGGCGACCGTCGGCGGCAATATCCTGCAGCGGACTCGCTGCGCCTATTTCTATGACACGACCGGCGCGCGCTGTAACAAGCGCGCGCCCGGCTCGGGCTGCGATGCGATCGACGGCTTCAACCGCTACCACGCGATCCTTGGTGCTTCCGAACATTGCATCGCGACGCACCCCTCCGACATGTGCGTGGCGCTGGCGGCGCTGGATGCGACGATCCATCTGTCGGGCCCGGCCGGAACGCGCAGCGTGAAGCTCGCCGACTTCCACCAATTGCCCGGCGCGCATCCGGAAGTCGAGACGGTGTTGCAGCCGGGTGAACTGATCACCGCGGTCGAAATTGCAGCAAGTCCCGCGGCGGCGCATTCGGAATATCGCAAGGTGCGCGACCGCTCGAGCTATGCGTTTGCGCTGGTCTCGGTCGCGGCCGGTGTCACCGTCGCCGGCGGCAGGATCGAAGACGTGCGGATTGCGCTCGGCGGCGTGGCGCCGAAACCGTGGCGCGCCGCCAAGGCCGAGGAAATTCTGCGCGGTCAGGCGCCCGAACAAGCGCGCTTCCTCGCCGCGGCCGATGCCGAACTCACCACCGCCAGGCCTTTTGACCGCAACGCCTTCAAGGTCGAACTCGCCAGACGAACCATCGCCGCCGTGCTCGGCGGACTCACGGGAGTGCAGGCATGAGCAAGCTGCAGAACGCCATCGTCGGCGGGGTCCGGAGCGCGATGGGCTATGTGCCCGCGAACTGGTTGCCGGGCGGCACGCCCGATCCCCTGATCGAAAAGCGGGTGAACCTCGGAACCCAACAATCGCGCCTCGATGGTCCAGAGAAAGTGCGCGGCCAAGCGCGCTTCGCCGCTGAAGTCGCGATGGAGCGGCTGCTCTATGCGGCCTGCGTGCATTCGACCATCGCACGCGGACGCATCGTCGAACTCGACGTCACGGCGGCCGAAGCGGCGCCCGGCGTCGCGCTGGTCATGACCCATCGCAACGCGCCGAAGATGGCGGCGCCGCCGCCGATCGGCCTGACCAATCTCAAGGCCGCGGGCAACAACATTATTCCGGTGATGCAGGACGCCGAAGTGCGCTGGAACGGCCAGGCGGTTGCCGTGGTGCTCGCCGAAACCCAGGAGCAGGCCGACCATGCCGCCGCGCTGGTCAAGGTGCGCTATGAGGCGGCGGCAGCGCGCACGCGCTTCGAAGACGCCAAGGTCGATGCGCGCACGCCCGACTCGCTTCTGATCGAGCGCAACCGGCTGAAGAAGGGTGATGCCGATGCGGCGCTCGCCTCCGCACCGCACCGGGTCGATGCGGTCTATCGCACGCCATGGCACAACCATAATCCGATCGAGCCGAACGCGACGACGATTGCCTGGCAGGGCGACCGGCTGATCGTGCATGATGCGACGCAGATGCTGAACGGCACCGCCGGCTCGCTCGCCAAGGTTTTCGGCATCAAGGAATCCCAGGTTTTCGTCTCCTCGCCCTTTGTCGGCGGAGGCTTCGGCGGCAAGGCGTTGTGGGATCACCAGATCCTTGGCGCCGCCGCAGCCAAGCTCGCCGGCAGGCCGGTGCGGATCGCATTGTCGCGCGCCAGCATGCATCGGCTGATCGGCGGGCGCTCGCAGACCGAACAGCGCGTTGCGCTTGCCACGGACGCCAACGGAAAACTCAAGGCAGTCGTGCATCACGGCTATTCGGTGAAACCGCAGCACAGCGCCTGCGATGAGGCCTTCACGATGGCGAGCCGCTCGCTCTACGCCTCTGAGAGCTTCGATGTCGTGCAGCACACGCTCGATCTCGACATTCTCGCCAACACCTTCATGCGCGCGCCGGGGGAAGCGCCAGGCACTTTCGCTGTCGAGAGCGCGATCGACGAACTGGCGCACGAACTCGGGCTGGATCCGATCGAACTGCGGCGTCGCAACATCGCCGACAAGGATCCCGTGAGCGGCGCGCCGCATTCGCAAAGCGACCTGATGCTGGCCTACGACCTCGGCGCCAGGCGTTTCGGCTGGGAGAAGCGCGCGGCTAGGCCGCGCGCGCGCCGCGAAGGCGAATGGCTCGTCGGCATGGGCTGCGCCACCGGCTCGTTTCCCTATATGCGGATGCCCGGAATGTCGGCGCGGATCACGATCGACGGCAACGGTCACGTGACGGTGTCGAGCGCCGCGCATGAAATGGGGATGGGCACCACGACCGTACAGCGGCAGATCGCGGCCGATCGTCTTGGCGTGCCGCTTGACAGCGTCACGGTCCGGATCGGCGACACCAGCCTGCCGTTCGGCAGCTTTGCCGGCGGTTCATCGCAGACGGCCTCGCTCGGAGCCGCGGTCACCGCGGCCAGCGCCAAACTGGCAGGCGAGCTGTTGCGCCTGGCCGGCAACGATACGCCGCTCGCGGGTTTGCGCGCCGGCGAGATCGAATTTGCAAGAAGCGGCCTGCAGAAGATCGGCGATCCCTCGCGGCACGAAAGTTTCGCATCCATTCTTGGCCGAGCCGCGCGCAGCGACATCAGCGCCACCGGCGAGAGCGGCGCGCCACTCGAAGTCCTGAAATTCTCGATGCATTCGCGCTCGGCGGTGTTCTGCCAGCTTCGCGTCAGCGAGGTCACCGGGGAAATCCGCCTCGACCGCCTGCTCGGTTCGTTCGACTGCGGTCGTATCCTCAATCCCAAGACCGCGGCGAGCCAGTTCCGCGGCGGCATGATCATGGGCATCGGCATGGCGCTCACCGAGGAGACCTTGTTCGACGAGCGCAAGGGGCGGATCATGAGCGCCTCGATCGCGGACTATCACGTGCCGGTGCATCTCGACGTGCCCGATATCGAGGTGCTGTGGACCGACATTCCCGATCCCCGCACGCCGATGGGCGCGCGCGGCATCGGCGAAATCGGCACCACCGGCGTGGCGGCTGCGATCGCGAATGCCGCCTTCAACGCCACGGGCAAACGTGTGCGCGACCTGCCGCTGACGCCTGACAAATTTCTTGCGATCTGATCGCCTCGTGCGACAATCGAGTTGTATT
>NZ_DASSRP010000012.1:0-3874 GCF_035701725.1 Bradyrhizobium sp.
GTCGTCGGGGTGATCCTCGGCCATCTGCATGCAGATCGCCTGCGCAAAGCCCTTGGCTTCCTTCCACGTCACCTCATCGCGCGCCCCTGATTTCAGCGGCGTCACCACATGCAGGCCCTTGCCGCCGGTGGTCTTGCAGAAGCTTTCCAGACCCAGTTCCACGAGGCGCTGGCGCATTTCCTTGGCCGCCTCGACGACCTCGGTAAAATCGACATTCGGCGCCGGGTCGAGGTCGAAGACCAGACGACCGGGCACTTCCGGCGCATCGGGCGCACAATTCCATGGATGCAGTTCGAGACCGCCGGATTGCGCCACCGCCGCCAGCCCCTCGACGCGATCGATCTGCAAATAGGGTTTGCGGTCGCCGAACACCTTGGCCAGCGTCAGCAGATCCGATGTACTCGGCATCGCATGGCGCTGGAAGAACTTTTCGCCATGGATGCCGTCGGGCGCCCGGATCACCGAACACGGACGCCCCTTCAGATGCGGCATGATCCAGTCACCAATCGTCTCGAAATAGCGCGCAAGATCGAGCTTTGTCACCGGCGTGCCGTCGCCGGCATCCGGCCACAGCTCCTTGTCGGGTTTCGAAATAACAACGCCCATCACGTCGCTGGATTTGTTCGACGCCTTCGGCGAGGGCTTGATCACGTTCACCATGGCGGGTTTCTCCGCGACGACTTCGCCGGCCGGCTTGTCCTGCCGCAGCCCCTTGAACGCCGCCTGGCGGATGTTGCCGCCCTCGGTGAAACCGGCGAATTCGATTTCGGCGACGAGTTCCGGCTTCAGCCAATGGATGTCGCGGGTCTTGCGCGGCGCATCCTTGCCGCCAAACGGGCTCTTGTCCGCCGCGGCCTTCTTCAGCGCCGGCATGATCCGCCGAACCGTATCCTGCCCGAAGCCGGTGCCGATCATCCCGACAAAGACAAGATGGCCGTCACGGTAGACGCCGGCCATCAGCGAGCGGAATTTGCCGTTCGTCGTTTTCCAGCCGCCAAGCACGACCTCCTGCCCGGCGCGGGATTTGCATTTGGTCCAGCTCTCGGAGCGGCCCGAACGGTAGGGCGCGCTCAGCTTCTTGGAAACGATGCCTTCGAGCTCCAGCTTCTTGGCGGATTGCAACACATCTTCGCCGTTGGCCTCAAAATGCTCGACATAGCGGATCGATTTCGCGGCCTTCCTGGGCAACGCCTCGATCAGCCGCTTCAACCGTGCTTTGCGTTCCACGAGCGGCAGGCGGCGAAGGTCCTCGCCTTCGGCGAACAACAGATCGAATGCGTAAAACACCAGCCGATCCGTCTTGCCGTCCGAAATTGCCGCCTGCAAAGCCGAGAAATTCGGCGCGCCATTGTGATCGAGCGCGACGATCTCGCCGTCGATCATCGCGTCCGGCAACGCCGCGCCGGCCTCGGCAATCGCCTCGAATTTGTCGGTCCAATCGAGACCCTTGCGCGTTTTCAGAGTTGCCGCGCCGTCCTCGGCCCGCAGCTGCACACGATAGCCGTCGAACTTGATTTCATGGCCCCAGCCGGTACCGCGCGGCGGCTGCTCGACCGAGGTACACAATTCGAAGGCGACGAAATCCGGCATCTCGTCGACCTTCGTTGCCTTGACCGGCGCGGCCACCCTGGTTCCGGCACGCGCCTTGATGCCGGCACGGGCCTTGTCACGGGCGTTGGCCGCCTCACCGCGGTTCGAATGCCAGACCGCATCGGCCTTGGCGTGGCCATTCGCCGTCATGAACGGCTTCGGCGCGTTGCCCTTGCCGGCGGCAATCTGCTCCATGCTGCGGCCCGAGGCGACCGAACGATCCTCCGCAAGGACAGCCTCGCCATCGCCGTCGCGCGCATATTCGTCGCGGTGCTTGATCAGGAGCCAGTTGGTGCGCTTGCCGCCGCTGCGGTCGTGGCGCATGCGTACCAGCACCCAGCTGCCATGCAGCTTGTCGCCATGCAGGGTGAACTTCAGATCGCCCTTCTTGAATCCCCTCTCGGGGTCGTCGGATTCCCAGGTGCCGCGATCCCACAGTTGTACCGTGCCGCCGCCATATTGCCCCTTGGGAATCGTGCCTTCGAAATCGCCGTAGTCGAGCGGATGGTCCTCGACCTCGACCGCAAGGCGCTTGTCGTGCGGATCGAGCGAAGGCCCCTTCGTCACCGCCCACGATTTGAAAACGCCGTCGAACTCGAGCCTGAGGTCGTAATGCAGCCGCGTTGCGTCATGCTTCTGGATTACGAAGCGACGTTGTTGCGACGGCGCCACCGCCGCGTCGCCGCTCGGCTCGGTGGTCTTTTCGAAATCCCGTTTCTTCCGGTAGGTGGCAAGGCTTTTGGGGGGCAAGGGTAATCTCGAAATCTAGCATTCGGGTTTAATGCGCTCGCAGCGGTACCATTCTAATGCGCCCATCCATTGGATGAAAAGACGCGCGACAGGCCGCCGACGAGCTAGCGGCTGGCTCCGCCTTTGGTCTTCCTGGCGAATCGCCTGTCGGTCGCCTTCGGCACCGTCTGACCGACTGCTGTCGATCTGGAACTAATCAGGGCCGAAGGAGATAGTTCCGCTTCTGGTGCGCTGGAGGCAAGCTCCCGCGTGCTCGCGACACGATGCGTCCGAGTTTTGCATGCTGTTCGCCCATGGAGGGCGCAGGGAAAGCCGGTTGCGCAGGCGCACCCGCAGCCTCGTATGCAGCAAAGAAAGCATACGAGTTAGTCACCACAGGTCGCCGGGACAGCCGGCCTTCCCTGCGCAATGGTTTTAACGCTTATTCCACACTCTCCCCGGCGATCGGGCTTTTTTGTCACCGTCATCAGCGCAATGCGAAGCATTGTCGCCAACTTGACGTCAGCGTCGAGACGTCAGGACCATGTGGCTTCACGTCCGCTTTGGCGAGGTTCGTCTCTCATCGCCAACGCGTCCATCGCATCCCGCGCCCAACGTTCGTGACGATCGCGATACGCCCCTCCTGGGGGCGCGAGACGCGCGAAGGTGTAGGCGTGATTTGCCCGTCGGCTTAAGCGGAATATTTTTGCAAAGAGGACTGGACAGCGTTGAGAAGCCAACCACTGATTTGCCCGTCGGGCAAACCGCTCGTATTCGCCAGCGAGAGCGGCGTGACGCGTGAAATCCGTGTCGGTCGGCGGAGTCCGCTTTGGTCCGCACGACCGCGGGGACCGCAAGCCTTTCGTCTGTCCGGCTTGAATTTGGGGCTGCCCGACACACAGAGCCCGACCAGATCGGCCTAGGCGTGCTCGTCGATCCACTTCCGCCGCACGGCGAACTCGTCCCGGAAGTGACGATGTGGGTAATCGGACCGCCGAAGCAGGTCAACCCGAGCTTAAGGAGATAAGCAGGATCTCAAGTGGCGAGCCGCGGCCGACAAGGACGGTCGTTGTTTCGGCGGTGATATCCATGTGTCACACGTAATCGAAGAGGGCCATGAAACCGAAATCCATGTGCAGTTGCTGATGGCAGTGGAAGAGCGTCGCGCCCGGGTTGTCGGCGATGAAGTCGAACTCGATCTTCTGAAAGCCGGCGAGCATGACCACGTCCTTGAGCATACCTACCGTCGGCTTGCCGCCGACCTGCACCAACTCGAAGCTGTGGCGATGCAGGTGCAGCGGGTGGATGTCGTCGCTCGCGTTGCGGAATTTCAGGCGATAGCGCCGCCCCTCCCGCACTTTATACATCGGCTTCATCGCCTGCATCGAGAACGCCTCGCCGTTGAGCGTCCATTGGTTGAAGCCGTTCAGCGCGCCGTTGCGCTTGACGATGGTGAATTCCATCGTCTCGTCCGGCTTGGCCGACGACGCGCCGGGCTTGCCGAACAGCGTGTAGTCCCACTTGTAGGGCTTCGGCTTGGTCCACTGCGGCTTCC
>NZ_DASSRP010000013.1:0-14941 GCF_035701725.1 Bradyrhizobium sp.
CCCGAGAAGAAGGTGGTGGCGAAGACCGAAGATGATGGCGACGAGGCGCCGAAGGCCGCCAAGAAAGCGGCAGCGAAGAAGCCGGCCGCGAAGAAGGCCGCCGCCAAGCCTGCGGCAAAGAAGGCGCCGACCAAAAAGAAGTGATACGTTCAGAAGAGCGTGTCAAAAAGTGAAATGAATTCGTCAACGAATTGATCTAAAGACGACGTAGAAGTTGGAGACGAGCCATGGCTCACAAAAAAGCAGGCGGTTCATCACGTAACGGCCGCGATTCCGCGGGCAAGCGCCTCGGCATCAAGGCCTATGGCGGCGAACATGTGATTCCCGGCAACATTATCGCGCGTCAGCGCGGCACGACCTGGCATCCCGGCCTTAATGTCGGCATGGGCACCGACCATACTCTCTTTGCGAAGGTGGAAGGCCGTGTCGAGTTTCGTGCGAAAACCGGCGGCCGCACCTTCGTATCGGTGATTCCGATGACGGAGGCGGCCGAGTAAACGGTGGAATTTGAAAGATTCCGCCGGGTCCTGTTGAACCGGCGGAGCATATAAGGGCTCCAAGGGGAGGCGGGAAACCGGCCTCCCCTTTTCTGTTGCGCGCCTGTCGCTAACGAAGGCCGCAACATTCCAAGAGTGGTCACTCAAGGAGCCCTTACAGATGTTGCAGGATATCCCGCCGCCAACGTTGCGCGAGGCTGGACGTTGCGTTCTCGAGACCGAGCGGCTGACGCTGCGCCGGCCGACGCTCGCCGACGTCAACGCGATCGCGCGTCTGGCCGGCGATCGTCGCATCGCGCAGAATACCCGCCTGCCGCATCCCTATTTGCAAGACCACGCCGTCGAGTTTGTGCGCAATGTGGCGAATTCGCCGCGCGAAGCCGTGTTCCTGATCGAGCATAACTACAAGCCGATCGGAGCGGTCGGCGCCAGCTGGCGCGAAGCGGACGCGCCGGAGCTCGGCTATTGGCTCGGTGTCGATCATTGGGGGCAAGGCTTTGCCACCGAGGCCGCTCGCGCGGTGCTCGATTACACCTTCGAAGAGTTCGACATCGCCTTCATCCGCTCCTTTGCGCGGGTCACCAATCCGGCGTCGCGCAACATTCTGGAGAAATGCGGCTTCCAGTGGAGCGGCGTCGAGCTGCATCGCTTCCAGTCGCTGGGATCGTCGGCGCCGGTCGACTGCTTTCGCTTGACCCGCGGCGTCTGGGCGTCGCTGAAGAACTGGGGCAGCTCGACACGGCGCACCTAGCGTCTTCAGGCGGGCGGGCTGATCTCCGCCTTCTCCCGCCCGAGTTGCCGCTCGCGCAGGAAGATATAGAGCCCGGCGCCGATGATGACGACGGCACCGACCGCGGTCGACAGCTGTGGCACATCGCCAAACACGACGTAGCCGAATGCGACCGCCCAGACGATCATCGTATATTGGTACGGCACCACGGTGCTCGCGGGCGCGAGCTTCAGCGAGCGGTTGACGCAGAACAGGGCGCAAGCCGAAATCGCGCCCGCCGCGAAGAACAGGACAAGACTGTTCCACGTCGGCGTCACCCAGCCCGCCGGCGCGATCGAAAGGCCGAACACCAGCCCACCCGCGAACTGCACCGAGGCCAGCACAATGTCGGGCGTGGTGCGCAACAGCCGCGTGGTCAGCAGCGAACAGGAAAAGGCCAGGCTGCCGCCGAGCGCAATCATCGCCGGCCAGGTAATCGTCTGAGCTGAGGGCTGAAGCGCGATCAAGACGCCGCCGAATCCGATCAGGATCGCGCTCCAGCGCCGCCATCCAATGCGCTCGCCCAAGACCAAAGCCGACAACGCGGTCACGAAAATCGGCGTCGCCTGGTAGTAAGTGACGACATCGGCCAGCGGCAGATAGACGGTCGCGAGAAAGAAGGCGGCAATCTCCAGCGTCGACAATACGACGCGCAGCAGCTGCAACCTGGGCCGGTCCATGTGGCGGAATTCGGCGCGGCGGCGCCAGATCGACGGGCCCATCAGCATGAACGCCGCGCAGGAGCGCAGCAGCATGAGCTGCCCGACTGAATAAGTCGCCACGATATACTTGCCGAGCGCGTCCCCAAACGCGAACATGGCCACCGCCGTCAGCATCAAGAGGATGCCGGCAAGGCGTGTGGAACGGTCGTCGGAGACGGAAGATATCGTTGCGCGAAGGTTCATCGAACGGATGGCTGGAACAGTCGTGGTGCCCACCTATCAGACAGGCTCCATTCGCTCCAGTTCTGATACCCGAAGTTCGCATCATCTCACAGCTCCAGGTTTGCGAACTTCGGAATCAAAAGGACCCTGGCAAGCCAATGTTCTGGTGTGGCATTGCTGCCATCGAAACTGCCGTCGTCCATCAAAGAGCGCGCTAAAAAACCCTGAAATTAAGGCTTCCGGCGAAAAACGCCAATTTGCAGGGTTGCCGCAGCGCGGCCCCTGACTTACGTGTACGCCATGAAATTTCTCGACGAAGCCAAGGTGTATATCCGCTCCGGCGACGGTGGAAACGGCTGCGTAGCCTTCCGCCGCGAAAAGTATGTCGAGTTCGGCGGCCCCTCGGGCGGTAATGGTGGGCGCGGCGGCGATGTCATCGTCGAAGTCGTCGACGGGCTGAACACCCTGATCGACTATCGCTACCAGCAGCACTTCAAGGCCCAGAAGGGCGTCAATGGCATGGGCAAGGACCGCCATGGCGCCAACGGCAAGTCGATCGTGCTCAAGGTGCCGGTCGGAACGCAGATCTTCGACGAAGACAAGACGACGCTGATCCACGATTTCACGACGCTCGGCGAACGTTTCGTGCTGGCGGAAGGCGGCAATGGCGGTTTCGGCAACGCGCATTTCAAATCCTCGACCAACCGCGCGCCACGCAATGCCAATCCCGGTGAGGTCGGCGAGGAACGCTGGATCTGGCTGCGGCTGAAGCTGATCGCGGACGCCGGCCTTGTCGGGCTGCCCAATGCCGGCAAGTCGACCTTCCTGTCGAAGGTCAGCGCCGCAAAGCCGAAGATCGCCGATTATCCCTTCACGACGATGCATCCGCAGCTCGGCGTCGTCAATGTGGCCGGCCGCGAGTTCGTGCTCGCCGATATTCCGGGCCTGATCGAAGGCGCCCATGAGGGCGCGGGCCTCGGCGACCGCTTTCTCGGCCACGTCGAGCGCTGCCGTGTCTTGCTTCATCTTGTCGATGCGACCTGCGAACACGCCGGCAAGGCCTACAAGACGGTGCGCGCCGAGCTTGAGGCTTATGCGGGCAATCTCGCCGACAAGATCGAGATCGTCGCCTTGAACAAGATCGACGCAGTCGATCCGGACGAGCTCAAGAAGCAGAAGGACCGGCTGAAGCGCGCTTCGAAGAAGACGCCGCTATTGATCTCGGGTGTCACTGGCGAGGGTGTCGAGGCCGCGTTGCGCGCGCTCGTCGAAGTGATTGGCGAAGCTCCGGTCTCCAACAAGGCCAAGAGCGGCGCACAGGCCGAAGCAGCTCAGGCCGAGCCTTGGGCGCCGCCGCAGGGCTAGTCCCGTAACGGCCTATTGCCTGTACTGTCGCCTAGAGCCCCGATTCCGAAGTTCGCAACCTATCGCAGCGATCTCTGATGCGAACTTCGGAAGCGATGGAGCTCTGGTAAATTTAATCTCTGGTGCGGCTTTGAATTTGAAGTTCCTATCTCGAACTTGCCGCGATACTGATAGGAACTTCAAATTCGCCGCACTAGCCTGACTGTAACACCGTCCCTGTCGAAGCGCTGCTCGCAACATCACCATGGCCCGTCTTAGTTTAAAAAATTTCCGCCGCATCGTCGTCAAGGTCGGCTCCTCGCTGCTGATCGATTCGGCGGCCGGCGAGGTGCGCGCGGCCTGGCTGACGGCGCTGGCGGGCGACCTCGCCAAACTGCATGGCGAGGGCCGCGACGTGCTCGTGGTCTCATCCGGCTCGATTGCGCTCGGGCGGAGCCGGTTGAAGCTGCCACGCGGGACGCTGAAGCTTGAGGAAAGCCAGGCGGCGGCCGCGGTTGGACAGATCGCGCTCGCCCGCATCTGGTCGGAAGTCCTGGGCGCGCATGGCATCGGCTCGGGCCAGATCCTGGTGACCTTGCAGGACACCGAAGAACGCCGCCGCTATCTCAATGCGCGATCGACGATCGCCAAGCTTCTGGAATGGCGCGCGGTGCCGATCATCAACGAGAATGACACGGTCGCCACCAACGAGATCCGTTATGGCGACAATGACCGTCTCGCCGCCCGTGTTGCCACCATGGCGAGCGCAGACCTCCTGATCCTGCTCTCGGACATCGACGGCCTCTACACCGCGCCGCCCGCCGCCAATCCAAATGCCAAGCTGATCCCGGTCGTGGAGTCCGTGACGTCGGAGATCGAGGCGATGGCGGGCGCGGCCGAGTCCGAACTGTCGCGCGGCGGCATGTACACCAAGATCGAGGCGGCCAAGATCGCCACCACCGCCGGCACGCATATGCTGATCGCGTCCGGCAAGATCGAGCATCCGTTGCAGGCGATCGCCTCTGGCGGCCGCTGCACCTGGTTCCTGACGCCGGCCAATCCGGTCACCGCGCGCAAGCGCTGGATCGCAGGCTCGCTCGAACCAAAGGGCACGCTGACCATCGATGCTGGCGCGGTGAACGCCTTGCGCGCCGGCAAGAGCCTGCTGCCGGCCGGCGTGATCCGCATCGATGGCCAGTTCGCCCGCGGCGATGCCGTGGTGGTACGCGGACCCGACACCCATGAGATCGGGCGCGGACTTGTCGCCTACGACGCCGAGGACGCCGAGAAGATCAAGGGCCGTTCGTCGCCCGACGTCCTGGCCATCCTCGGCGTCAGCGGCCGCGCCGAAATGATCCACCGCGACGACCTCGTCATCGGGCCGAGCGGGTCCCTCCCGGCCAAATAGGCCAATGGCCGACCAGAGCTCCGATTTGCGACAGATTCCGGCTATTCGCCGGGCCGCACCCTGCCCTGCAATCCGGTTCCGGCAGTCGCAAACAGCGGATTTCCATGCTAAAGCATGATCTTAGATAAGGACCCGTACGGAAATGACAGCCCCGCTGAAGGCCATCGACGGCAACGCCGATCTGACCGACCTGATGAACGCTCTCGCCGCGCAAGCGCGCGACGCGGCGCGGATGCTGTCGCTTGCGCCAGCGGAGCAGAAGAACCGCGCGCTGGAGGCCATCGAGCGCGCGATCCGCGCCAATTCCGCTGATATTCTTGCCGCCAATGCCGAAGACGTCGCTGACGTTCGCGCCAACGGCGCCACCTCGGCCTTCATCGACCGCCTGACGCTGACGCCGGGCCGGATCGAGGCCATGGCCGACGGCGTCGCCACTGTCCGCGCGATCGACGATCCCGTTGGCGTGGTGACCGAGCGCTGGCAGCGCCCGAACGGCATGACCATCGAACGCGTGCGCGTGCCGCTTGGCGTGGTCGCGGTGATCTTCGAAAGCCGCCCCAACGTCGCCGCCGATGCCGGCGTGCTCTGTTTGAAATCCGGCAACGCGGTCATTCTGCGCGGCGGCTCCGACAGTTTCCGTTCCTGCCGCGCGATCCATCACTGCCTGGTGCAGGGCCTGCGCGAGGCGGGCCTTCCTGAGGCGGCCATCACGCTGGTGCCGACGCGTGACCGCGCCGCGGTCGGCCTGTTGCTGACGGGCTTGAACGGCGCCATCGATGTGATCGTGCCGCGCGGCGGCAAGAGCCTGGTCGGACGCGTCGAAGCGGAAGCGCGCGTGCCGGTGTTCGCGCATCTCGAAGGCGTCAACCACGTCTACGTCGATCACGCCGCCAATCTGGAGATGGCGAAATCAATCGTCTTGAATGCCAAGATGCGCCGGACCGGCGTCTGCGGCGCGGCCGAAACCCTGCTGGTCGATCGCAAGGGCGCCTCGACCTCGCTGAAGCCGCTGGTCGAAATGCTGATCGAGGCCGGCTGCGAAGTGCGCGGCGACGAGATGGTGCAGCACGTCGATTCGCGCGTGAAGCCCGCTTCCGACGAAGACTGGGACACCGAATACGAGGATGCGATCATCGCCGCCAAGGTCGTCGACGGCCTCGATGACGCAATCGCGCATATCCACAATCACGGCTCGCACCACACCGATGCGATCGTGACCGAGGATCAGGCCGCCGCCGATAAATTCCTCAACGAGGTCGATTCGGCGATCGTTCTGCACAATGCATCGACGCAATTTGCCGATGGCGGCGAATTCGGTTTCGGCGCCGAGATCGGCATTGCCACCGGCCGGTTTCACGCGCGCGGCCCGGTGGGCGCCGAGCAATTGACGAGTTTCAAATACCGCGTTCACGGCACAGGGCAGACCCGGCCGTGATCAGCACAAAGGCGCGCCAGCGGGGAACGCGTTGAGCAAGGTCTGTTCCGCCTCCTCAACCGTGGCCTCCGCCCTCCCGCCTTATGTCGACGGCATGCGCATCGGCCTGCTCGGCGGTTCGTTCGATCCGCCGCATCTTGCGCATCGCGCCATCAGCCTGTTCGCGATCAAGCGCCTGAAGCTCGACCGCGTGTGGTGGCTGGTGACACCAGGCAATCCACTCAAGTCTGACCGTGCTCCGCATGCGCTCAACGAGCGAATGGAGGCCGCACGCCGGCTCGCGCATGATCCACGCATCGACGTCAGTTGTCTCGAATCCGTCATCGGAACGCGCTATACTGCCGACACGATTAGATATTTGTGCCGCCGCGCATCCGGCCTGCACTTTGTCTGGATCATGGGAGCGGACAATCTTGCGCAATTCCACCGCTGGCATGATTGGCGGCATATCGCATCCGAGGTCCCGATCGCTGTGATCGATCGTCCGCCGCAAAGCTTTCGTGCGCTGGCTTCGCCGACCGCCCAGGCTCTTGCGCGCTACCGCATACCGGAAAATCAAGCGGGCCGCCTTGCCGGGCTGCGCACGCCGGCGTGGGTATTTCTCACCGGACTGAAACTGCATCTGTCATCGACCGGCCTGCGAAACCAGGACGGAAGCTGGAGAACGGTTTGAGGTCGGGAGCCGACCTTGAAGCATCAAATTACCGGCCGCCACATTTGCCGAAGTTCATGTCGGGAACGGCCACAAATGGAGCTATTGAACTTCGGGAGCGGCATGTTGGGGACTGGATATTGAAACCATTAACCCCACATGCATAGAATGGTGGCGGGCGCCAGAAGGATTCGGGCGTTCGCGATACAGTGAAAGGAATGGTCCCTGGCCACGTCTGTATTGTCCAAGTCTGTTTTACCCAAGGTTTCTAAGCAGACCGCAACCAAACCCGCGCGTAAAACATCGACCCAAGCTGCGGCCTTGAAGGCGCAACCAGACGCCGACAAGACCCTGAAAATGATCCTCTCCCGCCTCGACGACATGAAGGCGGAAGACACGGTCACCATCGACCTTCGCGGCAAATCGGCATTTTCCGACTACATGGTCGTCACCACCGGCCGGGCGAACCGGCACGTTGGCGCGATCGCGGAGAACGTCGCCAAAGGTCTCAAAGAGAGTGGGCTCAAAAATCCCCACGTCGAAGGCCTGCCCAATTGCGATTGGGTGCTGATCGACACCGGGGATGTGATCCTCCACATCTTCAGGCCCGAGGTCCGCGAATTCTACAATCTGGAAAGATTGTGGATGCAGGGTCCGGCGACCGCGAAGGCGATCTAGCGGCAAGACCGGGTTTGGAGTTAAGGCATTTGCTTCCTGGGCCTCGTCCCGGAGGGCGGTGAATGTCAACCTCGCAAACCCAATCCGGCGGCCTGGCTGAATGCGCCTTTTCGTTATTGCCATCGGACGGCTGAAGCAGGGACCGGAGCGGGAACTGGCCGAACGCTATCGCGAGCGGTTCGACGACGTCAGTCGCAAGCTCGGGTTTCGCGGGCTCGAAGTTCACGAGCTAGCGGAGAGCCGGGCGCGGGACGCCAACACCCGCATCGCCGAGGAGACCGCGGCGATCGGAGCGGCGATCCCGCCAAAGTCCGTGGTGGTTGCCCTCGACGAGCGCGGCGATAACATCGACAGCGGCACCTTTGCCCGCCATCTGGCCCGTTGGCGCGACGATCAGGTCGCCAACACTATTTTCGTCATCGGCGGCGCGGACGGACTTTCGCCCGAATTGCGGCGCATGGCTCAGATCAGGATGGCGTTCGGCGCCGCGACCTGGCCGCACCAGATGGTGCGCGTCATGCTTTTCGAACAGATTTACCGTGCCGCCACCATCTTGGCGGGCCACCCCTATCACCGCGCATGAGCGCGCATCGCGCTCGCGCAAGGCACAACTGGATTGATGCAATCGCTACGGAACAATCCACACCTCTGCGGCGCCGCGCGGCGCGATGTCAGGCTGGTGCCCACTTTCCGAAGTTCGTGCTCCATCGCAACGGCGATCTTCGTTTCCGCAAGTCTGGCCGTCGTCGGCGCTCCTGTACTGGCGCAGGTTGCGGCACCGGCCCCGCAACCGGTCGCATCACCGGATGCGATCAAGCAGCGCGAGCAGGAACTGGAAGCGACACGCGCGCAGCAAAAGAGTTCGGCTGAAACTCAAGCGCAGCTCAAAGCCGAGATTGCGGCGCTCGGCCAGGATCGCAGCAAACTCAATGCGCAGTTGATCGATGTCGCGGCGCAAGTCCGCGCCATCGAGACCAGGATCGGCGATGCCGAGACGCGGCTTCGCCCGCTCGATGCCCGCGAGCAGGAGATCAGAGGCTCGCTCGATTCGCGGCGCGCCGAAGTGGTGGAAGTGCTGGCGGCTTTGCAGCGTGCCGGACGCCGGACCCCGCCGGCCTTGCTGGTCCGGCCTGAAGACGCACTGCAATCGCTACGTACCGCGATTTTGCTCGGATCGGTGGTGCCTGAACTGCGCGCCCGCGCCGAGGCGCTTGCCAGGGACCTTTCCGAACTCGTCGCCCTGCGCAAGTCGATCGGCAGCGAGCGCGATCGTCTGGCCGCCGACCGCGACCGCCTCAGGGACGACCAGACACGCCTTGCGGCTCTGGTCGAGGAGCGTCAGCGCAAGCAAAGCGGGATCGAGAAGGACCTCGAGAGCGAAGGCGCACGCGCCGTTGCGCTGTCCAAACAGGTCGACAGCCTGCAGGGCCTGATCAACAAGATGGAACAGGACGTCAAGAGCGCGGCGAAAGCCGCAGCCGCCGCCACCTTGCAGGGAACGCCCAGTACCGCCGACGGCAAGCCCAATCTCGGCGGCCTCAAAAACCCGTCCCGGATGAGTCCGGCGATCGCTTTCGCCTCGGCCAAGGGATTGCTGGCGCTGCCGGTGAATGGCGTGAAAATACGGGAATTTGGCGGTTCCGACGGTGCGGGCGGCGTCGAAAAAGGCATTTCTTTGGCAGCCCGAGCCGGTGCACAGGTCACAACCCCGTGTGACGGCTGGGTCGTTTACGCTGGCCCGTTCCGCAGCTACGGACAACTCTTGATCCTCAACGCCGGGGGCGGGTATCATGTCCTGATCGCCGGAATGGGGCGCATTTCGGTTAACATCGGACAGTTTGTTCTTACGGGGGAGCCGGTCGCGACCATGGGGACAACCTCCCAGGTCGCATCGATACTGGCAACGAACGCCAGTCAACCGGTGCTCTACATCGAGTTTCGTAAGGACGGCACTCCCATTGATCCAGGCCCATGGTGGGCCGCAAATGAAGGCGAAAAGGTTCGCGGATGATGCGCAAGACTTCTCTCATTCTCCTTAGCGCCGCCACTGGCGCGGCATTGACGCTCTTCGTGACCCAGCCGCGCGCGGTGATGATGGGCTCGATGGCGCGTGCCTCGACGTCGGACACTTATCGCCAGCTCAACCTGTTTGGCGACGTGTTCGAGCGCGTGCGCAGCGACTATGTGGAGAAGCCGGACGACAGCAAGCTGGTCGAATCCGCCATCAGCGGCATGCTTGCCGGCCTCGATCCGCATTCCAGCTACATGGATGCCAAGAGCTTCCGCGACATGCAGGTGCAGACCCGCGGCGAATTCGGCGGACTTGGCATCGAAGTCACGATGGAAGACGGCCTGATCAAGGTGGTATCGCCGATCGACGATACCCCGGCCTCCAAGGCCGGCATTCTCGCCAACGACCTCATCACCATGCTCGACGACGAGCAGGTGCAGGGCCTGACCCTCAACCAGGCGGTTGAGAAGATGCGCGGCCCCGTCAATACCAAGATCCGTCTGAAGGTCATCCGCAAGGGCGTCGACAATCCGATGGATATCACGCTGGTGCGCGACAATATCCGCGTCCGCTCGGTGCGTGCGCGCGTCGAGGACGACGATATCGCCTATATCCGCATCACCACCTTCAACGAGCAGACCACCGAAGGCTTGAAGAAGGAAATGGCGAACCTGCAGAACCAGCTCGGCGACAAGCTGAAGGGCTACATCATCGATCTGCGCAACAATCCCGGCGGTTTGCTGGAAGAGGCCGTGACGGTTTCCGACGCGTTCCTCGAGCGCGGCGAAATCGTCTCGACCCGCGGCCGCAACGCCGAGGAAACCCAGCGCCGCTCGGCGCGTCCGGGCGACCTCGCGAAGGGCAAGCCGGTCATCGTCCTGATCAACGGCGGATCGGCTTCGGCGTCTGAAATCGTCGCCGGTGCCCTGCAGGACCACAAGCGCGCGACGCTGATCGGCACCCGTTCGTTCGGCAAGGGTTCGGTGCAGACCATCATCCCGCTCGGTGCCGGCAACGGCGCGCTGCGGCTGACCACGGCGCGCTATTACACGCCGTCCGGCAAGTCGATTCAGGCCAAGGGTATCGTACCCGACATCGAAGTGCTGCAGGACGTGCCGGACGAGCTGAAGGCGCGGACCGACACCAAGGGTGAGGCTTCGCTGCGCGGCCATCTGAAGAACGATGGCGACGAGAAGACCGGCTCGCAGTCTTATGTGCCGCCGGATCCCAAGAACGACAAGGCGCTGAAGATGGCCGACGATCTCCTGCACGGCGTGAAGGTCAACGCCAGCGCACCGGCATCGGCATCCGATGACAAGTCGACGGACAAGGCCTCGGTCGAGCGGACGCCTTCCAACAAGGAAGCCAACTGACCTGCTATTGGCCGGTATTCTTCTATCGAGGGCGGCCTGTGGGCCGCCCTTTTTGTTTGGCGCTGGATAGCCGCCGAATGCCAGGTTCCGCGGCGCGGCCGCTTGGCGCCCCGTTTCCGAAGTTCGCGCAGATCGGCGGTGCCGGGGTCGCCGTGGTATCTTAAGCCCCGATTGATTCGGGGATTCGATGGCAGAGGCGGCTGACGAGCTGAGCGCTCCGCTGGGACGGGAAGGCGTGCGCCGCAAGCGCCGTTTCCGGCTGCCTTTTACCGGCAAACAGCTCTTGGCGGCGCTGCTCGGACTGTTTCTGGCGACATTTGCCGGCTATGCGCTGTTCCACGACGACCCGCTCGGCGGCGAGCCGCGGGTGGGAATCGCCATTGCGCCGCCGACCGGCGCAGACAAGGCGGCCGCCAAGTCCCCCGAAGCACCGGCCGACAAATCGGCGCACCAGGCCGAACCCGCGCACGGCAAAGCCGGCCCCGCCGCCGAACAGCGCACCGTCACCATCATCGATGGCTCCAGCGGCGCGCGTCACGACGTGACGATTGGCGGCGGCGAGACGACCGACAGGGACGCGGGCGCCTCGCCCGCCGTCATGTCCGGAATAGACCCCCGGCTTCTGGAGAAGTCGCGCTACGGCATGATTCCCACCGCCGCTGACGGGTTGAAGCCCGTCACCGTCTACGCCGGCGAGGCCGATCGCGCCAAGGCGGCAAAGATGCCGATCGTGGCCATCGTTGTCGGCGGCCTTGGCGTGGGCGCGGCCAAGACCGTCGATGCCATCCTGAAATTGCCAGCCGCAGTGACGCTGGCGTTCACCCCTTACGGATCGGACCCGGGCAAGCTGGTCGAACGGGCGCGCGCGCAGCATCATGAGATTCTGCTGCAGATCCCGATGGAGCCTTATGACTATCCCGACAACGACCCGGGACCGCAGACGCTGCTGACGACGCTGGCGCCCGAACAGAATATCGACCGGCTGTATTGGCACCTCAGCCGGTTCCAGGGCTATGCGGGCATTGCCAATTTCATGGGCGCGCGCTTTGTCGCGACCGACACCGCGATGGGACCGATCGTGAAGGAGGCTGCCAAGCGGGGACTTGGGTTGTTCGACGACGGCGCCGCGCGTAGCGTTGCCCCCTCAATGGCGGCAACCCAGGCGGTTCCCTTCGCCAAGGCCGACGTCGCCATCGATGCGGTCCCGACGTCGGGCGAAATCGATCGCGCGCTGGCCAAACTCGAGGGGCTCGCCAAGGAGCGCGGGATGGCGGTCGGCGTCGCCTCGGCGCTGCCGATCTCGATCGAGCGGATCAGTGCCTGGACCCGGACGCTTGACAGCCGTGGCCTGCTGCTCGTGCCATTGACAACCGCGATGCTGAAATCAAAATCAAGCTGAGCGAACGAAAGAGGCCTAGGCGGAATGGCACGTTACGAAGACCTGCCCTATCGGACCTGTGTCGGTATGATGCTGATCAACGCAGCCGGGCTCGTCTTCATCGGTCGTCGCGCCGGCGGTATTGAGCATGTTGACGAGTCCCATGTCTGGCAGATGCCGCAAGGCGGCGTCGATCCGGGCGAGGATACCTGGGAAGCCGCCAAGCGTGAACTCTATGAGGAAACCAACGTTCGCTCGCTCGAAAAGCTGGGCGAGGTCGCGGACTGGCTGGTCTACGACATCCCGCGCACCATCGCCGGCCGCGCCTGGAAGGGCCGCTATCGCGGCCAGCGGCAGAAGTGGTACGCCGTGCGCTTCACCGGCAAGGATGACGAGATCAATGTCGCAAGCCCCGGCGGCGGCGGGCATAAGGCCGAGTTCGTCGGCTGGCGTTGGGAGCCCATGAAAAATCTGCCCGACCTGATCGTTCCGTTCAAACGCCCGGTCTATGAGCGGGTGGTCAAGGAATTCGCCAAGCTCGCCGGCGCCTGAGCTCTCGACCCCGCCCGCGCCGAGGACCCCAATTGCTTCGACCCCAGTTACTTCATGCAAAAGCCTTACCGTCCCAATGTCGGCATTGCGCTCTTTAACGCCGCCGGCATGGTTCTGATCGGGCGGCGATTCAAGGACGACGGCCCCGAGATCATTCTGCCCGGACTCGAATGGCAAATGCCGCAGGGTGGCATCGACGCGCAGGAAGACCCGCGCCAAGCTGTGATGCGCGAACTCTGGGAGGAGACCGGCGTGACGAACGCCGACTATCTCGGCGAGACCGACTGGCTGACTTACGAATTTCCACCCTATTCGGGGCCGGCATCGCATCGGCTGGCGAAGTTTCGCGGCCAGCGGCAAAAATGGTTTGCGCTACGCTTCACCGGTTCCGAACAGGAGATCGATCCGCTGGCATCACGCAACGATCAGCCGCCTGAGTTCGACCAATGGCGCTGGGAGCGCCTTGATCGCGTCGCCGATCTGGTGGTGCCGTTCCGCCGCGACATCTATCTAGCGGTGGCGCGGCAATTTGCCGACTTCGTAACCGCTTCCGCTTAATTCGGTCCGACCAGGAATGCTCCGATCGCAATGACCCGACAATTGCCGTCGCGCCTCGCGCAATTACTCAGCGCTTCAGCGACGGCGGCCTGCTCGGCTGCCCCCCGTCGACGCACTCTTGCTGAGGTACTGATTAAACCGCGCGTGCCGCCGGTCCAGGCGAACGCCTAATGCAGCGCCGTGGTGTTGAGCTCGTGCTGGATGCTCTTGAAATGGTCGAGCCGCTCGAGGGCCTTGTCGAGCTCCGAGCCTTCCTTTTCGCCAAGCTTGGCTTCCATATCGGAAATGGTTTCGGCGAACTTCGCACGGTCGAGTTCGTCGATCGAGGTGGCGACGTCGGCGAGCACCGTCAGGCCCTTATCTGAAACTTCGGCAATGCCGCCGAGCACGATGATCTTCTGCTTCGATCCGCCGGAAATCACCGTGAGAATACCCGGCCGAATTGCCGCTACGACCGGCGCATGACCAGCCAGCACGCCGAAATCGCCTTCGGCACCGGGAACGTCGACCTGATCGACTTCACCAGAGAACGCCATCTTTTCGGGCGAGACGAGATCGAAGTGGAAGGTAGCCATGATGACCCTAGCGAATGGTGAGTAGCGAATAGCGAGTGGCGATAAAGGAGCGCGACTATTCGCTACTCCCTATTCGCCATTCGCCCTCTTACGCCGCTTCGGCGGCCAGTTTCTTGCCCTTTTCGACCGCCTCTTCGATCGTGCCCACCATGTAGAAGGCGGCTTCCGGCAGATGGTCGTACTTACCTTCGCAAAGGCCGCGGAAACCCTTGATGGTGTCGGCGAGGTCGACGAACTTGCCGGGCGAACCGGTGAACACTTCAGCGACGTGGAATGGCTGCGACAGGAAACGCTCGACCTTGCGGGCGCGCGCCACCGTCAGCTTGTCCTCTTCGGACAGTTCGTCCATGCCGAGAATGGCGATGATGTCCTGCAACGATTTGTAGCGCTGCAGCACCTGCTGCACCATGCGCGCGGTGGTGTAGTGCTCCTCGCCGACGACGAGCGGCGACAGCATGCGCGAGGTGGAATCGAGCGGGTCGACCGCCGGATAGATGCCCTTTTCCGAGATCGCGCGCGACAGCACGGTGGTGGCGTCCAAGTGGGCAAACGAAGTGGCGGGCGCCGGGTCGGTCAAGTCGTCGGCCGGCACGTAGATCGCCTGCACCGAGGTGATCGAACCCTTGTTGGTGGTGGTGATGCGCTCCTGCAGCGCGCCCATGTCGGTGGCGAGCGTCGGCTGATAACCCACCGCCGAAGGAATACGGCCGAGCAGCGCCGACACTTCCGAGCCGGCCTGTGTGAAGCGGAAGATGTTGTCGACGAAGAACAGCACGTCCTGGCCCTGGTCGCGGAAGTGCTCGGCGACGGTCAAACCGGTCAGGCCG
>NZ_DASSRP010000014.1:0-16559 GCF_035701725.1 Bradyrhizobium sp.
GCCGATCACGCCTGACGAGGATGATCGCGCGCTGGTGCATCGGATCATCTATGACGAGCTGTGCGTCGGACGTGTGAGCGAGGCCTCGCGTCTGGCCTATGTCGACGTCGCCCGCCGGCTGGCCGCGAAGGGCGCGGACTGCCTCGTCCTGGGTTGCACCGAGGTCGGCATGCTGCTCAATGAGGGCAACTCGCCGCTTCCGACATTCGACACCACCCTAATCCATGCTGACGCCGCGGTGAATTTCGCGCTCGGCCACCTTTCAACCGCGCAAGCAGCAGAATAAGCGTGACCTGATGATGCATGATTTCATCGCAAGCCCATTCTGGAGCAGCTATCTCGGGCAGCTGATCATCATGGTCGCCGAGAGCCTGCTTCTGCTCGTCGTGCTCCTGATCGCGATTGCCTATATTCTGCTCGCCGACCGCAAGATCTGGGCGGCGGTGCAGATCCGGCGCGGCCCCAACGTGGTCGGGCCTTTCGGGCTGCTGCAATCCTTCGCCGACCTGCTGAAGTTCGTGCTGAAGGAGCCGACCATTCCGGCCGGCGCCAACAAGGGCGTGTTCCTGCTGGCGCCGCTGGTGTCCTGCGTGCTGGCGCTCGCCGCCTGGGCGGTGATCCCGACAAGTCTCGGCTGGGTGATCTCCGATATCAATGTCGGCGTGCTCTACATCTTCGCGATCTCCTCGCTGTCGATCTACGGCATCATCATGGCCGGCTGGTCGTCGAACTCGAAATATCCGTTCCTCGCCGCGCTGCGCTCGGCGGCGCAGATGGTGAGCTACGAAGTCTCGATCGGCTTTGTCATCATCACCGTGCTGCTCTGCGCCGGCACGCTGAACCTGTCGGCCGTGGTGCAGGCGCAGAAGCTGCACGGCTCTGCCAGCCTGATCGGGCTGCCGCAGCTCACCATCCTGAACTGGTATGTGTGGCCGCTGTTCCCGATGTTCGTGGTGTTCTACGTCTCCTCGCTCGCCGAAACCAACCGGCCGCCCTTCGACCTCGTCGAAGCCGAGTCCGAACTCGTCGCCGGTTTCATGGTCGAATACGGCTCGACGCCGTATCTGTTGTTCATGCTCGGCGAATATGTCGCCATCACCACGATGTGCGCGATGGCGACGATCCTGTTCCTGGGCGGCTGGCTGCCGCCGGTGAACCTGCCGCCCTTCAACTGGGTGCCGGGCGTGATCTGGTTCTCGCTGAAACTGTTCTTCATGTTCTTCCTGTTCGCAATGGCCAAGGCCATCGTGCCGCGCTACCGCTACGACCAGTTGATGCGGCTTGGCTGGAAAGTGTTCCTGCCGCTCTCGCTCGCCATGGTCGTCATCGTTGCGGGCGTGCTGCAACTTGCGGGGATCGCGCCGAAATGAGGTCGCTATGAGTGTCAACATCAACGCAACCGCCCGCTCGCTCCTGCTGTCGGAATTCGTATCGGCGTTCGTTCTCGCCATGCGCTATTTCTTCAAGCCGAAGCCGACGATCAACTATCCATTCGAGAAGAACCCGATCTCGCCCCGCTTCCGCGGCGAGCACGCGCTGCGCCGTTATCCGAATGGCGAGGAACGCTGCATCGCCTGCAAGCTCTGCGAGGCGATCTGTCCCGCGCAGGCGATCACGATCGAGGCCGGCCCGCGCCGCAACGACGGCACGCGCCGCACGGTGCGCTACGACATCGATATGGTGAAGTGCATCTATTGCGGGTTGTGCCAGGAGGCCTGCCCGGTCGACGCGATCGTCGAGGGGCCGAATTTCGAATTCGCGACCGAGACGCGCGAGGAACTCTATTACGACAAGGCGAAGCTGTTGGCGAACGGCGATCGCTGGGAACGCGAGATTGCAATAGCAATCGAGCTCGACGCGCCGTACCGGTGAGGTTATGGGGATGATCCTTCCGGCGCTGTTCTTTTATCTGTTCGCGGGCGTCTGCGTGGCGTCCGCCGTCATGGTGATTGTCTCGCGTAATCCCGTGCACTCCGTGCTGTTTCTGATCCTCGCTTTCGTCAACGCCTCCGGCCTGTTCGTGCTGATGGGGGCCGAGTTCCTGGCGATGATCCTGGTGGTGGTCTATGTCGGCGCGGTCGCGGTGCTGTTCCTGTTCGTGATCATGATGCTCGATGTCGATTTCGCGGAGCTGCGCGAGGGCTTCATCCAGTATCTGCCGGTGGGCCTCGTGATTGGCGGCATCTTCCTGGTCGAATTGCTGCTGGTCGGCGGTGGTTGGGTGATCAATCCCAACGTCGCCAAATCGATCACTTCGGCGATCCCGGCGAATGTTAGCAATACGGAAGCACTCGGGCTGGTGCTCTACACGAAATACATCCATTACTTCCAGATTGCCGGCATCGTGCTTCTGGTCGCCATGATCGGCGCGATCGTGCTGACGTTGCGCCACAAGGCGAGCGTCAAGCGGCAGGATATCAACGTGCAGAACGCCCGCACGCGGGAAATGGCGATGAGCGTTCGCAAGGTGGCCTCGGGCCAAGGCCTGCAGGATGCGGACGCAGCGGAGTGGGTGCGATGACGATCGGTCTTGGACACTATCTCGCGGTCGGCGCCATCCTGTTCACGCTCGGGATTCTCGGCATCTTTCTCAACCGCAAGAACATCATCGTCATCCTGATGTCGATCGAACTGATCCTGCTCGCGGTCAACGTCAACCTCGTGGCGTTCTCGACCTTCATCGGCGACATCGTCGGTCAGGTCTATGCGCTCTTGGTGCTGACGGTGGCGGCGGCGGAGGCGGCGATCGGACTTGCCGTGCTCGTGGTCTATTTCCGCAACCGCGGTTCGATCGCGGTTGAAGACGTCAATCTGATGAAGGGCTAGGCGCGTTACAATGATCCAGGCAATCGTTTTTCTGCCGCTGATCGGCGCCATCATTGCGGGCGCGATCGCCATTACCGGTGCGCATGGGCGCCATCCCAGTGGCGACGAGGTCGAGCACCATGACGACCATGGTGCGACGGCACATGCCGAGGTGCCCGTCGACGAAGATGCCGCTGTCATCCATACCACGAGCCACGAACCCGATGCCCATGGTGCTCACGACGATCACCACGTCTCCGAGCCGCCGGCGGCCGGCTCCCGCGCCGCCGAGGTGATCACGACCGGCCTGTTGCTGATCGCGGCGGCGCTGTCGTGGTGGACGCTGTTCGAGGTCGGCTTCGGGCATCATGATGTCCGCGTCGATCTGTTCCCGTGGATCAACTCGGGCGATCTGCAGGTTTCGTGGTCGCTTCGCGTCGACACGCTCACGGCCGTGATGCTGGTCGTGGTCAACACGGTGTCCTCGCTCGTTCACCTTTATTCGATCGGCTACATGGACGAGGACCCGAACCGCCCGCGCTTCTTCGGTTATCTCTCGCTGTTCACCTTCGCGATGCTGATGCTGGTGACGTCGGACAACCTGGTGCAGCTGTTCTTCGGCTGGGAAGGCGTGGGTCTGGCCAGCTACCTGCTGATCGGTTTCTGGTATCAGAAGCCGTCGGCGAACGCGGCCGCGATCAAGGCCTTCGTCGTCAACCGCGTCGGCGACTTCGGCTTCGCGCTCGGCATTTTCGCCGTGTTCATGCTGATCGGGTCGACCGACTTCGAGACCATCTTCCATGCCGCGCCAGGGCTGACCGGCAAGACCATCAACTTCTTCGGCTGGCATCCGGACGCACTGACGTTGACTTGCCTGCTGCTGTTCATGGGTGCGATGGGCAAATCGGCGCAATTCCTGCTGCACACCTGGTTGCCGGACGCGATGGAAGGCCCGACCCCGGTCTCGGCGCTGATCCATGCCGCCACGATGGTCACCGCCGGCGTCTTCATGGTGGCGCGGCTGTCGCCGTTGTTCGAGCTGGCGCCGACCGCGCAGGCCTTCGTGATGCTGGTCGGGGCGACCACGGCGTTCTTTGCCGCCACCGTCGGCCTGGTCCAGAACGACATCAAGCGCATCGTCGCTTATTCGACCTGCTCGCAGCTCGGCTACATGTTCGTGGCGATGGGGGCGGGGGCTTATTCGGTCGGCATGTTCCACCTGTTCACCCACGCCTTCTTCAAGGCGCTGCTGTTTTTGGGTTCCGGCTCGGTGATCTATGCGATGCATCACGAGCAGGATATCCGCAACATGGGCGGGCTGTGGCGGAAAATTCCCTACACCTTTGCGGTGATGTGTATCGGCACGCTGGCGCTGACGGGTTTTCCGATGTTCGCCGGCTATTTCTCGAAGGATGCCATCATCGAATCCGCCTATGCCGCGCATAACCCGTTTGCGACCTACGCCTATCTTGCGACCATCGTCGCCGCGGGCCTGACCTCGTTCTATTCCTGGCGTCTGATCTTCAAGACCTTCTTCGGCGAGCCGCACGACCAGGCGCATTACGAGGCTGCGCACGAAGCGCCGCTGACGATGCTGGTTCCCATCGGCTTGCTGGCGATCGGCTCGATCGCGGCCGGCTTCCCGTTCAGGGAGATTTTCGTCGGCCCGCACGGGGTCGAGGAGTTCTTCCGCGAGTCCGTGAAGATGAACCCGCACATCCTCGAGGACATGGAGCACATGCCGTCCTGGTTGGCTCCGCTGCCTTTCGTGATGATGGTGATCGGTCTTGCGATCTCCTACCTGTTCTATATCCGCCGGCCGTATCTGCCGGTCGACCTCGCCAACCAGCAGCCGCTGCTCTACCAGTTCCTGCTCAACAAATGGTACTTCGACGAGCTGTACGACTTCATCTTCGTGCGGCCCGCGAAGTGGATCGGCCGCTTCCTCTGGAAAGTCGGCGACGGCAAGATCATCGACGGCCTCGGGCCCGACGGCGTATCGGCGCGCGTGCTCGACGTCACCCGCAACGCCGTCAAGCTTCAGACCGGTTATCTCTACCATTACGCCTTCGCCATGCTGATCGGGGTCGCCGGCTTCATCACCTGGTTCATGTTCGGCGTGGGAGGCTAAGCAATGACGACCTGGCCCATTCTTTCGGTCGTTGTCTTCCTGCCGACCGTTGGCATGCTCCTGATCTGGCTGCTCAGGGGCGATGACGAGGCCGCGCAGCGCAACGCGCGCTGGATCGCGCTGTGGACCACGCTGGTGACCTTTGCGGTGTCCTTGATCCTGGTCGTGCGGTTCGATCCGACGGTTGCCGACTTCCAGTTCGTCGAGAAGGCGCCGTGGCTTGCGAGTGCCATCACCTACCACATGGGTGTCGACGGTATTTCACTGCCCTTCGTGATCCTGACCACCGCCTTGATGCCGTTCTGCATCGTGGCAAGCTGGAAATCGGTCAAGCTTCGGGTGCGCGAATACATGATGGCGTTTCTGATCCTGGAAACGCTGATGGTCGGCACCTTCTCGGCGCTCGATCTTGTGCTGTTCTATTTGTTCTTCGAAGGCGGCCTGATCCCGATGTTCCTGATCATCGGCATCTGGGGCGGACCACGCCGCGTCTACGCCTCCTTCAAGTTCTTCCTCTACACGTTTCTCGGCTCCGTCCTGATGCTGCTCGCCATCATGGCGCTGTACTGGAATGCCGGCACCACCGAAATCCCGACCTTGATGCACACCGCCGTGCCGCGCTCGTTGCAGACCTGGGCGTGGTTCGCCTTCTTCGCCTCGTTCGCGGTGAAGATGCCGATGTGGCCGGTTCACACCTGGCTGCCGGATGCGCATGTCGAGGCGCCGACCGCGGGCTCGGTGATCCTCGCTGCCATCCTGTTGAAGATGGGCGGCTACGGCTTCCTGCGCTTCTCGCTGCCGATGTTCCCGCTGGCCTCGCATGACCTCGCGCCGCTGATCTACACGCTGTCGGTGATCGCGATCATCTACACCTCACTGGTGGCGATGATGCAGGAGGACATGAAGAAACTGATTGCCTATTCGTCGGTCGCCCACATGGGGTTCGTCACCATGGGCATCTTCGCCGGCACGATGCAGGGCGTTGCGGGCGGCGTGTTCCAGATGATCTCGCACGGCATCGTGTCGGGCGCGCTGTTCCTCTGCGTTGGCATCGTCTACGACCGCATGCACACCCGCGAGATCGCCGCCTATGGCGGGCTGGTCAACCGCATGCCGCTCTATGCCCTCGTTTTCATGGTCTTCACCATGGCCAATGTCGGTCTGCCCGGCACCTCCGGTTTCGTCGGCGAATTCATGACGCTGCTCGGCACGTTCAAGACGTCGCTTCCGACCGCGGTGTTCGCCACGACCGGCGTGATCCTGTCGGCGGCCTACGCGCTCTGGCTCTATCGCAAGGTCGTGTTCGGCGCGCTGGTCAAGCCGTCGCTGGCCTCGATCAAGGACCTGACATTCCGCGAATCCCTGACCCTGGTGCCGCTGGTCGTCCTCACGATCCTGTTCGGCTTCTACCCGAAACCGGTGCTCGACATGTCGGCAACCTCGGTGCAGCAACTCGTCAACAACTACAATACCGCAGTGACGGCCGTGAAGGCGGCCGCGTTACAATAGCGTTTTCGAGCGAAGTGGATTCCGGTTCGCGTCAAGAAAACGCGTCAAACATAAAGAAGGGGCGAGCTTCGATTTCGAATTGGAAACGAAGCTCCAGCTAGGACACGTGCCATCATGAGCTTTGTGAGCGCAGGTTATCAATTGCAGCCCGTACTGCCGGAGCTCGTGCTGGCGGTCGGCGCCATGGCGTTGTTGATGCTTGGAGCCTATCGCGGTGTTCGCACCACGGGCCTGATCACCGTGCTTTCGCTCGTCCTTCTGGTGCTCGTCGCGATCCTGGAGCTGACCTTGCCGGCCGGCAAGCAGGTGACGTTCAACGGCAGCTTCATCGTCGATGATTTTGCCCGCTTCCTGAAGGTGCTCGCGATCATCGGGTCGGGCGCGACGCTCGTTCTTTCGGCCGAGTTCCTCACTGAACCGTCCCGGCGCATCTTCGAATATTCCATTCTGGTGCTGCTTTCGACGCTCGGCATGATGATCCTGATCTCGGCCGGTGACCTGATCATGCTCTATCTGGGTCTCGAGCTGATGAGCCTTGCGCTCTACGTGGTGGCGGCTTCCAACCGCGACGACGTCAAATCGACCGAAGCGGGCCTGAAGTATTTCGTGCTCGGTGCGCTGTCCTCCGGCATGCTGCTCTACGGCGCCTCGCTGATCTATGGCTTTACCGGCACCGTCAGCTTCGCCGGCATCGCGGCCGCAGCCAAGACCAGCAGCGTTGGACTCGTATTCGGCATCGTATTCCTGCTCGCTGGGCTTTGCTTCAAGGTTTCGGCGGTGCCGTTCCATATGTGGACGCCCGACGTCTATGAGGGCGCGCCGACCCCGGTCACCGCGTTCTTTGCTTCCGCGCCGAAAGTCGCCGCGCTCGCGGTCTTCACCCGCGTCGCGCTCACGGCATTTCCAGGCATTACGCTGCAGTGGCAGCAGATCGTCGTGTTCGTGTCGATTGCCTCGATGGCGCTGGGTTCGTTCGCGGCGATCGGCCAGAAGAACATCAAGCGCCTGATGGCGTATTCCTCGATCGGCCACATGGGATTTGCCCTCGTCGGTCTTGCCGCGGGCACGCCGGAGGGCGCGCAGGGCGTACTGGTCTATATCGCAATCTATGTCGCGATGACGCTTGGCAGCTTCGCGGTCATCCTGGCCATGAAGCGTGGCGGCCAGCACGTCGAAAACATCAGTGACTTCTCGGGGCTCTCTCGTACCAATCCGCTGCTCGCCTTCTTCTTTGCGATGCTGCTGTTCTCGCTCGCCGGCGTGCCGCCGCTCGCGGGATTCTTCGGCAAATGGTACGTTTTCGTCGCCGCGATCAAGGCCAACCTGTTTACGTTGGCGGTAATTGGCGTGATCACCAGCGTGGTCGGCGCCTATTACTATCTCTCGATCGTCAAGGTGATGTATTTCGACGAGCCGCTGAAGGAGCTCGACCCCGTGCGCGTGGAATTGCGCGCCGTGCTCGCCATTGCGGGGCTCTTCAATCTGCTTTTCTTCGTTTATCCCGGACCGCTGGTGAGCGTTGCATCGGCAGCGGCGAAATCATTGTTCTAGATGCTATTCACGCTCGGTCCACGAGCTCTATCGGCCGGATACCGGCTCGCAAGCTTCGATCAGATCGGTTCGACCAACTCGGAAGCGTTGGCGCGCGCCCAGGCGGGCGAGCGCGGCCCGATGTGGTTCGTCACGTCGGAGCAGACCGCCGGCCGCGGCCGGCGGTACCGGCCCTGGATCGCTCCCCGGGACAACCTCGCTGCCAGTGTGCTCGAAACGATCGACGTGGCGCCGGCGACCGCAGCCACGCTGGGCTTTGCCGCGGGGGTAGCGCTGGCAACCGCGCTCCAAGCCGTGGCAAGCCCGGCGGCGACCAAATTCTCTCTGAAATGGCCCAACGACGTCTTGGCGGGGCCGGCCAAGCTGACCGGCATCCTGCTGGAGGCGGAAGCCGTCCAGGGCCGGGGGCTTGCGGTGGTCGTCGGCATGGGCACCAATGTCGTGGCCGCCCCTGAGGGCCTGCCTGCGCCAGCCACGTCCTTGCGTGCGCTGGGCCTTGATATCACTGCGGAGAGGCTGTTTACGGCGCTGTCGGACAGCTGGGCTGAATGCCGCGGTGTCTGGGACCGGGGCGGGGGTTTTGGCGAAATCCGGCGGCGCTGGCTGGCGCTGGCGGCAGGACTCGGACAGCCTGTCTCGGTCCATACTGGCCAGGCAATTGTTTCAGGTATTTTCCAAACCATCGACGATACGGGCTGCATGATCATAACAACCCCCAACGGCGAGCAGGTGCCGGTTTCAGCAGGCGACGTGCATTTCGGTTTGGCCGGCTCCGCGAGAACCGGCTGATGGCGAGCGGCGACGAATTCACCTTTGCCCCGCTCGGCGGCGTCGGCGAGATCGGCATGAACCTGTCGATCTACGGGCTCGGCAATCGCCAAAAGCGCGCCTGGCTCGCGATCGATCTCGGCGTCTCCTTCGGCGACGAGGAGCATCTGCCGGGCATCGACACCATCATGCCGGACATCAGCTTCCTGGTGAAGGAGCGAAAGAACCTGGTCGGGCTTGTGCTCACGCATGCCCATGAAGACCATTTCGGCGCCATCATCGATCTCTGGCCACAATTGAAATGCCCGATCTACGCGACGAAATTCTCTGCCGCATTGTTCGAGGCCAAATGCGCCGCCGAGCGCAATCCGCCGAAAATTCCGGTCACTGTCGTGCCGTCGGGTGGCCGCATCGAACTGGGGCCATTCGGCGTCGAATTCATCCCAGTAGCGCATTCGATTCCTGAATCGCATGCGATCGCGATCCACACCGACGCCGGAACGGTGCTGCATACCGGCGATTGGAAGCTCGACCCGACGCCGGTCACGGGCCCGCCGACGGACGAACGCCGCTTACGCGAACTCGGTGACGCCGGCGTGCTGGCGCTGGTCGGCGATTCCACCAACGCGGTGCGGGAAGGCCGTTCGCCGTCGGAATCCGAAGTCGCCAAGACCATCGCCGAGCTGGTGAAGGCGGCCAGGGGCCGGGTCGCCGTGACCACATTTGCCTCCAATGTCGCGCGGATCCGCGCCGTTGCGGACGCGGCACGGGCATCGGGACGCGAGGTGGTCGTGGTCGGGCGCGCCATGGAACGCGTGGTCCAGGTGGCGCGAGAGACCGGATACCTTGACGGCGTGCAGAATTTCCGTGGCCCGGACCTTTATGGCCACTTTCCGCCTGACAAGGTGCTGGCGCTCTGCACCGGCAGCCAGGGCGAGCCGCGTGCGGCGCTGGCGCGGATTGCCAATGACGATCATCCGCAAGTCACGCTCAACAAGGGCGATTGTGTGATCTTTTCCTCGCGCACCATTCCCGGCAACGAAAAGGCGGTCGGATCGATCATCAATGGTCTGATCGCGCAAGGCGTCGAGGTCATTACCGATCGGACCCAACTTGTTCACGTCTCGGGTCATCCTCGCCGCGACGAGTTGCGCGACATGATCGCTTGGGTGCGCCCGCAGCTTCTCATACCTGTGCACGGCGAGGCGCTGCATCTGTTCGAGCACGCCAAGCTTGCGCGCGCCGTTGGCGTTCCGAAGGTCCTGATCTGCCGCGACGGCGATCTGGTCAAGCTCGCACCCGGCGAGCCCGGAATCATCGAGGAACTGCCGTCGGGCCGGCTGTACAAGGATGGCAACATCCTTGAGGACGCCAAATCGCGCGCGGTCGTCGAGCGACGGCGCATGGCCTTTGCCGGCTGCGCCTTCGTAGCATTGGCAATGGATGAGAAAGGCGAACTCGCCGACGATCCCGAGATCGAGCTGGCCGGAATTCCCGAAAAGAACGTGGCGGGAGAGATGATCGACGATATCGTGTTCGATGTCGTGGTCTCGACCGTCGAGGGCCTGCCGCGGGCGCGGCGGCGCGATCCGGATGCGCTGGCCGAATCCGTGCGACGCGCCGTGCGCGCGTCCGTGAACGAGCATTGGGGCAAGAAGCCGCTCTGCTTCGTGCACGTGCTCACGGTCTAGTCTCGTCAGGAGGCCCGCGCTATAACCCGAACTTCGAAATCGGGACAATCAGGATGCTGGGCCGGCTCAATCACGTGGCAATCGCAGTCAAGGACGCCGAGAAGGCGGCCCAAATCTATGGCGCGCTTGGCGCGGAGGTTTCAGAGGCGGTGCCATTGCCCGAGCATGGCGTCATCACGGTGTTCGTAACCTTGCCCAACACCAAGATCGAATTCATTCAGCCGCTCGGCGAGACCTCGCCGATCGCAAAATTCCTCGAGCGCAACGCCGACGGCGGCATTCATCACATCTGCTATGATGTTCCCGACATCATCGCGGCGCGCGATCGCCTGGTGAAGGAAGGCGCGCGCGTGCTTGGCGACGGCGTTCCCAAGATCGGCGCACACGGCAAGCCGGTGCTGTTCCTGCACCCGAAGGACTTTTCCGGCGCGCTTGTCGAAATCGAACAGGCTTGACTAAGTGGAGTTCTAGTCATGGCCTACACAATCTCGACAGGGTTCGCGATCTACTTTGTGTTGTGGTGGGTCACGTTGTTCGTGACCTTGCCGTTCGGCGTGCGCAGCCAACATGAGGACGGCGGCGGCAGCCCCGGCACTGATCCCGGCGCACCGATCGTGAGCCGGATGGGTCGCAAGCTGATCTGGACGACGTTGTTGTCGGCCGCGATCTATGCTGTCGGCATGACCGCCTATTACGAAGGTCTTCTGAGCGTCGAACGATTGTCGAAAATGATGGGCATGCCGTTCTGAAAATGCGGAACGCGCGCTCCAGTGCGGCGGCTCTGACGTTTCTTCGCTGCCGCGAGATCGCTGGTGGCTCCTGAAGCCGCTTATGGGTGAAGGCGGCTTCTCCACACGTCAGCCATGACATATTGAACCTTTCTTCATCGCGGGAGACAGACTGACGTGTCCGACACCCGGAAAATGCCCCCCGCACTCTCGACGCCCGGGCGCAAGCCGCTGTGGCGAGAAATATATAAGAGACTGGCGGGCAGAGCGGTTGGCCGCGTCAAAGACCTCGATGTTGACGCCGTCCTTGCCAAAGCAAAGGAGCCATTCCGGAAGGGCTCAATCCTCGATGTAAGGCAATTTGGAGTTGCGCGTCGAAGAACGCTCTTCTTGCTGCTGCTCCTTTTCGCGATCCCCGCGGACGACTGCTCCGCGCAGACGCCGCCGCCACTCGACGAACATGCGTTCGAGCGCGTTCCGCCGACGGTCGTGAAGAGATTGGCGACCCGCTTTTCGCTAGGTGCATTCGTCGGCCGCTTCGAGGAGACGCCGCTCGGCGCGGTCCGAAAGGCCGTGGGCGAAGGGACCATCCAAAACCAGGGCGACGCTGGAGGAAGCATCTACTGGCTGTGTTATAGGCGCGCACAGCATCGACTATGGGTCATGTCCGGAGAGATGGGCGGCACGGACCATCGCGTCACAGAGGTCGTTGAAGAGCTCACCGAGAAAGATACCGAGACCTCAACCGATTGCGCCATCATTCCGGAAAAGTTCGCGCCCCTCGTCTTCGATGGCAAGCTGCGTTTAGGTATGTCGCGTTTGGAGGTCGTCACGGCGCTGGGACAGCCGTCGAAGTCGGCAGCGGCTCAAATGGTGTATTCTCACCACGGAAAGCTCGCAGGCGGTTTCGAGGAGACCGCATGGCTCATTCTCCGATTTCGTGAGGAAAAGCTCGTGTTCCTGCGCGGCGGCAAGACCACGACGAATTGAATATGGTTGCTAGCGTCCCTTCGGTTCTGAATTCGTAGAAGTCTCCGCTGCGATACGATACGAATGTCAAAATCGGGACACTATGGCATTTGGGGGAGACGATGTGGTTTCAGCGGATTACGGCCGGATTGTTGTTACTTGCCATCGCGGCGATCGCCGCCGTCTCGTATTTTGGCTTCAGAGCCAACACCCAGATTCAGACGCTCAAATCGTTCCTTGAAGGTTACGTGTTCGCCGACGCGGTCGCGGCTTGCGAAAAAGCTCAGAGCGCGACGCCTTTCAAATGGAACGGCGGCACCAACACCCGCGTGATCGGTCTGAACTCGGTGAAGCTGGACAAATACAATATCGTCTCGAGCTACACGCTCGTCGCCGATGGCGTCTTTTGCGACTTCGATCCGATCAAGAAAAAGGCCGCTATCGGATCCAACTTTCTCGAGCGCGAGTAATTCCGCGCAAACATCTTGGTTTGTCGCGTCCGCGCAAACAGTTCGTTTGTCGCGTCCGCGCAAACACTTCTATTTGTCGCGTAAACGCATTTGCGTTTGCCGCCTCTCGCGCAATTTCCGGCTGGTAAAAACGGCGTGAAAATAAAAAAGGAGCAGGACTTGTGCGGTCCTGCTCCGAAAATTGTGTCGTCCCTATTTTCCCGTATCCGTGATTGCTCTTGATTAACGGGGCGACGCTGCTTTTTGCGCGCCAGGGCTCCTCCCGAGACTTGGACCACCAGACCGTTCGACCTTGCGGCCGGGTCTGAGGCCGGGATTCGTAGACTAAAATCAGCGGCCTGTCACCCGTTTCGGCAACGAATGTTCAAATTTGTAGCACGTCGCGAAATGATTGGAATTTCGGCATTTGAACCTCCAATGGTGGTATTTGAGTAGTCTATCGATCGGCCAAACCCGACCCGATCGGGATTGGAGGCTTTTTGGCCAGCCGCACCGGCCCGAGGTGATCCTTCGGCGTGCTCACGCCGGGATTACTTCTGTTGCTTGAGGTAAGCGATAAGGTCGGCTCGATCTTGCGGCTTTTCCACCTCGTAGAACATCTTTGTCCCCGGGACGAGCGCGCTGGGATCGATCAACCAGCGGTCTAGCGTCGCCTCGTCCCAGGTCAGCCCGGAGTTCTTGAGCGCCTTCGAATAATCGTAGCCGGCGATGCTTCCGGCGCGGCGGCCAACGACCCCGCGGTGTCTCGGCCCAACGTCGTCTTTGTCGATGGAATGACAGTCCATGCAGCCTTGATACAGCACCTCACCGCGCGATGGATCGCCTTGCAGCGCCGGGGGCTGGCTTGATTGCGCAAGAACAGTTGTCGGCAATACCGAAGCAACGATGATAACGATCCTGGTCATTTGGGTTAATTGCACGCGAGAGTCTCCTACGCACCCTTGATTGGATGCAGGCTAGACTTGCGCGATCTGCGGATTATTCCTTGCGGCGGATCCGCAACGACGATTCACGAGTTAGGCAAGCAACGCGAAAAAGTGATGGGGGCCGGGAATATTCCAGCGAAAGTTGCGTTGATCTCTTCGGGTGATCGCGCGGGTGGCTTTGCCGGCGATCTCTCGACTTGTCACTCATTTGATGATTTATGGGACCCGAACGGGTTTTAGGAATGCGGCGGCTTAACCGATACGCTCCGATCTTCATGATCGCGCTGATGGTGCAGATCCTTGCACCGATCGGTGCGAGCTGGGCGTTTGCATCGGCCGTTTCCGACCCGCTCGCGGCCGCCGAAATCTGTCTGAGCCATTCGCCTGCAACCGGTGACGAAGGCAGTCCGCAACAGGATCACGACGCAAGCTGTCTGATCTGCTGTAGTCTAAGCGCGTGCGCCGCCGCGCTCACCACGCCGGAGCCGACCATTTGGGTCGCTCCGGATCGTTCGGCCAGCGGCATTGCCTGGCATCGCGGCACAGCGCAACTCCCGGACGGCTACGGTGGCTCCAACGCGCAAGCGCGCGCGCCGCCTTCTATTTCCTGACTGCGATCCCTTCAACGGCGACGCATTCGTCTTGTCGCCATGTGCATCGTTCAGGCCAGCCTCAATGCGCCGGCATCAGGAAAGTCGGATGTCAAAGTTCAGTGCCCTCAGGGGCGCGAGCGCGATAGCGCTGGAAATTGCATTGTTGGCGCCATTCAATTCGTCTCGGGCGCAATATGCGCTGCCGCCGGTTTCCGTCGACGCTCCGAAGGTTAGGGCGAAACCTGCCGCAAATTCTGCGAAGCGAACAGCACGCGTCTCACGGCAAGCCAAACGACAAGCGGTACCGCCGGCACCGACGGCCAACCTGGCCACCGCGCCGGCAAATGTTACGCCGAGCGGAGCCCGCGAGGGGTTCAACCAGGCGCCGACCGGTCAGACCGCGACGAGCGTCGACCGCAGCCAGTACGACAACAAACCTGTTTTTTCGGTCGCCGATTTGCTGGGCGATAGCCCCGGCATCGACTTCAAGCAGGGCAACGGGCCTCGCGATACCGGGATTTCGATCCGCGGCTCGAATGCCCGCAATAATTTCGGCATTCGCAACATCGTGATCTTCGACGACGGTTTCCCGGTGACCCAGCCGGACGGGCTTTCGCGCAGCGATCTCGTCGATCCGCATGCCTATGGCGCGATCGACGTCATCAGGGGACCGTCGTCGGCATTGTATGGAAACTATGCCACAGGCGGCGCGCTCAACTTCGTGACCCGGCCGGGTGGCACGACCAACGGATTTGAGTACGGAGTAGAGGGCGGCAGCTTCGGCTATCTCAACAACTATCTGAGCTACGGCCAGAAGGCCGGCAACGCCGAAGTATCGTTATTTGCGAGCGACGCGCGCGGTGACGGCTTCATTCAGAACAGCTGGTTCAACACCCAGACTGTGAATTTCCTCGCCACGGTGAAAGTCACCCCTGACGACCGGCTGACCTTCAAGCTGATCAACAACGATCTGGACACGGCGTTGCCGATCAGACTGTCGCTGAACCAGTACAACCAAAATCCCTTCCAGCAGGGATGCCAGGTGGCGACCACACTGGGTTGCGGAACCGTTTCGCTGTTTAACAACGGCTTCAACGGCGCCAAGTCATCGGAAACTGCGGAACAGGCGGGCCTCGGGCGCGAGGACCGGCGCACGATCGTGGGCGCACGCTGGGAACACGATTTCGATAACACGACCACCTGGCGCAACCAGTTCGTCTTTGACGATCGCAATATCAATCAGCCGACCGGCTCAACCAGCGCGATCGGCGATTTTCCCTCCTACAATTTCATGAGCGATATCACCAAGCGCGGCGAGCTGTTCGGGATGGACTCCACCACCCTCGTCGGCGGGTGGTACAACACGCTTTCGACGACCAGCAATACGTTCAACGTGATGCCGGGCGGCGAGGCAAATCTCGGTTTGCTGGTGAGCAGCCAAAATCAATCGACGACCAACTACGGCATTCGCGCGCGGGAGGAACTCAAGCTCGTTCCATCGCTGACCGCAGTTGCAGGGATTGGTTGGGAAACGACGATCTTGAACGGCGTCAATACCGCTTTTCAGTACAATATTCCCAATGTGCCGTCCGCGACGATTCCTCCGCCAACCACGGCAAACCTGCAGTTTCAAAATACGGCACCCGAATTCGCCCTCGTCTACAAGCCGAGCAGTGAATGGCAATGGCGCGCCCGCGTGGCGACCGGTTACGGAACCCCGCAGGTCGGCAATCTCTTCGTCCTGCCGGACGGAACGTTTGGCAACAACACCGGGCTGAAATCGCAGACCAACCTCGGCTACGATCTCGGTATGGACTGGACACCGAATAAGTCTCTGACGTTGAGTGCGACGGCTTTCTACGAGTTCTTCCGAAACGAGCTTGTTACCCAAGCGACGTCTTCGGCTAACGGGCAGACGCCTCCGAACCTGACGTTCACTTTCAACGCGCCGCGTTCGGAACATCGCGGCGTGGAGCTCGCGGCCAATTGGCGCTTCTATCCAGGATGGCAGTTTTTGGCCGCCTACACCTACCTCGACGAGGTCTATACCGAATACACGGAGGCGCTTGCAAGCGGCGCCAATACGTTCAATTTCAATCGAGCCGGCAACAAGATTCCCGGAATCTCGCCGAACGACCTGACGGCCCGGCTCAGTTATGACCAGCCTGCCGGACCGCTAAAAGGTCTCGGCGCGTTCGTCGAACTTGTCTGGAAGGATTCCTTCTACATGGACAACGCCAACCTGCTCAGAGCGCCAGGCTATCAGCTGGTCAATGTCAACGTGCATTACAAGACCGAGCTCACATCGGACTATTTCCGGCAACTCACCCTATTTGCCGAGGTGCGGAACATCTTCGACACCACCTATATCGCGTCGGCGAACAACATCACCAACACCGTAAGCGGCGCCGGTGTGCA
>NZ_DASSRP010000015.1:0-5108 GCF_035701725.1 Bradyrhizobium sp.
GCCATCGCAGGGCAGGGCGATGAATTGGTCGCCGAGGAGCTTCGATCGGCGGCGTCTAGTCTGGGCCGCTTGCTCGGCCACGTCGATATCGAGGACGTTCTCGACAAGATCTTCCGGGAATTTTGCGTCGGTAAGTAGTGAATTTTAATTCAATTCAAAGGGCCGGGTGACACCGTCGTTTCACGTGAAACATCTTCCCGCTTGTCACTTTCGGGTTTGAGCACTGCGGTATAGAAGGTGCCGCATGACCACCTATTCCGACTCATTTGACGTCATCGTCATCGGCGGCGGCCATGCCGGCTGCGAAGCCGCGAGCGCGGCAGCGCGGATGGGCGCGCGAACCGCGCTCCTGACCCATCGCTTTTCGACCGTCGGCGCGATGTCGTGCAACCCCGCGATCGGCGGTCTGGGCAAGGGCCATCTGGTCCGTGAGGTCGACGCACTCGATGGATTGATGGGGCGCGTGGCCGATGCTGGCGGCATCCAATTTCGCGTGCTCAACCGGCGCAAGGGTCCGGCGGTCCGGGGTCCTCGCGCGCAGGCCGACCGCAAACTCTATGCCGTGGCGATGCAGGCCGCGATCCGGGAGACGGTGAATCTGACGGTCGTCGAGGGCGAGGCTGATGAGCTTCTCGTCGCCGAGGGCCGCCTGCGCGGCGTCCGGCTCGGCGATGGCCGAGAACTGCGCGCCGGAGCGGTGGTCGTTACGACCGGAACTTTTCTTCGCGGTCTGATCCATCTTGGCGAAAAAAACTGGCCCGCCGGCCGGGTCGGCGAGGCGCCAGCGCTGGGCCTCTCCGCGTCTTTCGAACGAATTGGGTTCAGCCTGGGCCGGCTGAAGACCGGCACGCCGCCGCGTCTCGATGGCACCACCATCGACTGGGCGGCGGTCGAGATGCAGCCGGGCGACGATCCGGCTGAGCCGTTTTCGGTCATGACCGACCGGATCACGACGCCGCAGATCCAGTGCGGGATCACGCGGACGACAGCCGCGACCCATGAGGTGATCCGGACCAACGTGCACCGCTCGCCGATGTATTCCGGCCAGATCAAGAGTACCGGGCCACGCTATTGTCCCTCGATCGAGGACAAGATCGTTCGCTTCGGCGACCGCGACGGGCACCAGATCTTCCTGGAGCCGGAGGGGCTCGACGACACGACGGTTTATCCGAACGGCATTTCGACGTCGCTGCCGGAGGAGGTCCAGCTTGGCATTCTCGCCTCGATCCCCGGATTGGAACGGGTGCGGATGGTGCGCCCGGGCTATGCGATCGAATACGACCATGTCGATCCCCGCGAGCTCGAACCGACGCTTCAGGCCAAGCGATTGAGCGGACTCTTCCTGGCCGGACAGATCAATGGGACCACGGGATATGAGGAGGCCGCCGCCCAGGGCTTGGTCGCCGGGCTCAACGCGGCGCTTTCAGCGGGCGGTTCTGAGCCGATCGTATTCGACCGCGCCGAGGGCTATCTCGGCGTCATGATCGACGACCTGGTGACGCGGGGCATCACGGAGCCGTATCGCATGTTCACCTCGCGGGCGGAGTATCGCCTGACTCTGCGGGCCGACAATGCCGACCAGCGCCTGACCGACAAAGGCATCGCGCTCGGATGTATCGGGGCGGCGCGGACCGGACGCCACCGGGCCAAGATGGCCGCTTTGAGCGCCGCAAAGGCGAGGACCCAGTCGCTGACCCTGACTCCCAATGAAGCCGCCCGCTATGGCCTTGCGCTCAACCGCGATGGCCAGCGCCGCTCGGCCTTTGAGCTGTTGGCCTATCCAGACGTCGGATGGGAGCAGGTGCGCGCTATCTGGCCCGAACTCTCAACCGTTGATCCCGCGATCGCCGTCCATCTCGAGATCGACGCAAAATACGATGTCTATCTCAAGCGGCAGGTTGCTGATGTCGAGGCTTTTCGGCGTGACGAAGCCTTGGTTTTGTCCGGCCTCGACTTCGATACGGTCTCCGGGCTTTCGAACGAGGCCCGCGCCAAGCTCAAGGCGGCACAGCCGCGCACTGTGGGCCAGGCCGGCCGGCTCGATGGGGTAACGCCGGCCGCGCTCGGAATTCTGGCGGCCCATCTGCGACGCGAAGCCCGGCGGAAGAACGGGGCAGGGGCCTCGGCGATATCGGGATAGCTCGGAGGATTCTCCGGGCGTCACGAAATCGATGCTGGGCACTCGAAATCCCTTCGCACTTTTTCTGCTGTCCAGCAGTATGCGCTTCGCAGGAAACCGCTACGCTGTTTCACGTGAAACAAACCGATTCGCCATGAGCACCGCCCAGCCACGCTCCACTTCCCGCCAGGGGATCGCCCCGCCAGACAGCCTCGCGGCCGATCGCGCCACGGCGCTCGCGCTGACACCTGTTTCACGTGAAACGGAGGGCCGGCTGGACCGCTTCATCGATCTCCTTTGGACGTGGCAGGCCAAGACCAACCTGGTTTCGCCCGCGACCCTGCCGAAGCTTTGGAGCCGCCATGTCTCCGACTCGCTCCAACTCCTCGATATCGTGCCGAACGCGAAGGTCTGGATGGACCTGGGAAGCGGGGGCGGGTTTCCGGGAATGGTCCTGGCCTGCGCCCTCGCCGATACGCCGGGTGCATTGGTCCACTTGGTTGAACGCAACGGCAAGAAGGCGGCCTTCCTGCGCGAGGCGCTGCGCGTGACCGGAGCGCCGGGCATGGTTCACCTCGCCGACATCGAGGATACTGTGGATAGCGCTACCGGGCCAATCGATTGCGTCACCGCGCGTGCGGTGGCTCCGCTACACCAACTGATCAGTTACGCCGCGCCCCTGGTAAAAAAGGGAGCGAAGGCGCTATTTCTCAAAGGACAAGATGTAGAAGTAGAATTGACCGAAGCCACTAAATACTGGAAAATTAAACCACGTTTGCATCCCAGTCGCACAGGCGGACACGGCTGGATCGTCGAAATCGACAAAATCGAACGATGCAACCCCACAGCGGACGCCGATGGCAGACCGGTATGAACGAAATAGATCAAATATTTCAGGATGATAGTGACAAGGCCCAGCCCGGCCATCCGCGCATTCTGTCGCTGGCCAATCAAAAGGGCGGGGTCGGCAAGACCACGACCGCGATCAACCTCGGCACTGCGCTAGCTGCGATCGGCGAGCGCGTGCTGATCGTCGACCTCGATCCGCAAGGCAACGCCTCCACCGGTCTCGGCATCGACCGGCGCAACCGCAATTGCTCAACCTACGACGTCTTGGTCGGGGAAGCTTCACTGCGCGAAGCGGTGGTGCCAACCGCGGTGCCGCGTTTGCACATCGCCTCCTCGACCATGGACTTGTCGGGTCTGGAGCTCGAACTCGGCCACACGCAGGGCCGCGCATTCCGCCTGCGCGATGCGATCGCAGCGCTCAATCACAACGTCGAGCCGGATGCCGATTATACTTACGTCCTGATCGATTGCCCGCCGTCGCTCAATCTTTTGACGGTGAATGCGATGGCCGCATCCGATGCGATCCTGGTGCCGCTGCAATGCGAGTTCTTCGCGCTGGAAGGTCTGTCACAACTTCTGCAAACCGTGGAGCAGGTGCGTTCCACACTCAATCCCAATCTCTCGATCCACGGCATCGTGCTGACGATGTTCGACTCGCGCAACAACCTGTCGAACCAGGTCGTTGCCGACGTGCGCCAGTTCATGGGTAGCAAGGTCTACAACACCATGATCCCGCGCAACGTCCGAATTTCGGAGGCGCCGTCCTACGGCAAGCCGGTGCTGGTCTATGATCTGAAATGCGTCGGCAGCGAGGCCTATCTCAAGCTTGCTACCGAAGTGATCCAGCGCGAGCGCGAGCTGCGCCCGCATTGAACTAGAGCTCCGATTTCGAAGTACGCAAGCTGTTGCGGCGACCTCTGACGCGAACTTCGGAATCAAAGGAGCTCTAGCAATTATTGTGTTCTAGTGCGGCTTTGAATTTGAAGTTCCTGTCTCGAACTTGACGTGACGCTGATAGGAACTTCAAATTTGCCGCACTAGTCGCCTTGTCATTCCGGACGATGCGCGGCAGCGGATCCGGCATCCGAGGAAATGAAATCGAGAGAGTGGAGTGGATTTTCGGTCCTCGCTCGTTGCGCGATCCGAAATGACCGCAAGCAGTGGGAGTGGTTGAGTTGAATCCAAGGGAGCTGGCGATGGCGGACGAAGCGCGTTCGCGACTGGGGCGCGGCCTTGCAAGTCTGATCGGAGATGTCGGCGGCGAAGCCGCGCATGTCGAGCGGCCGCGCGCGCAGCGCAAGGTACCAATCGAGTTTCTCAAACCCAACCCGCGCAATCCGCGCCGGGAGTTCGCCGAAGCCGAGCTCAAGGAGCTCGCCGATTCAATCCGGCAGCATGGCGTGATTCAGCCGATCGTAGTGCGGCCGGTGCGTGGCGCGCAGGATCGTTTTGAAATTATCGCCGGCGAGCGCCGCTGGCGGGCATCGCAGGCCGCGGGCCTGCATGAAGTTCCGATCGTGCCGGTCGACGTCAGCGATTCCGATGCGCTCGAGATCGCGATCGTCGAAAACGTGCAGCGCGAGGATCTCAACCCGATGGAAGAGGCGCAGGGCTATCACGCGCTCGCCAACGAGTTCAAACGCAGCCAGGAAGACATCGCAAAGATCGTCGGCAAGAGCCGCAGCCACGTCGCCAACATGATGCGGCTGACCAAACTGCCGGCGGAAGTTCAGGCCTATATCGCTCTCGGCCAGCTATCGGCCGGCCATGCCCGCGCGCTGATCGGCGTGCCCGATCCACTTGCCGCCGCCAAGCGCATCGTGGAAGAAGGCCTGAACGTGCGCCAGACCGAAGCGTTGGCGCATGAGGAGGGGGTGCCGGAGCGCAAGCCGCAGAAGGCGCGGGGTGGCAAGACCAAGGACCCCAACACGGTTTCGCTGGAGAAAACCGTCAGCGATGCACTGGGCCTTAACGTCAGCATCGATCACAGCGATCCCGGCGGTGTCGTTCACATCCGCTACCGCGACCTCGATCAGCTCGACGAGGTCGTCAAACGGCTGAGCTCGAAGAATTAAGAGCGCCGGGAGTTCCGGCTGTCTCATCCCCGCCGCCTGGCGTTTGCTGCGATCGACAGTAACGC
>NZ_DASSRP010000016.1:0-5563 GCF_035701725.1 Bradyrhizobium sp.
TCGGCCAGGAGAAGGAGCTGAATTGGACCTTCCTGTCGCCTTCGGCGCTGATCGATTTCGGGAACCGGACTGGGAAGTTCCGTCTGGGAACCGACCAGCTGCTGGTCGATTCGAGCGGCAAGAGCTGGATCTCGTTCGAGGACTTCGCAGTGGCGATGGCCGACGAAATCGAGCGTCCCGCCCATGTTCGCAAGCGCTTTACGGTCGGCTATTAACTGCCGAATGCGATTCCTCGCCCGGACCCGATAGATTTGTCTGTGCAAGGGCTTGGGCAAAGGGTAGGGCTGGCCATTGGAATATTGTCTGTCACAAGTCCCCGCTATATAAGGCGCCGCGTGAGCGGAACTTGCCTCTCGCGCGGCGCCGCAAATTAGCGGGGCCTTCAGGTGAAAGATGGGCTGGCCTTGGAAAAGCTGAAGAACTACAGACCTTCCGAAAAAGAGCCTTTTATGAACGAGCGGCAGCGCGACTATTTTCGCGCCAAGCTCCTGGCCTGGAAGGATGAGATCCTGCGGGAATCGAAGATCACGCTGCAGACGCTTCAGGAGGAGAACGTCAATCATCCTGATCTCGCCGATCGTGCATCGTCAGAAACCGATCGTGCCATCGAACTGCGCGCCCGCGACCGCCAGCGCAAGCTGATCTCCAAAATCGATGCCGCCTTGCAGCGCATCGAGGACAATACCTACGGCTATTGCGAGGAGACCGGTGAGCCGATCTCGCTGAAGCGGCTTGAAGCCAGGCCGATCGCGACGTTGTCGGTGGAAGCGCAGGAGCGCCACGAAAAGCGCGAGAAGGTCTATCGCGACGAGTAGGTCGCTTTGTTAACGACCGCCGTCGCCGCGTCGACCGCGACGCGTCCGCGCGACTTCCGAACGAGCAGGATAAGCTGACCAGCGTTAAGGCGCGAGGCTGGACTGCGTCCACTCGCGGCAGTGATCCGCCCAATCCGCCATGGCGGATTTGCCTGTGCGGCGACCCTCGGCGGAAAGCATGGCCTGTCGTTCGAGTATCGCAGGAAAAATAGCCTCGACGTCGTACATTCCATACGCCTTCACAAAGTTCGCGAGGCGTCTACGCTGATCCGGTACCGGAATCTCCAGGCAACCGAGATCGAGCCAAAGCCAGGCTGCATATCCGAGGTCAAGGAGACGCGGCCCTGGTGCAGCGGCGTCGAAGTCGATGATCGCGATGGGCGTGCCATCCCTGAAGACGAAATTGCACGGCGAGAGATCGTTGTGGCAGATGGTTTCGATGCCGCTCCGGCGATGGGGCAACGTCGGCACCATCTCGGCCCCGATGTCGTGGAAACGACGTATCATCGATGCCGCAGTCCACAGCGCGCCGTCATCGTGACATGCGAGATCCGCCGGCACGTCGCCTTCGATGAATGAAAGAATGTCGCGTCCGAATTCGTCGATGCCGAGGAAGGCCGGCGACGCTCCGAATCGTTTGTCTGCAAGATGCCGGAGCAGGCGACGCACGAACGTAGAGTTTGCGGTCTGCGGGCGGCGCACGGTGTCGCCGACGTGAACGACGCCGGGCGTCGTCCTGCCGCCGCTTAGCGGCACTTCGGCGACTTCGATGGAAGGCTTGCTGACGATCATCAACAATCTCCTGGTGTCAAAGTCTGCCGTTCCCCTTCACGACGTCGACGCTGCTTTGAGTTTTCGACTCCCCGATCGGCATGATGCGGCGCCAGAAAACTCCACTGGGGCGCGCGGTCTGTTTTGACCGTCCGCGAGCTGCCGGACTCTTAAAATGCAAATGCTTCGCTGCATCACTTGATGCAACGAAGCATTTGTGTCGCGCGCCCGCCAATTGGAGGGCGTTGGTTCTAGCCCGCCAGCGGGTCGGGGCGCATCTGCAGCTTGAACACGCGCGGCCGCGCATCCTTGCCACCTTCGCTGTGGAAGTAGGCGCGGGTGCCGGTCGTGGTCCAGAGTCCGCGACCCTTCCAGCCGGCTTTCGGATCGTCGATGCGGCCGTCGGCGTTCTTGGCGAAGAAGCCGAGCGGGTAGGGAATCCTCAGATCGACGAACTTGCCGTTGACCAGCGCCAGCATGGATTCGCTGCCATTGGCCATCGCGATCGGCACGTCATTGCCCAAGCCGAGCGTGTTGTGGACGTCGACCCAGATGTAATAGGCGTGGTTCGCGCTGCCCTTGGGATCGTCGACCCCTTTGAACTGCGGTCCGGGCATCCGGTACAGCGTCCAGCCTTCGAAGCACTGTGCGCCGGTCGCGGCATTCGGTCCCTGCAGCTTTTCCTTGCACTTGGAACGGTCGAAGCTTGCGAGCTGTCCGCTCGAAAGCACGGTCCAGGCCACGCCCTTCGAATCGACGTCGACGCCGCGCGAGCCATAGGTGCCGGGCGGCGACTGGAAGATTTCGGAGACTGCGGTCTTGGTCGGGTCGCTGCCTGGAATCATCCGGATCAGCAGTGCCGGCTGCGCAATGCGCGAGAAGCCGGGGCCCATGGCCTGACCCCAGATCACGTCGCCCTTGACGCTCGGCATGACGCCGTAGAAAGCCGCCTTCACCCACTTGTCCTTGCCGGGCTCGATCGGCTTGTCGGGCGCAACGAAATCCTCGCGCTTGCCGGTACCGGAGACGTTGACTACGGTCGGCGTCCAGCCCTGCGACTTCATCGCATCGCCGGTTTGCTCGAACTTCTTGACGTCGAGCCAGCCGACCACGCCGCTATAGGGTTGTCCCTGGCTGAACCAGAGCTTGTTGTCGGGTGTGAACACCAGGTGATGCGTGTTGAAGCACGTATCGATCGTGGTCCACTTCTCGGTCTTCGGATCGTACATCGAGGCTTCGCGGGCCGATTCCTTCAACGGCGCAATCTGTGCCGAGGGAAGGTCCGAGCCGGCCTGGCAGCTTGCCGGGTTCGGCGTCCGCCGCAGCCGTGCCGTGAACCAGACCCGGCCCTTCTCGTCCATCATCGGATTGTGGATCGAGGTGTGGCCGTCCCAGATCGCCTCTTCACCCCAGAACGGCGAAGGCGCCATCGGGTCGTCCTTGGCGCTCGGCGTCTGCGGATCGACATAGGGTTCGTGGATGAACGACGTCGTGTTCTTGACGGGATCGAGCACCGGGATGTCGTCGGAGCTTTCTTCCGGCGATCCGTAGATCTTGCCGTTGGCATTCACCGTCGGATTGCGCTTGTCCGTCGAAACCTCGTCATGCAGGTACATGCCCCGCTTGCCCCATTCCCACGAGGTGATGACGACGTTGCGCTCGATGCCTTTCGGACGCTCCGGCTTGTCGAAGGGAAGTTCGCCCGCCGCGACCCGGTCGGTCCAGTCGGCGAACATCTTGTAGGCGCGCGGCGGTCCCATCCGGCCCAGTGTCAGCGCCATGTTGTTCATGGCCTGGCCGGACTGAACGCGGCGCTCCCACATCTCTTCGGAACTCTTGAACTCGCCGAGTTCTTTCACGTGAGGATGACGAATATTGTCGCTGCCGAGCGCGTGGCACGACTGGCAGGAGTTCTTCAGGCTGTCGATCCAGGTGGCTTGCGAGTCCATGCTGGCGGGCATGCCGGTCGGGCTCTTGTCCGAACCGGGAAATTCGCTGGCGGGTGGGATCTTGATCATCGAATACCAGTACATGCCCGGATAGTATTCGGCAGCGGCAGCCGCGTTCGGCGCCGCCTTGGCTTTGAGGTCGAGGGTCTTGCCGGGCGCCGCATCCTGCTTGTCGGAATCGACAAGGCCGTATCCGCGCACCCAGACCTTATACTTGGCGGAGGGGAGCTGCGGGATGAGGTATTGGCCGTTGTCGTTGGTGGCGACCATCTTGGCGTATTTGGTTGGCAGGTCGGTGGTTTCGGCAATCACCCAGACGCCGGCTTCCGGACCGTTGGGGCCGGTGACCTGGCCGCCGATCGCATCGGCGCCCACCTTCAAAGCCGGCTTTTGTTGTGCAGTGGCGGGGCCGCACCATGCCGTCACCAGTGCAGCGATCGCGACCGCGGCGAGACAGGCATTAGAATGGCGACGAAAAGTCATTATTCGCTCCCGGTTAACAGCTGAACTTCGACGGTTCAGCTTTTTCGACAATGTGAAATTTTGCCTTGTATTATAATAGCATCGGATGAATGTAGATGACTGTCAACGTAGCCGTTGTGCCAACGCGCTCACATCTTGGTTGAACGCCGCTGCGGCTCGCGCGGCTTGCTTGCACGTGTGAGACATGGCACGCCGGCCGCGCTAATGGTGGATTGGTAAATGGGAAATCGTCGCTTCTTTAATCGTCCGGCCGGTTTGACGATCGCCGAGATTGCCGCACTGACGCATGCCGAACCGATCGGCACCGCCGCGATGTCGCGCGTGATCGACGGCGTGGCGCCGGTCGATCTGGCGGGTCCTTCCGATCTTGGCTTTATCGATGCCAACAAGTTTGTCGATGCGCTGACCAAAACGCGCGCCGGCGCCTGCCTGATGCCGAAGCGCTTCGTCGAACATGCGCCGAAGGGACTCGCCGTGCTGCTGACGGAAACGCCGTATCGCGCTTTCGTCGCCGTGCACCGACAACTCTATCCGCAATCGCTGCGGCCGGCCTCGCTTTTCGAGACCGACGGCATTGCTGAAGGCGCCACGGTTCATCCAACGGCGCGGCTGGAAGGTGACGTGACCGTCGATCCCGGCGCGGTGATCGGACCGCGCGCCGAAATCGGCGCGGGCAGCGTCATCGCCGCCAACGCAGTGATCGGCCCCGACGTCACCATCGGCCGCGACTGCCGGATCGGCGCCACCACTTCGATCACGCACACGCTGATCGGCGATCGCGTGATCATCCATCCCGGCTGCCGGATCGGTCAGGACGGCTTCGGCTACACCGAAGATGCCGCGCAGCAGAAGATTCCGCAGACCGGCCGCGTCATCATCCAGAACGACGTCGAGATCGGCGCCAACGTCACGATCGACCGCGGCGGCATCAGGGACACCGTGATCGGCGAGGCCAGCAAGATCGATAACCTCTGCCAGATCGGACATAACTGTCAGATCGGCCGGCACTGCGTGGTGGTGGCGCTGTCCGGATTGAGCGGCAGCGTGACACTGGAAGATTACGCGCTGCTCGGTGGCGCGGTCGGCCTTGCGCCGCATCTGACGGTCGGCAAGGGCGCTCGCCTGGCCGCGCGCTCCGGCGTCATCAGCGACATTCCCGCCGGTGAAACCTGGGGAGGATATCCGGCGCGTCCACGGATTCAGTGGATGCGCAAGGAGGCGGCGTTGGCGCGCTTGGCCGGCGCGGGTGACAAGAACCGCAAGCGTGCGAAGGATTCCGACTAGAGCTTCGATTCCGAAGCTCGTCAGTTGTAAGCGGCCACCGATTGGCGCTCCAGACAGAACTCATAAGCCCAGCCAAGTCTGCGTTGCCCTCAAAAGCGGACGTCTCAGCTTTCTTACGTGACGTCTGCTAAGGGCCGATTGTGTTGAAAAAGGCGGCAGTTGCGACGCAGAGACATCAATGATTCAGTCTGTCTAACTGGCAGGGCTGAAGATCATGATGGGGCATCAGCAGGTTGAACAGGCTGCTTTGTTCTACGAGTT
>NZ_DASSRP010000017.1:0-44466 GCF_035701725.1 Bradyrhizobium sp.
TGACGGCCGCACTGGCAAGTCCCGTGTTGGCGCAGGACGCCGCCACCACGCACAAGCCGGTTCATGCGCTCCGGCATTACCGCGGCACGTATAATCAGGCGCCCGAACCGTTCTTCGTGGCCCCGCGCACGCCGGCGGCCGGTTCGTATTTCGATCGCAGCTACGATCCCTCGCGGATCGGCGATCACGATCCGAACTTCAATCCCCCGAGCTGATCGCAGCCCGGCGATTTCGAAAAAAAATTAGACCAATGTCACGGCGGCGACCCGGTTGATTCCGGGCCGCTGTCGCGGTTTACTCCGCGCGCTTTTGCCAAGTGGAGTGGAGGAACCGGTGATATCCAACCGTCAGAGCGCGATCTTGCTGCTGGTCTTTGGCATGCTGTCGGCACTGCCCGCGGCGGCGCAATCGGCCGGCGGCGACAGCATGTGGACCGTGCTTGACGTCACCAAAGCGGTCAACGGCGCGATCGAGGAAAGCCCGCAAAGCACCGAGCTGCGCGAGAAAGCCGTGCGGCGCTTTTCCGAATGCTCCCTGGTGTATGGCGGTCTCTCGACGATGACGTCGAATGCCGAAACCAAGAAGAACTACGTTGAAGCGCAAAGGGCCACGGCCGCGATCGAATCCCAGATCGCCAGGCCCCTGCAATCGGCAAAGCGGGTGGAACTGGAAGAGGCCGGCCGGCAAACGGTGGCAACGATATTGCGCACCGTGAAGTCGGAAGGCGCCAGGGAAGTGGCACCCCTGCTCAAGAGCTGCAAGGCGCTCAACGATTCCCGGGAAGTCAGGACCGCCTTGCAGGCGCTTCTGCAGCAGTAAGACTGCCGGCCACCTTCGCGTTAGCCGCCATCAAGAAATCGCGGTAGAGATAACCTTCCAATGAGACTCTTGCCGCGGCGTGCTCGCGAGCGAGGGCGAGGGAGGATCATGATCATATCTCGCAGGGCGATGCTTGCCGGCGGCGCGACGCTGGCGATGCCTTATGTTTCGCGCGCGGCGGTCGCCGATTATTCCTGGAAGTTCGGCCACGGTTTCGCGGCCACCCATCCGGTCCATACCTTCGCGCTCGAGGCGGCGGCACGGATCAAGCAGGATACCGCCGGCAAGGTCGAGATCGGTGTATTTCCCAACAGCCAGCTCGGCGGCGACAGTGATCTGCTGTCACAGGTGCGCGCGGGCGCGATCGATTTCTTCTCGACCGGCGGGCTGATCTTCGCAACGCTGGTGCCGGTCGCGGCGATCAACGGCACGGGCTTTGCGTTCAAGAACACTGATGCGGTGTGGCCCGCGATGGATGGCGAACTGGGCGCGCTGATCCGCAAGGGTTTCGACAAGGCCGATCTCTACGCCTTCGAGAAAATCTGGAACAACGGCTTTCGGCAGATCACCACCAGCAAGAAGCCGATCAAGGATCCGTCCGATCTCGAAGGTTTCAAGATCCGCGTTCCGGTCAGCCAGGTCTACGTGTCGCTGTTCAAGGCGCTCGGCGCCGCCCCGACCAGCATCAACCTTTCCGACGTCTATACCGCGCTGCAGACCGGCGTCGTCGACGGACAGGAGAATCCCCTGGTCGTCGCCGAAACGTCCAAGTTCTACGAGGTGCAGAAATTCTGCTCGCGCACCAATCACGTCTGGGACGGTTCATGGATCGTGACCAGCAATCGCACCTGGCGCGGTGTGCCCGACGACATCAAGACCAAGGTGGCGGCAAGCTTCAACGACAGTGCGCTGAGGCAGCGCGATGCCGTCACCGCGCTCAATGACGGCCTGGTCGCCTCATTGAAGCAGAAGGGCATCGCCTTCAACGACACCGACCCTGCGCCCTTCCGCGAGGTGCTGAAGAAGGCCGGTTTCTATGCCGAATGGAAAGCCAAACACGGCGAGCAGGCCTGGGGCCTGCTGGAAGCGGCGGTCGGTCATTTGGGCTGACGACAGATTTGACTAGGAGCTGAGGCAGGCCGCCCTGATACATCAGATTTTGCGATCAAGCGATAGGTTGCATGGATGACAGGCATGACCTGACGATTTGTAAAATTGTGTCACTTTGTCATCCCGGCGGTTGACAAGATACAATTAGGAGCTCCTGCGGCGAACGTGGTTTGAAGGCGTTGGCGCTTTGTCGCGCGAACGATCCGAGCCACTACGAGCATCGCAACAGGAGACCCACATGGCCCGCAATATCCTGATCCTGGGAGCATCCTATGGATCTCTTTTGGCGACCAAGCTGCTGATGGCCGGCCACAACGTCACGCTGGTGTGCCGGCGGAAGACGGCCGATCTCATCAACCGCGAAGGCACGCAGGTCCGCATCAAGCTGCGCGACGAACCGGCGCATCGCGCGATTTTTTCCCGCGACCTGCCCGGCAAGCTCGATGCGGTCACGCCGCAGGAGGTCGATATCTCCCGCTATGACCTGGTCGGCCTTGCGATGCAGGAGCCGCAATACACCAATCACACCATCCGCGTTCTGATGATCAAGATCGCGGAAGCGAAGCTGCCTTGTCTTTCGATCATGAACATGCCGCCGCTGCCCTATCTGAAGCGGATTCCGGCGCTCGCCGAAATGGACCTCGAGGAGGCCTACACCAACGCGCAGGTCTGGGAGCGTTTCGAGCCCGGCCTGGTCACGCTCTGCTCGCCGGACCCGCAGGCGTTTCGCCCGCCGGAAGAGGCGGCGAACGTGCTGCATGTCGGCCTCGCCACCAATTTCAAAGCCGCCGCCTTCGCCAGCGAAGCGCACAACAAGATCCTTCGCGAACTGGAAGCCGACATCGATGCGGTGCGGCTCGATGGCCAGGACGTTCCGGTGAAGCTCAAGGTGTTCGCTTCGCCGTTCGTGCCGCTGGCGAAATGGTCGATGCTCCTGACCGGCAACTATCGCTGCATCACGCCGCAGGAGCCGCGCTCGATCAAGGATGCGGTGCATGGCGACCTCAAGCTCTCGCAGTCGATCTACGAGCATGTTGACGCGGTGGCCCGGCGGCTGGGCGCCGATCCCGCCGACCAGGTGCCGTTCGACAAATATGCCAAAGCCGCCGAGAGCCTGCTCAAGCCGTCGTCGGCCGCGCGCGCGGTCGCGGCCGGCGCGCCTTTCATCGAACGGGTCGATCTTCTGGTGAAGCTGATCACCCATCAGCTCGGCACGCCCAATCCGGAGATCGACCGCACGGTTTCGACTGTCGATCAGAAGCTCAACGAGAAGATCGTCGAAGGCGGCTCCGGCGGATTGTGAGGCAACGCTTCACAGTCCGCGGGCCTCAGCTCGCCGCCGCTCCGAGCGCATAGAGCCAGCCGAGCAGCGTCACGACCGACAGCACCGTCGTGATCGAGACCGTGGCTGCGACCAGCGGCTCCTCCACTTTGTAGGTCCCGGCCAGGATAAAGGTCGTCTTGGCGGTCGGGACCGCGGCACAGATCACGGCGGCGATGGTGTAGAGCGGATCGAGCCCGGTCGCGACGCACAGCGCGTAAACGATCAACGGCATGATCAACAGCTTCACGACGGTGAGCGCGATCGATGCGCCAAGGTTCGAGGCCATGGCTTCGATCGACAGGCCGAGCCCGATGGCAAACAGCGCGCAGGGCGTCAGCGCACCGGCGAAAATATTCAGATAGGCGGCGAGCGGCGGTGGAATCGGCACGCCCGCGATCGCCCAGGCAAGGCCGATCAGGGTCGACAGCATAACCGGATTGAGCACGATCTGTTTTGCCAGCGTCAACGGCGCAGCGATCTGGCCGCGCGTGTCGCTTTCCTCGCGCTGCAGGAGAATGACAGCGAGCGGAAACATCACCGCGGCCAGGAACACGGTTGCGACCGCGACCGGCAACACGGCCGGCTGGCCATAGATCGAATGAAGGATCGGCAGCGCCACGAAGCCGGTATTGGTCATCGCTGCCGTCATTCCGTACATCGTGCTGCTCGCGGCGTCGCGGCGCAGGCCGACGCGAGCTGCGGCAAACACCAGCAGGAAGCAGAGCAGGGAGCCGCCGCCGAAGGCGAGCAGAAAGCGCCACTCCAGGAAACTGCGCGCCGATTCCTGCGCGATCGTCACCACCAACAGCGCGGGCATCGCGATATTGTAGGCAAAATGCACGAGGCCATCGGCCAGCGACCGCGAGACGTAACCAAGCTGGCCGGCGAGCCAACCGGTGACGATGATGGCAAAGACCGGCAGCACCAGATTGGCGACTTCCATTTCACATCTCCCGTGGCGCCGCTCCGTTCAGGGCGTTCGGCGCCTGAGCGAGCATAGCAGTCCGGCGTGCCAGCGTGACGGTCTGGAAGCCCGCGCGGTCTGCGCCGCGCGCAGGTCAGGCGAAACCTTGAAACAAAGCCACTCTTGAACCGATGCCACACCTGATCAACAGGTTTGCGACTGGAGTGGATTTGAATGGCCTTCCCACGGCCGATTGTCTAAGGTCCGCAGCATGAAGCGCGTTTTATTTTCATCGGTGGCTGTCGCTCTGTCGCTGCTTTCGTCGCTCGCGCTGGCCGCGCCGGCACACAAGCGGCCGGCGCCGGTCTGGCATGGCTACGGCTTCCTGCCCGGCTATCATCAGCCGCCGAGCAACAGCCAGCCGCTTTATGGTCAGAAGGCGCGTCTGGCGCGGATCGCGCAGCATGCCCGCCGCCCCTGGTACATCGACCCTACCCCCGAATATTTGGACTATGACGGCGACTGGCACTATTTCGGCTGGCCGGGCTTTTACCGTGGCAACTACAATGGCGGCACTTTCGGCCCGTGCTGGACACGCACGCCGATCGGTCCGGTCTGGAACTGCGGCTGACCCGCAAGATGAATACCGCCTTCTTCGATCTCGACGGCACGCTGACCGATCCGAAGCCCGGCATTACCGGCTGCATTCAATATGCGCTCGACCGGCTCGGATTCGTCGCCCCACCGGCCGACGATCTCATCTGGTGCATCGGGCCGCCGCTGCATGCCAGCATGAAGAAGTTCGTCGGCACCGACGAGCTTGCCACCCGCGCCGTCGAACTCTATCGCGAACGCTTTGGCGACGTCGGCCTGTTCGAGAACGAGGTCTATGACGGCATCGAGCAGACCCTGTCCGACGTTGCCGCGACCGGACGGCGCCTGTTCGTCGCCACCAGCAAACCGAAGGTCTATGCCGACCGCATCATCGCGCATTTCGGTCTGTCGCGTCATTTCGAGCGGGTGTTCGGCTCGGAGCTCGACGGCACGCGCACCGACAAGGCGGAACTTCTGGCCTATGCGCTCGCCGAAACCCATACGGACCCGAGGCGTGCAATCATGATCGGCGACCGCAGCCACGACATGATCGGCGCCAGAAAAAACGGCATGAAGGCGATCGGCGTGCTTTACGGATATGGCAGCCTCACCGAGCTGACCGATGCCGGCGCGCATCATCTTTGCGCGGCCCATCCGGAGGTGGTGGCGCACTGCGCGGCTGCGATCGGCACGGCCTGACTGGAACGACCGGGGCATCGCTGCCCGCCATTTACCGAATAAAAACCATATCAAACTGTCTGAAAATTCTCGGCGAAACCTTCCGCCGTCCTGCGGGTCATCTCGCGGGAGGGCCCGACATGACCGTTCATTACGATTTCAGACAGGAACAGATTCGAATCGCGCGCTACCGCGATCTGGAACGAGAAGTCACCGATCCTCTGGCGCTGTGTCTGCTGCACATGATCGTGGAGGAGTTGGAGGCCGATCTGGCGAACGCGCGTCATTGTACGCGACACGAGCGCGCGTTCGGGCTCGACCACGGCGACGACCGCTGATCGAACGCGCCGCCCATCGTGCAGGCGCTTCGGACCGGCTGCATCAGACCACGGCCGGGATTCGCGCCGATGCGACGGGCGAAATCAAAACTATTTGTCAAGCCATCGAAATCATGCGGAACGGGAATAGATAGTGCCGGCGTCCTGCGGCCGCGGGACGCCTCTTCACCCGACTCTTTTCCAAATGAATGGCATGACCGAACAAACTCTCAACGAGCCGATCGACGCCCCGCAAGAACGGTCCCGCGGCTTTTCGCGCTACCAGTCAATCCTCGTTGCGCTACTCGCGCTGGTCCAGTTCACGATCATTATCGATTTCATGATCATGTCGCCGCTCGGCGCCATTATCATGCCGGCGCTGACCATTTCGCCCGCACAGTTCGGCGCGGCGGTCTCGGCCTATGCATTCAGCGCGGGAATTTCCGGCATTCTCGCTGCCGGTTTTGCCGATCGGTTCGATCGCAAGCGGCTGCTGTTGTTTTTTTATGCCGGTTTCACCCTTGGAACGGCGCTCTGCGCACTCGCGCCGAATTATCACGTGCTGTTGACCGGCCGCATCGTCACCGGCCTGTTCAGCGGCGTGATCGGCTCGGTCGTGCTGGCCATCGTCACCGACCTGTTTCCACTGCAATTGCGCGGCCGCGTCATGGGCTTCGTGCAAACCGCCTTTGCCGCGAGCCAGGTGCTCGGCATTCCGGCCGGTCTGTTTCTCTCCAACCATTGGAACTGGCATGTCACCTTTGGCGCTCTGGTCGGACTGTCGATTGCCGGAATGGCGGCCGTACTGCTGCTGATGCAGCCGGTGGACGGCCATCTTTCGCTGAAGCAGGACAAGAACGCCTTGCGCCATCTGATCGCAACGGTCGCAGAACCGCGTTATTGGCTAGCGTTCTCGGTGACGACGCTGCTTGCGACAGGCGGCTACATGCTGATGCCGTTCGGCAGCGCCTACACCGTGCACAATCTCGGCATCGACATCGTTCATTTGCCGACGATCTATCTGGTTTCCGGCCTGTTCAGCATTTTCATCGGACCGCTGGTGGGACGCCTCAGCGATACCTTCGGCAAATTTCCCACCTTCGCCTTTGGGACCGCAATGTCAGTCGTGATGGTGCTGATCTATACGCATCTCGGCCAGGTCAGCCTGACGGTGGTCATCGTGGTCAACGTGCTGCTGTTTGTCGGCATTTTTTCGCGCATGATCCCGTCGCAAGCGCTGATATCGGCGATACCGGATGCCTCGCAGCGCGGCTCCTTCAGCGCGGTGGGCGCTTCGTTGCAACAACTCTCCGGCGGGCTCGGTTCCGTCCTCGCGGCCGCGCTGATCGCGGAAGACGCCAACGGCTCGCTGCTGCATTTCGACCGGCTCGGATATGTCGTGGTGACGACGGCGGTGATTTCCCTCGTCTTGATGTATTTCGTGCAACGGCCGATTGCGGCCAAATCCGGCAAACGCGTGATCTGAGGGACGCCGCCGGCTCAAGATTTCGCTTGTGCCGTCGGGCAAATCACCTTTAGAAGCCCGCGCGTCTCGCGCCCGTCAAAGAGGGGCGTATCGCGATCGTCACGACACGTTGGCGCGGGATACGGTGGACGCTTGTGCTGCATCGGACGAGCGCAGCAACGGCGGACGGCGAAGTCGTGTGGGCCTGACGCCCCGACGCTGGCGTCAACTCTTAAGAAGCTAACGCTTCTCAAGGGGATGGTGGCAACAAAGCCCGGTTCACCAGGGCGAGCACGAAGCAAGCCGTTAAAACCATTCGTGTGCGGGAATGCCGGGTTATCCGGCGCTACCTGCGGTGAACTTACTCATGTGCTTTTTCTTTTGCACATGAGGCTGCGGGTGCGTTGGCACCCGGCATTCCCGCGCGCCCTCTGTTTGCAAGGGGCGGGTCGAAACCCAAACCCCGGGCGTGGTTCACGCCGCGGCAAGGACGGAGTGCGTCTGCAACGACGATTGCGTTGGCGACGCTTGAACCGCCCCATGCAATTGCTGCTATGATGCCCCGAAACGTAAAATGGAGGACCTCATGAGCTGGCAACCTTCTCACGATCCCGTCCTCGGCGATCCGCTGTCCTGCGACGCGCTGGAACTCGTGATCGTGCCGCGCACCCGCGACCTCGGCGACGGATTTGAGGTGCGCCGCGCGCTGCCACATGGCAAGCGGCAGATGGTCGGACCCTTCATCTTCTTCGACCATTTCGGCCCGGTGCAGTTCATGGCCGGCAAGGGCATGGACGTGCGGCCGCATCCGCATATCGGCCTAGCCACCGTCACCTATTTGTTCGACGGCAGCATCATGCACCGCGACAGCGAGGGCAATATCCGCGAAATCCAGCCCGGCGCCATGAACCTGATGACCGCAGGCCGCGGCATCGCCCATTCCGAGCGCACGCCGGATCTGCAGCGAACGACCGGTCAGCAGATGCTGGGGCTGCAAAGCTGGATCGCGCTCCCCGCCGGCAAGGAGGAAATCGACCCGACCTTTCAGCATTATGCGGCGGCCGATCTGCCGATCGTCAGCGATGGCGGCATCTCCGCGCGCATCATCGCCGGCAGTTCTTTCGGCGCGACCTCGCCGGTGGCGATGGTCTCGCCCTGGTTCTATGTCGAGGTGACCGCAAAGCAGGGCACCAGCGTGCCGCTTGATTCGGATCATGAAGAGCGCGCGATCTATCTCGTCGACGGCGAAGTCGAAATTGCCAATGAGCGTTACGAGGGCCCGCGCCTCCTGGTGTTTCGCCCCGGCGATCGCATCACCGTGAAAACGTTAAAGGCCACGCGGATGATGTTTCTCGGTGGAGACGCGCTCGAAGGCCCGCGTCACATCTGGTGGAATTTCGTCTCCTCCAGTAAAGAGCGGATCGAGCAGGCCAAGCAGGACTGGAAGTCCGGCCGCTTCGCGCCTGTACCCAACGAGCACGAGTTCATTCCGCTGCCGGAGTGAAGTTTTCTCTGAAAGTGACCGATATGACCGCCATGCTTGCAAGCGACCTGCCGCTGCCCCGGATCGGACGCGGCAAGGTCCGCGACATCTACGCCGTCGGCGAGGATCGCGTGCTGCTGCTGACCACCGATCGCATCTCCGCCTTCGATATCGTGATGGCCGAGACCATTCCGATGAAAGGCGCGGTGCTCACCCAGATCAGCGCCTGGTGGTTCAAGCAGCTCGAAGGCGTGGTGCCGCACCACATGATCAGCGCCGATGCCGATACCATCATTCGCGAAGTACCGGCGCTGAAGGATCATCGCGCTTCGCTGCTCGGACGCGCGATGCTGTGCAAGCGCACCAAGGTATTTCCGATCGAATGCGTGATCCGTGGTTATCTCTCCGGCTCGGCATGGAAGGAATATGCCGCGAGCGGCACGCTGGCCGGCGAAAAGCTCGGCTCAGGGCTGCTGGAAAGCGGCAGGCTGGAGCCCGCGATCTTCAGTCCGGCGACCAAGGCCGAAACCGGCCACGACGAGAACATCACGGTCGGCCGGATGCGCGAGATCGTAGGTCCCGAGGTGACCGAAGCGCTGGAACGGATGACGCGCGCGATCTACACCCGGGGCGAAAAGATCAGCCGCGAACATGGCATCATCATCGCCGACACCAAGTTCGAATTCGGCCGTGACGCCAATGGCGCGATCATCCTGATCGATGAAGTCATGACCCCGGACAGTTCGCGCTTCTGGGCGGTGGACGTCTACAGGCCAGGCCAGCCGCAGCCGAGTTTCGACAAGCAGCCGCTGCGTGACTATCTCGACGCCGAGCGCCGCGCCGGCCGCTGGAATGGTGAAGCGCCGCCGCCGCCATTGCCGCCAAGCGTGGTGGACGCGACCAGCAAGCGTTATCTCGAAGCCTACCGCCGCGTCACCGGCAGCGATCTCAGGATATAGCTTGCGAAGCTGTCAGCGCCCGGGGCCGTCCCAAAATGAGCGAGATGGAATACGAACTTCGGAAAGTAGGCGCCAGGCCGCCGCTGCGCGTGCTTCTGAAGGACGTTCTCGGCGGTAGCGCCGCCAGCGTTCTGACCGTCACTTTCGGGCTGTCCTATTCGCTTCTGATCTTCGGCGGGCCGCTTTCCCCCTATCTGTCTTACGGCGTTGCCGCGACCTTCATCACCTCGGCGATCCTCGCCGCCGTGATTGCGGTCGGCAGCTCGCTGCCGTTTGCGGTTTCGGGACCTGACAGTTCGACCGCGGCCATGACCGGCATTCTCGCCTCTTCGGTCGTGGAGCGCCTGGTCGTCGCCGACCCGTCGGCGCCGGTGCTTCCTGCGGTCCTGATCACGCTCGCGGTGACGACGATCCTGACCGGCATCGTGCTGTGCTGTTTCGGAATGACGCGGATGGGCCGCGCGATCCGCTATGTCCCCTATCCGGTGGTCGGCGGCTTTCTTGCCGCGACCGGATGCCTGATCCTGCTCGGCGCGGTGCGCGTCATCACCGGTCACCCCTTGCAGTTCGAGACGCTCGGGCGCTTCGAGGACACCCTCACGCTTTCCAAGCTTGGCGCCGCCTGCGCCATGGCGTTGGTGCTCTATATGACCTGGCACCGTTCGCGTTCACCGTTCGGATTGCCGGTCCTTCTGATCGGCGGCGTCGTTGCCGCGCACCTCCTGTTTTGGCTGGCGGGCCTGTCGCCGGCGGATGCGCAGGCCGCGGGCTGGACTTTTGAGCCGCCGCCGAGCGTCACATTCATGCTGCCGTGGAGCGTCGAGGGCCTCTCGCGCTATCCCTGGAAGATTCTGGCTGAACTCTCCGGCAACCTGATCGCGGTGATCTTCGTCACCGCCTCAACCACGCTGTTCAACACCACCGGCGTCGAGGTCGCGACCAATCGCGAAGCCAATCTGGAGCGCGAGCTTAACGTCACCGGCATCGCCAACATGCTGTCCGGCGCCTTCGGCGGCTATACCGGATGCATTTCGATCAGCCGCACCGTCCTCAATTATAACGGCGGCGGCACCGGGCCGCTCGCCGGACTGACGGTTGCAGCGATTTCGCTGTTGATGCTGATCTTCGCGCCGGCCCTGCTCGGCTACATGCCGAAATTCGTGCTCGGCGGCCTACTGATTTATCTCGGCGCCGACGCCCTTCACAAATGGATCGTTCAGTCGCGGCTGCGGCTTTCGCTGACCGACTATCTGTCGCTGCTCGCCATCGTCGTCATCATCGTCGAATGGGGCTTCATTGCCGGCATCCTGATCGGCGTCGTCATCGGCTGCGCCACCTTTGCCCTGAGCGCCTCGCGCATCGATTCCATCAAGTTTTCGTTCGACGGCTCCGAATATCGCAGTTCGCTTGATCGATCCCGCGAACAGCTTTCGGTGCTTGCCGCCCACGGCGGCGCGATCCAGGGCCTGAACCTGCAAAGCTATCTGTTCTTCGGCTCGGCCAACCGCCTCTACCAGCATGTCAAGGCGCTGCTGGCGCGCCATCCGGAATGCCGCTTTCTGGTGTTCGACTTCAAGCTCGTGACCGGCATCGATTCCTCGGCCGCCTACAGCTTCGCGCAGATCAAGCGCGCCGCCAGCGAGCGCGGCATCAAGCTGGTTCTGGTCCATCTTCAGGCCGCGACGGAAAAGGCGCTGCGGTCGAGCGAATTCGTCTCCCGCGACGTCAGCATCATGCCCGAGCTGGATCATGCTCTGGAGTGGTGCGAGAACGAGATCATCGCGCAGCACGAGGGCCGCGGCGATGAAGAAGCTTCGCTGCGGGACTGGTTCTTGCGCATTCTCGGCACCGAGGAGGACGCCGCCGAGCTGATCCATCGCTGCGAGCGGCTCGAGGTCACTGCCGGCGACGTCATCGTCCGCGCCGGCGACGCCGCCGATTCCATGCACTTCATTCTCGACGGACGCGTGGGCGTCATGATCCCGACCGCCGATGGTGAGCTGACGCGGGTGCGAAGTCTCGGCCGCTACACAACAATCGGCGAAATGGGCCTGGTGGCGAAGACGCCGCGCAACGCGACCATCCAGGCTGAAGTCGACAGCGTACTCTATATCCTGAGCGCCAGTCAGTTCGAGGCGATCAAGACCGAGAATCCGGTTCTTAGCCAGAAATTGCTGACGTTTTTCGTGCTGGTCATCGCCGAGCGGCTCACTTTCGCCAACCGCCTCATCGGCGTGCTGCGTCGGTAACAGATCATCGCGCGCTTATGACCGGAATGGGACTGGGAGTGTTGAGAACTCGCCGCCAGCGGCCTATGATCGGGCAGCTGGCTTCAATTCTCTGGTTAGAAAGGGGAACGTCCATGCGCAAATTCCTGCTCGCAGCGATCCTCGCCGTCACCGGCGGTTCTTTAGCCGCGGCGCAGGATGAGATGGATCAGAAGTTGGGCAAGGTCCACTTCGCGACGACCTGCAACGAGGTCGCGCAACGCCGGTTCGACCGCGCGATGCGCTACCAGCATTCGTTCTGGTACGCCGAATCCAAGGAGATCTACGAAGAGGCGATCAAGGCCGACGACGCCTGCGCCATCGCCTATTGGGGCATCGCGCTGTCGCTGCTGGCCAACCCGCACAGCGCAATCCCGGCGCCAAATCTCGCGCCTGGGCTTGCGGCGATCGAGAAGGCCAAGGCGATCGGCGCCAAAAGCGAGCGCGAGCGCGATTACATCGACGCGATGTCGGTGATGTATGTCGATTACGACAAGATTCCGCAGCAGGTGCGCATTCAGTCTTACCTGAAAAAGATGGAAGCGCTCGCCGCCAAATACCCTGACGACGACGAAGCGCAGATCTTCTACGCGATCACGCTGAACGCGGCGGCCTCGCCCGCCGACAAGACCTATGCCAACCAGCTCAAGGGCGCCGCCATTCTCGAGCCGATCTGGCAGCGTCAGCCCCAGCATCCGGGCATCGCCCACTACCTGATCCACCTCTACGACTATCCGCCGATCGCCGCCAAAGGCCTGCCGGCGGCGTTGCGCTATTCCAAGATCGCGCCGAACGCGCCGCACGCCCAGCATATGCCGTCGCACATTTTCACCCGGGTCGGCTACTGGAAGGAGTCGATCGCAGCCAACCTTGCCTCGGTCGAAGCCGCCAAGGGCCACGACAGCGAGCGCGGCGAGCAGCTGCATGGCGAGGACTATATGGTCTATGCCTATCTGCAACTGGCGCAGGACGACAATGCGCGCAAGACCATCGACGCCATCGAGGCAATGACACCCGATGCCGAATCCGCCGCCAGCGCATTTTCGCGCGCTGCGGCGCCTGCCCGTTACGTGTTCGAGCGCGGCGACTGGAAGGGTGCGGCGAAGCTCGACGTCAAGCCGACCAAGTTCCTTCACGCGATGGCGATTTCGCATTTCGCCCGGGCGCTCGGTGCGGCCCGCTCCGGCGATGTTGCCGCCGCGCGCGTCGATGCCGCCAAACTCATCGAAATTCGCGACCGCCTGCGCGAAGACAAGAACGACTATTGGGCGACCCAAGTCGATATCGAAGCCCAAACGGCAAACGCCTGGATTCTCTATGCCGATGGCAAGCAGGACGAGGCGATCAAGGCGATGGCGGCCTCGGCCGACGCCGAGGACAAAACCGAAAAGGCTCCGGTCACACCCGGGCCGCTGGTGCCCGCACGCGAACTCTATGGCTTCATGCTGCTCGACCATGGCCAGGCCAAGGAGGCGCTTGCCGCGTTCGAGGCGACCAAGGCCAAGGAGCCGAACCGTTTCAACGGCTATGCCGGTGCGGCACAGGCTGCGCAGAAGCTGGGCGATCCGGCCACAGCCAAAGCCAATTACGAAAAGCTGCTCGGGCTCGCCGCCGACTCCAGTTCCGATCGGCCGGTGCTGGCTGCCGCGCGCAGCTTCGTCGCGAGCAACTGATGGAGCGGTGATGCGAAGCCGAAACGCCATCGTTGCAGGGGTTTTGGGCGGCCTTGCGCTCGGCGCGTTGGCGGGACTGTCGGCGTTCTTCGCCTGGCCGATGCTGCTTCAGAGCAAAGCGCTGACAGCCCCGAGCCATCCGAAATTTGCCGAGGTGCGCTGGCCGTTTCCGACCGACGAGTGGGGCGAGGGAAAGGCGTTTCGCTGCGCGTCGGCGGATTGCGGCGTTGAGGTCAACGTCTACATCCGCGCCAAGATCGGGTTCTGCAACTGTCTGACCGGCGTCTCCGACGACAATGAGCTCGATCGCCTCAGCGACTTCAACCTGATGGGCGGCAAGCCTGCCGTTCTCGGCGCCGGCCACGAGATCAAGATCGCCTGGATGAAGGGCCGGAGCCGCGCCTATGCCGTGAGCGAGCCCTATCGCGCGCCGGGCTCGACACTCGCGATCGCCTTCAACGACCGTTGCGACGCCATCGTCGCCACCGCAACCGTCGCGCACGACCGCCCGGCGGCGCTCGAGCCCAGCGTGATCGAATTCCTCAACAGCGAGCCGGTCGTGCACTGGGCCGAGGTGACGCTGGGGCTTTAGGGTTTGCACTTGTCGCCGGCACGCAGCCTGGGTGGACCGTCATCCCTCAAGATCGTTATTGTGCGGGTCGACCTCGTCGAGCGCAAGCAACAGCGAGCCGACGCGATTGGCCGATGCGGCCCAATCTGCAAGAGTGGCGTAATTGTCGGTGAACCAACCGAATGCCCCTTGCACGATGACGAAGGCGGCGGAAACTTGAACCACCTCCCCAAGCGTCATCGTGTCGGCAAGGTATTTCGGAACGCACAGCAGCAAGCCCAAGACCGGCGTCACCACGGCATTGGCAGCAGTCACCGACGTCATCCGCATCAGCTGCCAGCAATAAATTCGCCAAATCGCGATAACGCCCTTCAGGGCCGCCCCGATCACGCGGCGCGCGTCTCTCTTGTCATCCGGCAAGACCTTACCTTCGCCGGACTCGCGCACATGCGTTCCGATCGACCTCAACTCGGCTTCGTTCCTTTTGTTTTCCTCGATGATCCGCGTGAGGTGGCGGGCGATCAGCGCCATCGCGGCCGTCAGCAGCAGCGAATAGACGATAATGGCGATCACGAGATAGCAGGGTATCGTCAGCGTGAACCCGCGATAGCTCAGGTCCAGCGCGCCGCCGATCGACCACAAGATTCCTATGAAGGTGATCGCATTGAGCAACGACGAGAGCAGTCCCACGACCAGGTCGATCGGCAGGTCCGTCGCGATCCTTGCATCCTCCGCAATGCGGTATTCGGGAGCCTGATGATCCGAGTTCGTAAAGCGGAGCCGAACGAAGCGATCGTCCTTCAGCCAGAAGTCATAGAGATGATTGCTCAACCACTCGCGCCAGCTGCGCTGCATGGTCATGCGCGTCCAAACCGAGACGACAGACAGCGCCAGACTGGCCGCCGCCAGCGGCACGAAACGCACCGCCTGAGCCACAATCTCCGCCCTGTCCCTGCGGTCGATCGCATCGAAGAAGTGCCGATTCCAGAAATTCAATCCATATTGCGTAAGCAGCTGCAGGATAACGATGGCGATCAGCACCGCGACCAGAAACCAGGCAAGCCATGCGGACGAACCAGACCAAAAGCCGGAGGCGCTTCGCCAGAATCGTGCAAGAAGCTGCTTTTCCGCCGGGGCCAAGCGTGTCCGTCTAAGCATTCTTCCTTCGGCTTCACGTCGGGCCCGCAATCACGCCTGGCCTGAGAAACGACCGTGAAGAATACGAAGCCGGGACGCAAAATCATTGATCTGAGTCAATGGGACTGTGTCGTCCTGGCGAAGGCGGGGCCCCACCGGGATCCTGCGCTATACGCCCGCCATCATCACGTATTTGATCTCGAGATATTCTTCGATACCGTGGTGCGATCCTTCACGGCCGAGACCGGACTCCTTGACGCCACCGAACGGCGCGACCTCGGTGGTGATCAGGCCGGAATTGACGCCGACCATGCCGGATTCCAGCGCTTCGGCGACCCGCCACACGCGGCCAAGATCGCGGGCATAGAAATACGAGGCGAGGCCAAACGGCGATTTGTTGCACATCGCGATCACCTCGGCTTCGTCCTTGAAGCGGATCACTGGCGCAAGCGGCCCGAAGGTCTCCTCCCGCGAGACCAGCGCATCCGCCTTCACGTCCGCAAGCACGGTCGGCTCGAAGAAGGTGCGGCCGAGCGAATGCCGTTTTCCCCCGGTCACGACCTTGGCGCCGCCCTTGACGGCATCGGCGATGTGGCGCTCGACCTTGTCGATCGCTTCCATGTTGATCAGCGGCCCCTGCACTACGCCTTGTTCGGTGCCATCGCCGATTTTCATCGCAGCGACTTTCTTGGAAAGCTTTTCGACGAACTGATCGTAGATCTTGTCCTGCGCGTACATGCGGTTGGCGCAGACACAGGTCTGGCCCATGTTGCGGTACTTGGAGACGATGGCGCCCTCGACCGCAGCATCGATATCCGCGTCGTCGAACACCACAAACGGCGCGTTGCCGCCGAGCTCGAGCCCGAGCTTCTTCACCCCGACCGAGGCCTGCTTGTAGAGAATCTTGCCGACCTCGGTCGATCCGGTGAAACCGACAAAGCGCACCGCCGGATGCTCGCACAGCACGAGCCCGATCGGCGGCGCGTCGCCGGTGATGACGTTGAAGACGCCCTTCGGCACGCCAGCCTTCTCGGCGAGCGCCACCAGCGCCAGGGCCGAGAGCGGCGTTTCGTTGGCCGGCTTGAGCACGACGGTGCATCCCGCGGCCAGCGCCGGCGAGACCTTTCGCGTGATCATCGAGTTCGGAAAATTCCATGGCGTGATTGCGCCGCAGACCCCGATCGGCTGCTTGATCGCGAGCAGACGCGCATCGCCCCGCTGCGTCGGAATGGTCTCGCCGTAGACGCGACGCGCTTCTTCCGCGAAGAACTCGACATAGGCGCCGCCAATGTCGACTTCGCCAAGCGCCTCGGACAGCGGCTTGCCCTGCTCGGAGGTCAGGATCAGCGCGAGATCCTCGCGGCTGGCGATGATCAGCTCGAACCATTTGCGCAGGATGTTCGAACGTTGCTTGGCGGTCAGCTTCGCCCAGGCAGGAAAGGCGCGCTCGGCGGCTTCGACCGCACGCGTCGCATCCGCTGCGCCGAGCTGGGCCACCTTGGCAATTTCAACGCCGGTTGCGGGATTGTTGACCGGAAGTTCGGGCTGCCCGACCCAGGTGCCGTCGATATAGCACTGCTCACGCAACAGCGAGGGGTCCTTCAGACGATCCCGCAAGTTCGGCGCGGAAGGTTGCGAAGCGCGGGCGGCTGCGGTCGGGGTCATGGCGTCACTCCAGATATTTTCGGTCGTGGCGCCAAATATAGGCTGGAACCGGACATGATGCACCGCCCCCACCAGCGCAAGGCATCAAACAAATTTGCAGATTTCAGAGAACCAAAAGTGCCGGCGCTATCAGGCGGCGCCGCTCAGATAGGTTTCCCGCCGGCCGATCATGCGGTCCGCCACCGCCTTGGCGTCCGCCTTCGTCGAGGTTGCGCAGGTGCGATATTCAAGGTCGAGCGTTTCTGTCGGCGCGCGGCGGCTGAACCACGATTTGGACGCTGCAGGCAGCTGCGCCAGGGCCTGGGCCACATTGTCGACCGCGCCGAACGAATGCAGCGCGCCGGTGGCGGCAAAGCGGACTTCGTAAATACCGGGCGAAATCGGGGCTTCCAGATTTTCGCCACGGCCAGTCCGGGGGTACCGCTTCCACTCACTCCAAGTCGAAATCATCTGAGTTCCTCTTGGCGGCGATCCGCCGATCAATCAATTGATCCGCCAGCCCACCAAACGCAATATCTAGGTGGCGTTTTTGCTTTGACGAAAACGCAATACCGGAATGCAGATGGCGAAGTCTGACACAGGGGGGCCATCGCCATCAATCGGAACTTGCCAACGATGCGGCCCGATTCGTCAAAAATTGTGGCGCAGGTCGGGCGCAATGCGCCATCCCCAACTTGCTTTCGAAGTTCACGAGACCGCGACCGGAATGCGCCGCGCTTGCGGCAGAAAAACCCGGGGAGGAAGATCAAACGTTTTCAAAAAACAATCTGGAGGAGACCCATGCAGAGCAAAGCCCAGATCGACCAGATTCTCCGTCAGAAGAGCGATGCCATGGAAATTCCCGGCGTCGTTGCCGTGGCCGCCAGCGGCAGTGAAGTGCTCTATCAGGGCGCATTCGGCAAACGCGACTTGTCGAGGCCGGACGCCATGACCGCCGACAGCGTGTTCTGGATCGCCTCGATGACCAAGGCGATCACGACGGCGGCTGCGATGCAGCTGGTCGAACAAGGCAAGCTCGCGCTGGATGCGCCGATCGGCAAATTGTTGCCCGATCTCGCCGCGCCTCAGGTGCTGGAGGGGTTCGACGCCGCGGGCGAGCCGAAGCTGCGGGCCGCCAAGGGCGCCATCACGCTGCGCCAGCTCATGACCCACACCGCCGGCTTCTGCTATGACATGTGGAACGGCGATATGGGGACCTATCTGGCAAAGGCCGCCATCCCCGGCATCATCACCTGCCAGAACGCCGCGCTGAAAACCCCGATCGCGTCGGACCCCGGCACGCGCTGGGAATATGGCACCAACATCGACTTCGTCGGCAAAGCGGTTGAGGCGGTGAGCGGCAAACGGCTCGACGCCTATCTGCACGATCATCTGTTCGCACCGCTCGGCATGAACGACACCGCTTTCAAGCTGACCGATTCCATGCGCAAGCGGCGCGTCGGCATGCATACGCGCGGCGCGGATGGCTCGCTGGCGACGTTCGAATTCGAACTGGAGCAGAATCCGGAATTCCACATGGGCGGTGGCGGCCTTTACGGCACCGCCGGCGATTACATCAAGTTCACGCAGATGATTCTCAATAAGGGCCGCGGCAACGGCAATCAGGTGCTCAAGCCTGAGACCGTTGCGATGATGGGGGAGAACCAGATCGGCGATCTCGTCGTTACCAAGATGATCTCGGCGGCGCCGCCCTACACCAATGACGTCGACCTCTATCCGGACATGGTCAAGAAATGGGGTCTCTCGTTCCTGATCACGACCGCCGCAACACCGGAAGGCCGCAGCCCCGGCAGTCTCGCCTGGGCCGGCCTTGCCAATACCTATTACTGGATCGATCCGGCCCGCGATGTGAGCGGGGTCATCCTGATGCAGGTATTGCCGTTCGCAGACGCCAAATGCCTGGAGGCCTTCGCCGGCTTCGAGCGCGGCGTCTATGACGGGCTCGACGCGGCCGGCGGACGGAAGGCGGCGTAAGCTGTCACGTCTCTCCCCGCTCGTGGCGGGGAGAGACTCTCAAGCGAGTTAAACCGGCAAGCCGCTCTGCCGCGCCAATTCCTTCAGCGAGACCTGGGGCCGCGCACCGATATGCTGGATGATCTCGGCAGCGGCGAGCGAACCCAGCCGCCCGGCGTTTTCGTGGCCCACGCCGCGCGAAAGACCGAACAAAAAGCCTGCCGCGAACAGATCGCCCGCACCGGTAGTGTCGACCAGCTTCTCGATCGGATAGGCCGGCACCGCCGTGACGTCTTGCTTCGACGCGACAACGCATCCCTTCTCGCTCCGCGTGACCGCCGCGAGGCCGACGTCGCTGCGCAGCTGCTTCAGCGCCGTATCGAAATCCGATGTCTGATATAAAGAATGCAGCTCGGCCTCATTGGCGAACACCAGATCCACGGTCCCGTTCCGCATCAATCCGAGAAACTCATCACGGTAGCGATCGACGCAAAACGCGTCCGACAGGGTCAAGGCGACCTGACGGCCGGCCTGGTGCGCAATCGTCGCCGCCTTCACAAAGGCTTCCTTCGCGCTCTTGGGATCCCACAGATAACCTTCAAGATAAAGGATCGCGGAAGCCGCGACCTGATCGGCATCGATGTCGGCCGGCGTCAAATCCTGCGCCGCGCCGAGATAGGTATTCATCGTGCGCTCGCCGTCGCCCGTCACCAGAATATAGGAGCAGCCGGTCGCCGGGCCGCTTGCCGCGGGCCTGGTCTCAAAGCTGACGCCGGCGGCGCGGATGTCGTGCGTATACAAGCGGCCGATTTCGTCGTCTCTGACCTTGCCGACATAGGCGGCGCGTGCCCCAAGGCTGGCGATGCCGACAATGGTATTGGCGGCCGATCCGCCCGACATCTGGGTCGCCGGCCCCATGTCGCGATAGATCGCCGCCGCGCGTGCCTCGTCGATCAGCGACATGCCGCCTTTGCTCATGCCGTGGCGACTCAAAAAGCCTTCGTCAGTTTGCACCAGCACATCGAAAAGGGCATTGCCGATTCCGAGCACATCGTATTTCGCTGCGGTCATTTATCTGTCCTGACGAGGCGTTTGAGGCTGCTCACGGTGGTAGCCGCCTATCACGATCCCCGGGACCGAGGCAAACTCAATCCAGCACTCTGCTATAGAAAAGGCCATGATTCGCTCGTTTCTGACGGTCTCGACGGGAACGCTGGCCTCGCGCCTGCTGGGCTTTGCGCGCGATGCCATGGTCGCCGCGCTGCTTGGTGCAAGCCCGGTGGCCGATGCGTTTCTGGTGGCATTTCAACTCGTCAACGTGGTGCGGCGGCTGCTGACGGAAGGCGCGCTGAACAACGCGCTGGTGCCAGCCTGGCTTGCCGTCAGGGAAACAAGAGGCACTGATGCGGCGGCAGCCTTCGCCGGCCGCGTGCTCGGCACCATCAGCGCCGCGCTGATCGGGGTGACCGTCATCGCCGGCGTTCTGATGCCCTGGATCATCGTCGCGCTGGCGCCGGGCTTTGCCGGCAAAGAGATGCTGCATCTGGCCGTCAACGATGCGCGCCTGATGCTGCCCTATCTCGCCTTCGCAGGACCGGCGGCTGTGACCATCGCGCTATTGAACGCGCAAGGCCGTTTCGCGCTGACGGCATTTGCGCCGCTGTTGTTCAACGGCGCGCTGATCGCGGCGATGATCGTGCTGATGCTGCAGCGATGGGACGCTGCGGAGACCGCGCTTGCGATCGCCGCCACGGTCGGCATCGCCGGATTCCTGCAGTTGTTGATCCTGATCGGGCGATCGCGCGGTACCCATTTCGCGACCCCATTGCGTATTGGTTTCGACGCGGAAATGCGCGGCTTTCTCGTCAAGGCCATTCCTGGAATGGTGGCGGGCGCCGGGCCGCAACTGCTGATCGTGGCCAGTGCGATCGTCGCATCAGCTTCGCCATCCGCGGTGTCGTGGCTCTATTTCGCCAACCGTCTGATCGAACTGCCGCTCGGCATCGTCGGCGTTGCCGTTGGTGCCGTGCTCGTGCCTGAACTGGCGCGTAGCGTCCATACCGCGGATTCGGCTGCGGCGGCGCGCGCTCAATCGCGCGGCCTGGAATTGGCTATTGGGCTCGCGCTGCCGGCGACACTTGGCTTGATGGTGCTGAGCACATCGATCGTACAGCTCTTGTTCCAGCATGGCGCATTTACCGCAGCCGACAGCGACGGCACGTCGGCGTCCCTGCGATGGCTTGCGCTTGCCCTCCCCGCGCAGGTTCTGGTCAAGGCGCTGTCGCCAGCATTCTTTGCCCGTGGAGATACCGCCACGCCATTATGGTCCACCCTCAAAGGCCTTGCGGTGACGATTGCGCTCGCGGTCGTGCTCGGCCGGCTGTTCGATGTCCGCGGCATCGCCGCGGCCATTGCGCTCGGCGGCTGGAGCAGCGCGCTCGATTTGGCCCGGCGCGGCCTCGCCACCTTCGGCCTCGCGATCGACGCAGTTGCGCACCGGCGGCTATGGCGCATTGTGGCGGCCGCGCTCGCGATGGGGGGATTGTTGTGGCTCGCGGCGCCGCCGGTGCTGGCCTTAAGCGGAAACCACGCCGGACCGCTGCATTTCTTCCTGGTTGCGGCGCTGATCGTCGCCGGCATGACCGTCTACGGCTTGTTTCTGGCCTTGTTCGGCGTGCTGCGCTGGGCTGACGCGATCCGCAACTTGCGCCAAAGCCGGGCCTGAAAGCTTGCGCGGCCAAGACTTGCATGGCAATGGACGACGCAACAAATGGCTAGCTGTTCGGAACACTGATCATGGCGATTGTTGAACGGGTTTTTTCAGGCGTGCAGCCGACCGGTAACTTGCATCTCGGCAATTACCTCGGCGCGATCGTCAATTTCGTGAAGCTGCAGGAAACGCACAACTGCCTCTACTGCGTGGTCGATCTGCACGCGATCACCCAGGGCATCGACGTCTGGGGCGGCCCGGCCGAACTTGCGCGCAACACGCGCGAGGTGACTGCGGCTTTCATCGCCGCGGGCATCGATCCAAAGAAGCATATCGTGTTCAACCAGAGCCAGGTGACCGGCCATGCCGAACTCGCCTGGATCTTCAACTGCGTCGCCCGGGTCGGCTGGCTGAACCGCATGACCCAGTTCAAGGAGAAGGCCGGCAAGGACCGCGAGAACGCATCGGTGGGTCTTTACGATTATCCCGTGCTGATGGCGGCCGACATTCTGCTCTACCGCGCCACCCATGTGCCGGTCGGAGAAGACCAGAAGCAGCATCTCGAGCTGTCGCGCGACATCGCACAGAAGTTCAACAACGACTTCAGCGATTCCGTTCGCAGCCACGGCTTCAACGATGGAGTTTTTTTCCCGCAGCCGGAGCCGTTGATCACGGGACCGGCGACGCGGGTGATGAGCTTGCGCGACGGCACTAAGAAGATGTCGAAATCCGACCCGTCGGATTATTCGCGGATCAATCTTACCGACGATGCCGACACCATCGCGCAGAAGATCCGGAAAGCGAAGACCGATCCCGAGCCGTTGCCGTCGGAGGAAAAAGGTCTGGAGAGCCGCCCCGAGGCCGACAATCTCGTCGGAATTTTCGCGGCGCTGTCGGGCCGAGCCAAGGTCGATGTGCTCGCTGAATTCGGTGGCGGGCAGTTCTCCAGCTTCAAGAATGCGCTGGTCGAGCTTTGCGTCGCAAAGCTGTCGCCGATCGCGTCCGAGATGAAACGGCTGGTCGCCGATCCCGGCCATGTCGACGCCATCCTGGTCGATGGCTCCGATCGGGCGCGAGCCATTGCCGATGAAACCATGAAACTCACGCGGGACATCGTCGGCTTCATTCGGAAACATTAGTTCCGAGAGAATTGCCGCGGCGCACCGCGGTGGCGCCGCACGCAAGTCAGGTTCAGATTTTGCGAAAACCGCGCCGCGCTCCGCTTGTCGTGGATGGCCACGCCATGGCAGCATGCGATCAGCTTGTTGCAGCTTCGGAACATGCATGACCACCCAGCGACGTAGCTACGAGACGGGTCACAAGCCGAAATGTCTCGTCATCGTTGACGACACCGCGGAATGGGATCGTGCGGTTCGTTATGCAAGCCGCTGGGCGATTCGCGCCGGCGGCGGCGTCGTGATGCTTCGCATCATCGAGATCGAAGATCAGAATCAGCAATGGCTTGGGGTGGCCGACATCATGCGCGCCGAGGCGATGGAGGACGCCAATGCGGCGCTGGATCGCGCCTCCGGCCGGGCCAACGGCATTGCCGCGATTACGCCCGAGCGCGTGATCCGCGAGGGCAACCCGGCCGAGCAGGTGGTCGACGTGATCGAAAAGGACGTCGACATCGCCATGCTGGTTTTGGCGGCCAATCCCGGCCCCGAGGGCCCGGGACCGATCATCACGGCGATGGCCAATGCGGTCGGGACCTTCCCGATCCCCATCGTGATCGTTCCCGGCGGGCTCAGCGATTCTGAAATCGACGCGCTTTCGTAAGCACTTAGACGGATTTCGAGGCCGATTTCCGCTCTTGACCGTGCGTTCCCGATCGCCATTTGATAGAGAGACCTCACGCATTGGCCTTGAACCAATGTTGCCGGAGAAAACCATGTTCATTCAGACCGAAGCCACACCCAATCCCGCCACCTTGAAGTTCATTCCGGGCCGCACCGTGCTCGATGGCGGCACCATGGAATTTACCAGCCGGGAGGCCGCGAGCCGCTCGCCACTGGCCGAAAAGCTGTTCAGCGTACCCGGCGTGACCGGCGTGTTTTACGGGTCGGACTTCGTCACCGTCACCAAGGACGACAGCGACTGGCAACACCTCAAGCCGGCGATCCTCGGCGCCATCATGGAGCACTACATGTCGGGCGCGCCGCTGCTCGCCGACGGCAGCGCTGGCAGTGACGAGGCAACTGACGAGGCCGACGAGTTCTTCAGCGAGGCCGATGCCGAGACGGTCGACATGATCAAGGACCTGATCGAAACCCGGGTGCGCCCAGCGGTCGCCAATGACGGCGGCGACATCACCTTCCGCGGCTTCAAGGACGGCATCGTCTATCTCAATATGAAGGGCTCCTGCGCGGGCTGTCCTTCCTCCACCGCGACCCTGCAGCATGGCATCCAGAACCTGCTGCGCCACTTCGTGCCAGAAGTGGTCGAAGTGCGGCCGATGTGATGGAGACGCGAATAGTGAATAGCGAATGGCGAATGATTGTTGATGGTCTTGCATTCGCTACTCGCCACTCGCTATTCGCCTCGTCTCCATGCTGATCCTTGCCATTGATACGGCGCTTGATGCCTGCGCCGCCGCGGTGCTCGATACCGAGACCGGCAAATTGATCGCGCAGGAATCGCAGGCCATGAAACGCGGCCATGCGGAGGCGCTGATGCCGCTGATAGCGCGCGTGATCGCGGCGTCCGGGACGGCCTTCACCAACCTTGGCCGCATCGCCGTCACCACGGGCCCCGGAAGCTTTACCGGGCTTCGCGTTGGGCTGTCGGCGGCGCGCGGCATTGCACTCGCCGCCAATATTCCCGTGGTCGGCGTCACCACGCTCGCGGCCTATGCCGCGCCGATCGTCAGCCAGAACGCGGAAAATCCGGTGATTTCGGCGATCGATGCGCGGCATGACCATATCTACCTTCAAGTCGTTGCCGGCAACGGAAGTGCATTGGTGAGGCCATGCATTGCGTCGATCTCGGAAGCGCTCAACGCCTGGCGGTTCGGCGCGCCGCATATCGTCGGCAATGCCGCGAGCATTGTCGCCGAACGCTGGCCTTCGCACGCCGTTGCGCCTGCCAAGGTCGAGCCGCAGGCCGCGCCCGACATCGCATGGGTCGGATGGCTCGGCGCGGCGGTCAGTCCGAACACGGCCCCCGCGCGACCGTTTTATCTGCGCGCACCCGATGCCAAGCCGGCAAAAGAACACCTTGCGGGCGCGGCGCCGGTTTCGCCATGATGACGTGGTTATCCGAGTTGTGGGGCAACCAGCCGGCAGTGGTCGAACCGGCGAGTTTGCGCGATGCGACGGCGCTCTCGCAGATTCATGGCGCCTCGTTTCATCGCGGCTGGGGCGAGAGCGAATTCGAGCGCATGCTGACGGAACGCAACACGCTGGTCCATCGCTTGCGAATGGGACGGAAAACCATCGGCTTCTCAGTGTCGCGGATCGGCGCCGACGAAGCCGAAATCCTGTCGATCGCCGTGGCCGAATCCCATCGCGGCCGCGGGCTTTCGAACAAGCTGTTGTTGACCCACCTGGGTCACCTCGCCGGCCGGGGCGTCCGGACGGTGTTTCTGGAAGTCGAAGAAAACAACCAGCCGGCCCGCCGGCTGTATGAGGGGGCCGGATTTGGCATCGTGGGCCGCCGCGAACGCTATTACCGGCAAAGCGGTACCGAAGCGCTGGACGCGCTTCTGATGCGGCGCGACTTGTCGTGACATCCTAGTGGTCCGAATGTAACGTTCGCATCCCTTCGAGGCAGGCACTTTTGCGAACGTTATATTCAAAGGACCACTAGCAAATTTATACTTCTAGTGGAGCTTGGTCTTAGACATTCGCTTGACGAACAAGCGGCGACCTAGGTAGCGAATGTCAAAGCCGCTCCACTAGCGATGGCAGAACGTGATATGATGATCGATGATGGCTGCAAACCTGTTCTGGTGACATCCGGAAAATGACCTCGCTGAAACCCAATCCCGCGCTCGCAACCGGCGGCATCGAGGCGCGCTGCGCCGCCACCGGCATGCGCATGACCGAGCAGCGCCGTGTGATCGCGCGCGTGCTGGCGGAAGCGGAGGATCATCCCGATGTCGAGGAACTGTACCGTCGCTGCGTCGCGGTCGACGACAAGATCTCGATTTCGACGGTCTACCGCACGGTCAAGTTGTTCGAGGACGCCGGCATTATCGAGCGGCATGATTTCCGCGAGGGCCGCGCCCGCTACGAGCAGATGCGCGACAGTCACCACGATCATTTGATCGACCTGCGCGACGGCAAGGTGATCGAATTCACCTCCGAAGAGATCGAGAAGCTGCAGGCTGAAATCGCCCGCAAGCTCGGCTATCGCCTGGTCGATCACCGGCTGGAACTCTACTGCGTTCCGCTCGACGACGATAAATCGTGACGGCGCGCGAACGCCGCCTTTTCGACCAACGATCGGTTCCATGAAGCCCCGCAAACTGCACATCAAGTCCTATGGCTGCCAGATGAACGTCTACGATGCTCAGCGCATGGTGGACACACTGGCGGGCGAAGGCTTTGTCGAGACCGCGAGCGTCGACGATGCCGATCTCGTCATCCTCAACACCTGTCATATCCGCGAGAAGGCCTCCGAGAAGGTATATTCCGAGCTCGGCCGGCTGCGCGTGATGAAGGACGAGGCGGCGCGCCAGGGCCGACGCATGAACATCGCGGTCGCGGGCTGCGTCGCGCAGGCCGAAGGCGAAGAGATCGTCAACCGCGCGCCTGTGGTCGATGTCGTGGTGGGGCCGCAGAGCTATCATCATCTGCCGGAACTGCTCGCGCGTGCCGAAAAACACGGCCGCGCGCTGGAGACGGAATTTCCGGCCGAAGACAAATTCGCATTTCTGCCGCCGCCGAAGCCGGAGCTGATCCGCGCGCGCGGCATCTCCTCGTTCGTCACCATTCAGGAAGGCTGCGACAAGTTCTGCACCTTCTGCGTGGTGCCCTATACGCGCGGCGCCGAGGTCTCGCGGCCGGTTTCAAAGATCATCGATGACGTGAAGCGGCTCGCCGATCACGGGGTTCGCGAAATCACGCTGATCGGTCAGAACGTCAATGCCTATCACGGCGAGGGACCGGATGGCCGCACCTGGTCGCTCGGCAGGCTGCTGCGTCGGCTCGCTGAGATCCCCGGGATCGTCCGCCTGCGCTATTCCACCAGCCACCCCCGCGACATCGACGAGACACTGATCGAGGCGCATCGCGATATTCCCGCGGTGATGCCGTTCGTGCACTTGCCGGTGCAATCCGGCTCGGACCGCATCCTGGCGGCCATGAACCGCAAACATACCGCCGATGACTACCGCCGCTCGGTCGAGCGATTCCGCGCCGTCTGCCAAGACATTGCATTTTCATCGGATTTTATCGTTGGTTTCCCCGGCGAAACCCGGGAAGATTTTCAGGCCACACTCGCTCTGGTCACACAAATCGGTTACGCTGGCGCCTATTCGTTCAAATATTCGCCGCGGCCGGGCACGCCGGCGGCGGACATGCAGGAGATGGTGCCAGCGGACGAAATGGACGAGCGATTGGCGCGACTTCAGGAATTGATCGACAGCCAGCAATCGGCCTTCAACAGGGCCGCGATTGGGACCACTGTCGATGTGTTGTTCGAGCGCGCGGCGCGGAATCCGGGCCAGATCGTCGGCCGAACCGCCTACCTTCAGCCGGCGCACGTGATGGCGCCGGAATCCATCATCGGCCAGGTGCTGCCGGTCCGCATCGACAGTCTCGAGCGCTACAGCCTCTTGGGCGAGCTGGCGGCCCCTCCGACCGCGCCTCAGCCGCAAGCTTCCATCAATTCGCCTGAAACGGTCATCGGAGCCTGAACCCTTGCCCAAGAGCGCATCGGATTCACCTTCACTCGCTCATGGTGCCGACTTGAAGTTTCCGCATGGCTGGCAGCGCACTGGTTCAGGAAACTTAGCTTTACCGGTGCTCATCACTTTTCGGGGTGCGTAACAGATGGCCTCCGCGACAGAATACGAACCCCGCAAAGTGAGCACCAGCCGCAGACCTGACCGCGACATGCAAGTACCGCCCGAGACCCAGTTCGTCATCGATTTCGACGACAACCGCGCCGCATCTGCGCTGGTCGGACCCTATGGCCAGAATCTTGCGTTGATCGAGCGTCGGCTTGGCGTCGTCGTCGACTCGCGCGGCAACCACATCACGGTCGCCGGCTCTCGCGACGGCTGCGATGCGGCGCGACGCGTGCTGGAGGCGCTGTATGCCCAGGCGGTGAAGGGACAGGACGTCGATCAGGGCGAAGTCGAAGGCGCGATCCGTGCGGTGATCGCGCAGGGCTCGCTATTCGAATTCGATCCCAAGGTTGCCAAATCCTCGTTCGACACCATCAATCTGCGCAAGCGCCCGGTGCGGGCACGCACGGCCGCCCAGGATTCCTACATTCGCGCGCTCAAGCGCCACGAGCTGGTATTCGGTATCGGCCCTGCCGGCACCGGCAAGACCTGGCTCGCGGTGGCGCATGCCGCACAGCTGTTCGAACGCAAGGAAGTCGACCGCATCATCCTGTCGCGTCCGGCGGTGGAAGCCGGCGAGCGGCTCGGCTTCCTGCCCGGTGACCTGCGCGAAAAAGTCGATCCGTATTTGCGGCCGATCTACGACGCGCTGTACGACCTGATGGATGCACGAATTGTCGAACGCGCGCTGCAGACCGGCGAGATCGAAATCGCGCCGCTCGCCTTCATGCGTGGCCGCACGCTCACCAACGCTGTCATCATCCTGGACGAGGCGCAAAACACCACGTCCATGCAGATGAAGATGTTCCTGACCCGCCTTGGCGAGAACAGCCGTATGATCGTTACCGGCGATCCGTCCCAGGTCGACCTGCCGCATGGCCAGGCCTCGGGTCTCGCCGAAGCCGTCAAGCTGCTCGAAGGGGTCACGGGCATCGCCCAGGTCCGCTTCACGGCCGAAGACGTGATCCGTCACGAGCTGGTGGCGCGGATCGTGGCGGCCTATGAAGGGCTGCCGCAACGGCCGGCGCCCGACAAGACGTGATTGCGGGAACCGCCGCGCGCGCGGATCAAGATCGAATTACAAAACTCATGGCGTCGTCTGCCCTTCCGATTACCGAAATTCTCGTCGTTGCCGATTGCTGGCAGGCGGAGCCCGAGGCCGAGGCCGTGATCGAACGCGCGATCGCGGCCGCAGCCGAATTCGTCAACGCCGATGTCGGCGACAGCGAGCTTGCGGTCATGCTGACCGACGATGACGGCATTCAGACGCTGAACCGCAACTGGCGCGGCATCGACAAGCCGACCAACGTGTTGTCGTTTCCGGCGTTGCCGCCGCAAGGCACGCGAAAGCCCGGCGATGCGCCGCGCATGCTCGGCGACATCGCGATTGCCTATGAAACCACGCGCCGCGAGGCCGATGACGAACAAAAGCCGTTCCAACATCATCTAAGCCACCTGGCGGTGCATGGCTTCCTGCACCTGATCGGCCACGACCATGAGCAGGATCAGGAGGCCGAAACGATGGAAGCGCTGGAGCGCGAGATCCTGTCGCAGCTCGGCATTCCCGACCCCTATGCGGAGCGGGGAAATCACTAGTGACCCGATTCCAGCATTCGCACCCCTTCTCAGCAGCAGCTTTTGCGAATGCTGGAATCATTGGGATCACTAGAATAAAAATTTGTGCTAGTGCCCATGACTTTCCGAAGTTCGTCAAAGGTGGGCGCTGCGGTGGTGCACGAACTTCGGAAAGTGGGCACTAGAATGCCGGACTCCGACCCGACCCACGACAATCCGCGCACCACGCGCAACCTACCGGCGGTGGTGCAGGAGGGCGAGATCATGCGCCCGGCCGCGGACAACTGGCTGACGCGCGCGATCCGTACGCTGTTTGGCTGGAAACCGGGATCGGTCCGCGACGACCTGCAGGTTGTGCTCGACACCTCGACGCCCGACGAGGTCGGCTTTTCCGCCGTCGAGCGCACCATGCTGCGCAACATCCTGTCGCTGCACGAGCGGCGGATCGCCGACGTCATGATCCACCGCGCCGATATCGTCGCGGTCAAGCGCGACATTGCACTCGGCGAATTGATGAGCCTGTTCGAAAGCGCCGCACATTCGCGCCTCGTCGTCTACAACGAGACCCTCGATGATCCGGAAGGCATGGTCCACATCCGCGATCTCCTCGCATTCATGACATCGCGTGCCGCCAAGCCCAAGGCCAAGTCGAAAGCCAAGAAGCCGCCTGCGGCGGGCCTCGACCTGCGCGCGGTCGATCTTTCGATGCCGCTGTCGGAGGCCAACATCATCCGCAAATTGCTGTTCGTGCCGCCGTCGATGCGCGCCATCGATCTGCTGGCGCAGATGCAGGCGTCGCGTATTCATCTGGCGCTGGTGGTCGACGAATATGGCGGGACGGACGGGCTGGTCTCGATCGAAGATATCGTCGAGCAGATCGTCGGCGAGATCGACGACGAACACGACAGCGACGAGCCGCCGGCCGTGGTGCGGCAGGCCGACAACTCCTTCATTGCGGATGCGCGCGCGAGCCTGGATGATGTGCGTTCGGTGATCGGCGACGAATTCGTGACCGGCGCGGCCGGCGAGGAAGTCGAGACGCTCGGTGGTTTCCTCGTGACCCATGTCGGCCGGCTGCCGGTGCGCGGGGAAGTGATCTCCGGTCCCGGCAATTTCGAGATCGAGGTGCTTGATGCCGATCCGCGGCGCGTCAAGCGCCTGCGCATCGCCCCGCGCAAGGAGCGCCCGCCGCTGCGCGCCCAGCGCGAAAACCGCCGCCGCGAGCCGACACAGGACAATACGCAACCGGGCGATCAGACCAGCCCGCCGGGAGACGGAGCTGCCTCATCGTGACGGCTCCCAGCAAATTTCGCTCCATCGGACTGGCGATCATCCTGACCTGGGGCTGGAAGCGCGCGCTTCTGGCGCTGCTCGCCGGCGCGCTGTCCTCGCTCGCGATGGCACCGTTCAATGCCTGGCCGATCCTGTTTCTGACCCTGCCCGTCGCGGTGTGGCAGATCGACGGCGCCGCGGCGGGACGCTGGCGCGGCGTGCCGGCCGCCGCGCTGACCGGCTGGTGGTTTGGCCTCGGCTATTTCGTGCCCGGGCTTTACTGGATCGGCTACGCCTTTCTGGTCGACGCACCGACCTTCGCCTGGCTGATGCCATTTGCGATCCTGGGACTGCCGGCCTATCTCGCGCTGTTCATGGCGCTGGGTTTTGCGCTGGCGCGACTGCTATGGACCCGCGATGCCTCGCGCGTGATCGCGCTGGCCGCAAATCTGACGATGAGCGAGTGGCTGCGCGGCCAGGCACTGACGGGCTTTCCGTGGAACGCGCTCGGCTACGCCTTGAGCGAACCGCTGGCGCTGGCGCAAACCGCATCGCTGATCGGGCTGTGGGGGCTGACGTTTCTCGCCGTCGCGATTTTCGCAAGCCCAGCCGTGCTGATCGACGGCACATCGCGCGGACGCAAGCCCTGGGTGGCGCCGGCGCTGGCGCTCACGGTGTTGCTCGCAATGACGGTGTTTGGCGCGATCCGCCTCACCCGGCAGCCGACCGTCATGCTCGCGAACACCAAGCTGCGGATCATGCAGCCGGACCTGCAGCAGGACGCGAAGTTCAACTACGGCGCCAAGGCCGAGGTGATGAAAAAATACCTCACGCTGTCCGATCGCGCCTCCGGTCCGCAATCGACCGGCGTGAAAGACGTCAACATCCTGATCTGGCCGGAGTCGGCGTTTCCGTTCTTCCTGACCCGCGAGGCCGACGTGATGGCGGAGATCGCCGATCTCCTGCCGAAGGGAACGGTGCTGATCACGGGATCGGTGCGCGCGCCCGACGTGCCGCCCGGCACGCGGATCACCCGCGCCTATAATTCGATCTACGTTATCGATCACGACGGCAATGTGCTCTCGGTCTACGACAAGCTCCACCTCGTGCCGTTCGGCGAGTTCCTGCCGTTTCAGAACCTGATGGAAAAAATCGGCTTCGAACAGCTGACGAAGGTTCAGGGCGGGTTCATTCCGGGCGCCCGAAGGCGCAGCATGGATGTGCCGAACGCGCCAAGAATGCTACCTCTAATATGCTACGAAGCGATCTTTCCCGGCGATGTTGTCGAACGCGGCGATCGGCCGGGCTGGATCGTCAATCTCACCAATGACGGCTGGTTTGGAATTTCAACCGGCCCCTATCAGCACTTGCAGCAGGCGCGGTTGCGCGCGATCGAACAGGGCCTGCCGCTGGTTCGCGCCGCAAATACAGGCATCTCCGCCGTGATCGACCCGTTGGGCCGCGTGGTGGCGCAGCTGGGGCTTGGGCTTGAAGGGGTGCTCGATTCCCGCCTGCCGGCCGCGATCGCGCCGACGCCTTATGCGCGCACCGGCGATATTCCGATCGCAATCCTGCTCGCAGGGGCATGGCTGTTCGTGATTCGCCGTCGCAGCGCAAAATAAGTGGGCAGCGTCATTTTGGTTCAGGGTTCGCCCTCGACTTTCCTTTGACGACATCGGCAGCTGAGGCATAATCCGCTTCTAGTGGCGGTCCAGACGTCCGCATCATTGGTGGCGCGAGCCCATCATGCGGCCTTCTGAATCAAAGCCACACTGGATCAATAGGTTTGCTGGTGTTCTTTCGATTCCGAAGTTCGAAACGCGGCTCCGAAAACCGTTGCGAATTTCGGAATCAGGGCACTGGTGCAGTGGCAGCACCCGCGGTCTGGAGGAGCGTAGGCGATGTCAACCAAGGCGCCCGATCCTGTTGACAAATATGTCGGCAGCCGGGTGCGTATGCGCCGCATCATGCTCGGCATGAGCCAGGAAAAACTGGGCGAGGCGCTTGGGCTTACCTTCCAGCAGGTGCAGAAATACGAGAAGGGCACCAACCGCGTCAGCGCGAGCCGCATTCAGCAGATCACGGAAATCCTTCAGGTGCCGGTGTCGTTTTTGTTCGAGGGCGGCCCGACCTCAACGACGAAAGCCGATCGCACTTCCGAGGCCGCTTCGCCCTCCTACGTTTCGGACTTCCTTGCGACCGCGGAGGGATTGGCGCTGACCCGCGCTTTCACCCGCATCAGCGACGCCAAGCTCCGCCGCAGCATCGTCGACCTCGTCGAACAGATCGCCGCCAACGGGAATCCCGACAAGCGCTAGCGCAGCGGCCTGAAACCAGCATCCCGGGGCGCGGTGCGCCCGTCATGCGGATTTCCAGGATCAGGCAGCAGCTTCGCCATTCTGAGCGCATCTGTCGCCCGCCCATTGCCCGAAACAACAATGATGATATTGAACCGGCAAACCGCATGACGAAGCCGCGACAAAAATGGCGCGGACGACCTCGATAGTAGTCCCTTCTTGAATTTGCCAGACGCTGCGATGAACGAACCAGACGGCGACAACGATGCCAGCTTGCAGGCGCAGCGCGCTTTCTTCGGCCGCCGCAAGGGCCACAAACTGCGCGCGCATCAGGCCGACCTGATCGCGCATCTATTGCCGAAGCTGTCGCTCGATATTTCCGGCCCGCAGCCGGAAAGCCTGAGCCGATTGTTCGGCACCCCCGTCGATGCTGTGCGGCTCGAGATCGGATTTGGCGGCGGCGAGCATCTGATCGCGGAGGCACAAGCCTTTCCGAACACCGGCTTCATCGGCTGCGAACCTTACGTCAACGGCATGGCGAAGATCCTGTCGTTGATTGAGGCCCACGGCGTGAAGAACATCCGGCTGTTTGCCGGCGATGCGGCGGAGTTGCTGGCCTGGTTGCCGGCAGGCGCGCTGGCACGGATCGATCTGATCCATCCCGATCCGTGGCCGAAACGCCGGCACTGGAAGCGGCGCTTCGTGCAGGACCTGACGATAACAGCGATGGCGCGTGTCTTGAAGAACGGCGGCGAGTTTCGCTTCGTCTGCGACATCGCCGACTATTGCGCCTGGACGCTTTGGCATTTTGCGCGTGCCCGCTCCTTCATCTGGACTGCGGAGCGCGCCCGCGATTGGCGCGAACCCTGGCCCGGTTACACGATGACGCGATACGGCCGCAAAGCGCAGCGAGAGGGGCGCCGCGCCGCCTATCTGATCTTCAGGAAGACTGGATAGATAACGTTATGCCGTTTCGCGGGTCCGCCAAAAACCGACCACGCGTTCGGCGGTCGAAGGCGATAGGCGCATGAAATTGGCGCGCACATTGTCGATATCGGCGGAGGCCGGTATTCGCGCCGGTCCGAGCCGCAGCAGCACCAAGGCGCGCACCGTCGCCCATTCCAGCCCGATGGCCTTGGCGATGATCAGGATCGGATCATGGCGATCGCCTGCCATCAGTCGATCGACCGCCGCGATCGGCACGCCGGACATGGCCGACAATGCGGCGACCGATTCGGTGTACCGGTAAGCCTTGGCAAAATCCAGCAGCGCGGTCTCGCTCAGTTCGCCGGCACGGTACAGCGACAGAATCGTGCGCTGCGCCGGCGCAAAATCCCTCTGCTTTTCCGCCTGCTGCTTGCCGGAAAGATCGCTCATCGCTTTGGCGACGGCCGCCTGCCGGGTAGGGTCGGCCATATCGAACAGCCGGCGTCGCACGACATCGACCGTTCCCGCCAAAAGCTCTTTTAGCAAGCGGTCGGGCAGATCGTTGCGCTGTCCGACGGTGATCGTCAGCACGCCGTCCTTGGCCGCACGCTTGACCAGTGCCGAATAACCGATCGGCGAAAAGGCCGCTCCTGTATTGGCCGCGGCACGGCGAATGACATCGCGCTCGCCGCGCTGGACCATGACATCGGTCAGGCCGGGCGAAAGGCTTGCACGCTCCGTCATGGCGAGCAGATGATCCTGGCCCTTGATGCGTGCGATCTCGACCAGCGCCTGCTCGTCCAGCACCGGTGAGCGGCGCAACACCGGACCCGCGACCGATATATTGTCTTCACGCGCGAGCTGACCGATCAGTTTCGGCGGCCCATTGGCGATCGCTGCAATGCGTTCAGCGATATCGGCGCGGGCGGCAAGCTCGGTTTGCGGAACGATGCCGGTCAAGAGGTGATCGAAGAGTTGGACGTGATGGGTCTGGAAGCCGGACGCGCCCTGCACGAACATCTCGGCAATGCCGCGGCTTACTTGCGCAAGGCGCTTGGGATCGCCCCGCGAAATCATCTCCTCCAACTCGGGGAGCAACGACGTGGCGACGCTCATGAAACTCTACCCAACCCGGCCATGCACCGTCGATCCCGAGCCCCGAGTGGTCCAATTCTAACATTCGCATCCCTTCTCAGCAGCGCTTTTGCGAATGTTAGAATTAGAAGGACCACTAGCAAATATAAGCTTCTAGTGGAGTTTTGGATTTGACGTTCGCTTCTCGAAATCGCGGCTAGGTGGGTAGCGAACGACAAATCCACGCCACTAGCGCAGGTCACCGGAAATCTAGGTGGGCGTAGTGAAGGAAGGGTTAGGGCAGGCTCAGCAAGGAGCCGAAAGGGGCGACAAAATTAATGGCGCCGGTGCGCTGCGGGCCTTGTCGGGTTGGCGAAAAACCGCTATATCCGCCTCAACTTACAGTTTCTCATACGGTCGCGTATCGAGAGTGGGCCCCCCGGGACCCGCTCTTTTTTATTACCTGAAGTCACCTCAGCCCGGTAGGCCTGAGAACCCGGGCAAGATGCGCGCCGAGACGACAGCAAGACCGGCAAATTGACCCTGGATATGACCGATCCGACGCCTGGTTCCTTTGACACCGACCTGCTCGACGAGCCGCGGCTCGTGGTCGAGCCGGGCGCCGCGGCGCGCGTGTCGGCGGTGGCCGCGCCGGTGTTGCACGGCATGGGCTATCGGCTGGTCCGGATCAAGATTTCGGGAGAAGCCGGCTGTACCGTCCAGATCATGGCCGAACGCCCCGACGGCTCGATGCAGATCGAGGATTGCGAGGCGATCTCGCGGGCGCTCTCGCCCGTGCTTGATATCGCCGACCCGATCGACCGGGCCTATCGGCTGGAGATTTCCTCGCCGGGGATCGACCGGCCGCTGGTGCGACGCTCGGACTTCGAACGCTTTGCCGGCCATCTCGTGAAAATCGAGATGGCGGTCGCCCATGAGGGACGCAAGCGCTTTCGCGGCACCATCGTCGGTGTCGAGGGCTCGGCGGTGCGGCTGAAGCGCGACGACATCAAGGCTGGCGAGGACGCGGACGTTCTTTTGGTGATGGAAGACATCGCCGAAGCCCGGCTTGTCCTCACCGACGAGCTGATTGCGGAATCGATGCGGCGCGGCAAGCAGGCCGAACGCGAATTGAAGCGCAGCCTCGGTCTCGAACCGCCGGCAGCGCCGCATGCCAATCGCAAGCCGGCCAAGAAACCGGCTCCAAAGAACACCAAACAACATCGCCTCGCCGCCGAGAGAGCGCGGCGCGGCGACATCGATCCTGTGAGAGGAGACTGAGCCATGGCCGTCAGTGCCAACAAGCTTGAATTGCTGCAGATCGCCGACGCCGTTGCGCGCGAGAAATCGATCGACCGCAGCATCGTGATTTCGGCGATGGAAGACGCCATCGCCAAGGCGGCCCGCGCCCGCTACGGCAGCGAGACCGACGTTCACGCTGAAATCGACGCCAAGAAGGGCGAACTGCGGCTGTCGCGCCACATGCTGGTGGTCGAGCACGTCGAGAACTCGGCCAACCAGATTTCGCTGGTCGATGCGCAGCGCGCCAATCCCGGCGCTCAGGTCGGCGACACCATTGCCGACACGCTGCCGCCGCTGGAATATGGCCGCATCGCGGCGCAATCGGCCAAGCAGGTGATCGTGCAGAAGGTGCGCGAGGCCGAACGCGACCGGCAATACCAGGAATTCAAGGATCGCATCGGCGATATCGTCAACGGCATCGTCAAGCGCGTCGAATATGGCAGCGTGATCGTCGACCTCGGCCGCGGCGAGGCCATCGTGCGGCGTGACGAGATGCTGCCGCGCGAGGTGTTCCGCAACGGCGACCGGGTCCGCGCCTATATTTTCGACGTGCGGCGCGAAACCCGCGGCCCGCAGATCTTCCTGTCGCGCACCCATCCGCAATTCATGGCGAAGCTATTCGCGCAGGAAGTGCCAGAGATCTATGACGGAATCGTCGAGATCAAGGCGGTCGCCCGCGATCCTGGCTCGCGCGCCAAGATCGGCGTCATCTCGCGCGATTCCTCGGTCGACCCGGTCGGCGCCTGCGTCGGCATGCGCGGATCGCGCGTGCAGGCCGTGGTCAACGAGTTGCAGGGCGAAAAGATCGACATTATTCCCTGGTCGCCCGATATCGCGACCTTCGTGGTCAACGCGCTGGCGCCCGCCGAAGTCTCCAAGGTCGTGATCGACGAAGACCGCGAGCGCATCGAGGTCGTGGTGCCCGACACCAACAACCAGCTCTCGCTGGCGATCGGCCGTCGTGGCCAGAATGTGCGCCTTGCCTCGCAGCTGACCGGCTGGGACATCGACATTCTCACCGAGCAGGAAGAATCCGAGCGCCGCCAGGCTGACTTCGAGAATTCCACGCGCGTATTCATGGAAGCGCTCAATGTCGACGAGGTCGTCGGCCAGTTGCTCGCGTCCGAAGGCTTCACCTCGGTGGAGGAGCTCGCGATGGTCGATATCCGGGAACTCGCCGGCATCGAAGGTTTCGACGAAGAGACCGCCAACGAATTGCAGGCTCGCGCCAAGGAATATCTGGAGCGGCTCGAGACCGAGCTTGAGAACAAGCGCAAGGAACTTGGGGTGGCCGACGAACTTAAGCAGGTGCCGGGCGTCACGTCGAAGATGCTGGTGAAATTCGGCGAGAACGACATCAAGACCGTCGAAGACCTCGCCGGCTGCGCCACCGACGATCTCGTCGGCTGGACCGAGCGCAAGGAAGGCGGCGAAACCACCAAGCACGCCGGCATCCTCGACGGCAGCGAAGTGTCACGCGACGACGCCGAAGCCATGATCATGCAGGCGCGCGTGCATGCCGGCTGGATCACGCAGGCCGAACTCGACAAGCAGACCGCGGAGGCCGCGGCCCCCGAAGGTCAGCCGGCCTGATGTCCGGAGCCATGCCGACGCCATGCTCGCCATCGCTGATCCGGAACTCGACCATGGGCCGCGGGCTGAGAAGTCCGCGACCATGCGGATGTGTGCGGTCAGGCGGGAAGTTCGGCCGATCGACGAGCTGATCCGTTTTGTGGTCGCCCCTTCCGGGGAGGTGGTCGCGGACTTGAAACGCAAGCTGCCGGGTCGAGGTCTCTGGATTTCGGCCTCCCGCCGGCTGGTTGCAGAAGCGGTCCGGCGTCACCAATTTAGCAGGGGTTTCAAACGCGACGTCCAGGTGGCGGCAACGCTGCCGGCGGACACCGAGGCGCTGCTGGAACGGTTCGTTATTGACGCCCTTGCCATGGCGGCCAAGGCCGGCCAGGTCATCTCCGGATTTGCCAAGGTTGAGGAGGCCCTCGCGCGGCAGGCGCCGGGCCTGGTTCGGGCGCTGATCCACGCCACCGACGGGGCGGCGGACGGAATCCGCAAGCTGGACGCTGTCGTTAGGCAAAATGGCGGGAATAACGACCATTCGGCCGAAGTTCGTATCGTTAATGTGCTGACATCGGCGCAATTGGATTTGGCACTTGGGCGGTCAAATGTGATACATGCTGCCCTGCTCGCGGGCCCGGCGAGCGATACGTTCCTGTCACGTAGCCAAATGCTGGTCCGATACCGGATGGCGGACGAGGACGGAACCGTGGCCACGGACAAGAATTCGCCGAATTGAAGGACCGTGCGGATGCGCACGGCAAGAACAGGATTAGGACTGCTGAATGGTTGATACCAAAACGCCTGGCGACAAGAAGCTCAGTGTGCCGACCAAGACCCTGTCGCTCAAGCCGCGGGTCGAGACCGGAACCGTGCGCCAGAGCTTCAGCCACGGCCGGACCAAGCAGGTCGTGGTGGAAAAGCGCGGCAAGCGCCGCGTCGGCGGCGATACCCCGGTCCCCGAGACCCATGCGCCCGAGCCGGTGGCCGCCAAGCCGGCGGCGGCAGCGCCTGCCGCCCGTACCGCGCCAGCCCCGGCTGCGCCGCGCGGCAATTCCGGCGTGGTGCTGCGTACGCTCACCGAGGACGAGCGTTCGGCCCGCGCCAGCGCGCTCGCTGATGCCAAGCTCCGCGACGTCGAAGAACGGCGCATCGCCGAGGAAGAAGCCAAGCGTCGTGCCAGCCGCGAAGGCATCGAGCAGGCCGAGCGTGAGGCCGCCGAAGCCCGCCGCAAGGCCGAGGAAGAACGCCACCGCCAGGACGAAGAAGCCAAACGCAAGGCCGAACTCGAGGCCAAGAAGCGTTTTGGCGAAACCGAAGCGCGCACCCCGGCCCCGGCCCCCACGCGTCCGGCAGCCCGGCCCCCGATTCCGGTCGCACGTGCGCCGGGGATCGCGGCCGACGCCTCCGACGAGGATGAAGGTCCGCGCCCGAGCCGGCGTCCCGGCGGCCCCGGCCGTCCCGCCGCCGCTCCGAAGACGACCGCCAAACCCTCGCCGCAGAAACAGCGCGGCCGCCTGACCGTCGTCACCGCGCTCGATGCCGACGACGTGCGCGAGCGCTCGATCGCCTCGTTCCGCCGCCGCACCCAGCGGCTCAAGGGACATCAGTCCAGCGAGCCGAAGGAAAAGCTGGTCCGCGAGGTGACGATTCCGGAAGCCATCACCATCCAGGAACTCGCCAACCGCATGTCGGAGCGGGCCGTCGACGTCATCCGCATGCTGATGAAGCAGGGCGCGATGCACAAGATCACCGACGTGATCGACGCCGACACCGCGCAACTGATCGCGGAAGAACTCGGCCACACCGTCAAGCGTGTCGCCGCCTCCGACGTTGAGGAAGGCCTGTTCGACGTGGTGGACGATTCCACCGATACCGAGCCGCGTTCGCCGGTCGTGACCGTGATGGGCCACGTCGACCACGGCAAGACCTCGCTGCTCGATGCGCTGCGCCATGCCAACGTGGTGTCGGGCGAAGCCGGTGGTATCACCCAGCATATCGGCGCTTATCAGGTCACCTCGCCCGAAAGCGGCAAGAAGATCACCTTCATCGACACGCCCGGCCACGCCGCGTTCACCGCGATGCGCGCCCGCGGCGCCAAGGTCACCGACATCGTGGTGCTGGTGGTTGCCGCCGATGACGGCGTGATGCCGCAGACGGTGGAAGCGATCAACCACGCCAAGGCGGCGAAGGTGCCGATGATCGTCGCCATCAACAAGATCGACAAGCCCGACGCCAGACCCGAGCGCGTGCGCACCGAACTGCTGCAGCACGAGGTTCAGGTCGAATCGCTCGGCGGCGAAGTGGTCGACGTCGAAGTTTCCGCCAAGAACAAGACCAATCTCGACCGTCTGCTCGAGATGATCGCGCTGCAGGCCGAAATCCTCGACCTCAAGACCAATTCGACGCGTCCGGCCGAAGGTACCGTGATCGAAGCCAAACTCGATCGCGGCCGCGGCCCGGTCGCCACCGTGCTGGTCCAGCGCGGCACGCTCAAGGTCGGCGACATTATCGTGGCCGGGGCCGAGATGGGCCGCGTACGCGCGCTGATTTCCGATCAGGGCGACACCGTCCAGGAAGCGGGTCCCTCCGTGCCGGTTGAAGTGCTCGGCTTCAACGGTCCGCCGGAGGCCGGCGACCGCCTCGCCGTGGTCGAGAACGAAGCCCGCGCCCGTCAGGTCACAAGCTATCGTGCACACCAGAAGCGCGAGAATGCCGCCGCCTCGGTTTCCGGCATGCGCGGCTCGCTCGAGCAGATGATGTCGCAGCTCAAGACCTCCGGCCGCAAGGAATTTCCGCTGGTGGTCAAGGCCGACGTGCAGGGTTCGCTGGAAGCGATCTTGGGATCGCTCGAAAAGCTCGGCACCGAGGAAGTGGCCGCGCGCATCCTGCACGCCGGCGTCGGCGGCATTTCGGAATCCGACGTCACGCTGGCGGAAGGCTTTAACGCCGCGATCATCGGCTTCTCGGTTCGCGCCAACAAGGAAGCGGCGGCCGCGGCCAAGCGCAACGGCATCGAGATCCGCTACTACAACATCATCTACGACCTCGTGGATGACGTGAAGAAGGCGATGAGCGGCCTGCTTGCGCCTACCTTGCGCGAAACCATGCTCGGCAACGCCCAGATCCTGGAAGTCTTCAACATTTCCAAGGTCGGCAAGGTCGCCGGCTGCCGCGTTACCGACGGCACCGTGGAACGCGGCGCCAATGTCCGCCTGATCCGCGACAACGTCGTCGTACACGAAGGCAAGCTGTCGACGCTCAAGCGCTTCAAGGACGAAGTGAAGGAAGTGCAGGCCGGTCAGGAATGCGGCATGGCGTTCGAGAATTACGGCGACATGCGCGTCGGCGACGTCATCGAGTGCTATCGTATCGAAACGATCCAGCGCAGCCTGTAAGTCTGAACCTTACGGCTTCGTTGGAAGTCTAAATCAAAAGGTCATGCCCCGCGGAGGCGGGGCATCCAGGTATCACCGGAATACTCTTGGCACGGCGTACCGGATCACCCGCTTTCGCGGGTGATGACGACCATCGGGATTTTTGACAATGCCCCGCCATCACAACAAGGGTTCCGCCGCCGGCGGTTCGCAGCGCCAATTGCGCGTCGGCGAGACCGTGCGCCATGCGATCGCCGAGGTCCTCGCGCAGGGCAACGTCCACGACCCCGATCTGGAAGGTCACATCATCACCGTCCCCGAAGTGAAGATGTCGCCCGACCTCAAGCTCGCGACAATCTACGTGATGCCGCTCGGCGGACGCGACACCGAAGTCGTGATCGCGGCGCTCAATCGCAACAAGAGGTTCCTGCGCGGCGAGATCGCGCATCGCGTTAACCTGAAATTTGCTCCTGAGATTCGATTCCGCGTCGACGATCGATTCGACGAAGCGGAACGTATCGAGAAATTACTGCGAACACCTGAGGTGCAGCGAGATCTCGCACCCGGCGAGGATGATGAATGATGACTGTGACGACCGCCGATCACCCAACCGAATCGCAAAACGTCGATTCGGCCGCGGCCGACAAAAATATTTTTTCGGAAGAGCGCGACGATGCGCGGCGCGTCAATAACGATCCGCGCCAGCAGCAACCGAAACAGAACAAACAGCCGCGCCGCGACAAGCGCGACGTCCATGGCTGGGTTGTGCTCGACAAGCCGATCGGCATGACCTCGACCCATGCGGTCGCGGTGGTGAAGCGGCTGTTTTCAGCGAAACGCGCCGGCCACGCCGGCACACTCGATCCGCTCGCCTCCGGCGGGCTGCCGATCGCGATCGGCGAAGCGACCAAGACCGTTCCCTTCGTGATGGATGGTCGCAAGCGTTATCGTTTCACCGTGACCTGGGGCGAGGAGCGCGTCACCGACGACACCGAAGGCCGGGTGGTCAGGTCGAGCGAGCTGCGTCCCACCGCCGAGGCGATCCGCGCACTGCTGCCGCAGTTTACCGGCCTGATCGAGCAGATCCCGCCGCAATATTCGGCCATCAAGGTGCAGGGCGAGCGGGCCTATGATCTGGCGCGCGATGGCGAGGCCGTCGAGCTGAAGCCGCGGCCGGTCGAGATTCACGAATTAACCCTTACGGAACAATTAGATAACGACCTCTCCGTGTTCGAAGCGGAGTGCGGGAAAGGCACTTATGTGCGGGCTTTGGCCCGCGATATGGGCCGGATTCTCGGCTGTTTCGGCCATATCAGCGCGCTGCGGCGAACGCTGGTCGGCCCGTTCGACGAAAACGACATGATTTCGCTGGAACAGCTCGAGGCTTTGTGCGATAGAGCCGCGTCCGGCGAGGGCAGCCTCGCCGACGCGCTTTTGCCCGTTGAGACCGCGCTGGACGACATCCCGGCACTGGCCGTCACTCGGGCGGATGCGGCAAGGCTCCACAGGGGCCAGGCCGTTTTGTTGCGCGGACGGGATGCGCCCAATTGTAGCGGCACAGTCTATGTCACGGTGGCAGGCCGTCTTTTGGCGCTTGCCGAAATTGGCAATGGCGAACTCATCCCCAAGCGCGTGTTCAACCTGACCGGGCTGACTGCCAGCCCGGCTCGCAACAACGAAAGTAACTGACGATGTCGATTACCGCCGAACGCAAAGCGGAAGTCATCAAGAAGAATGCCAACAAGGCCGGCGACACCGGCTCGCCCGAGGTCCAGGTTGCGATCCTGTCGGAACGCATCAACAACCTCACCGATCATTTCAAGAGCCACGTGAAGGATAACCATTCGCGCCGCGGCTTGCTGAAAATGGTCGCCACGCGCCGTTCGCTCCTCGATTACCTGAAGAAGAAGGACGAGGCGCGCTATCAGGCGCTGCTTGAAAAGCACAACATCCGTCGTTGAGCTTTTAGTGAAGTACACGCGCGTCATCTGGCGCGCGTTTTTGCATGATCGTTTGCCAGCCCGTTGTCGGGCTCGACGAAACGATGATGCGCAAGGGCAGAAAGCAGAAGCTGTCTCGCCCTTTTCAAGCGTCCAGCAGCAATCCGGCTCGCTGGGCGAAACGGGCAAGGTGCCCGTGATTGAAGCGAAAGGATGGATGCCATCCTAAAACCAGAAACCATGGCAGGATCGCCGGATGCTGACGCCGCGAGGCGTGCAGCATCCCGCCATCTTGCGCATGGTTTTTTGTTTTGTGGCGTCTCTTCTTTTCGCTAACTCATGAAAGAAGATTGCTATGTTTAAGACTCATTCGGTCGAGATCGATTGGGGCGGGCGTCCGCTCAAACTTGAAACCGGAAAGATTGCGCGCCAGGCTGGCGGCGCCGTCGTTGCCACTTACGGCGAGACCATCGTGCTGGCCACCGTGGTGGCCGCCAAGGCGCCGCGCGAAGGCGTCGACTTCCTGCCGCTGACCGTCGACTATCAGGAAAAGGCCTATGCCGCGGGCCGCATCCCCGGCGGCTATTTCAAGCGCGAAGGCCGCCCCACCGAAAAGGAGACGCTGGTCTCCCGCCTGATCGACCGGCCGATCCGTCCGCTGTTCGTCGACGGCTGGCGCAACGAAACCCAGGTGATCATCACCACGCTGTCGCACGACATGGAGAACGATCCCGACGTGCTGGCGATGGTCGCCGCTTCCGCGGCGCTGACGCTGTCGGGCGTGCCGTTCAAGGGTCCGATCGGCGCCGCGCGCGTCGGCTTCGCCAACGACGAGTTCATCCTCAATCCGACGCTCGATGAGATGACCGAGACACAGCTCGATCTCGTCGTCGCCGGCACCGCCGACGCTGTGCTGATGGTGGAATCGGAGGCCAAGGAGCTCAACGAAGACGTGATGCTAGGGGCCGTGATGTTCGGCCATCGCCACTTCCAGCCGGTGATCAATGCGATCATCGAGCTGGCCGAGAAGGCCGCCAAGGAGCCGCTCGAAGTCACGCCGATCGACAATTCCGCGATCGAAAAGGAAATGCTCGGCCTGATCGAGCAGGACCTGCGCAAGGCCTACGCCATTCCCGTGAAGCAGGACCGCTACGCCGCGGTCGGCGCCGCCAAGGAAAAGGCGATGGCGCACTTCTTCCCGGAAGGGCAGGAACCGAAATACGACAAGCTGCGCGTCGCCGACGTGTTCAAGTCGCTGGAAGCCAAGATCGTGCGCTGGAACATCCTCGACACCGGCAAACGCATCGACGGCCGCGACGTCAAGACCGTGCGCAACATCATCGCCGAAGTCGGCGTGCTGCCGCGTGCCCACGGCTCGGCGCTGTTCACCCGCGGTGAAACCCAGGCGATGGTGGTGACCACGCTTGGCACCGGCGAGGACGAGCAGTACATCGACTCGCTGTCGGGTACCTATAAAGAGCAGTTCAT
>NZ_DASSRP010000018.1:0-7384 GCF_035701725.1 Bradyrhizobium sp.
CTGGCCGATTTACTGGAAGGGTACGCTCGGTCGCGCCAAGGTCGATCTCGATCGCAAGGCGGAAGCGATCCGCAGCCGGCTCGGCGCTGACGCGGCCCGCGTGGTGGCGCTGAAAGCCGTGGTGACGCAGGCGAGTTCAGCGATTCCGGTCGTGCCGCTCTATGGCACGGTATTGTTCAAGGTGATGAAGCAGCTCGGCTTGCACGAAGGCTGCATCGAGCAGATCGATCGCCTGTTCCGCACACGCCTCGGCGCCGATGCCGAACTCGACGACGAAAAACGTCTCCGTGTCGACGACTGGGAACTGTCGCCGGAAGTTCAGGCCGAGGTGCTTCGCCGCTGGCCTCTGCTTTCCACCGAAACGCTCGGCGAACTGGCGGACCTTGCCGAATACAAGAGCCAGTTCCTTCGCCTGTTCGGATTTGGCATCGACGGCGTCAACTATGCGCAGGACGTCGACCCCCGCGTCGTCCCGGTCTAAAGCGTTTTCGAGCGAAGCCGTCTTCGCTAAAGCTTCGGCGGCCGAGTGCGCTCGTCACCCGGCGTAGCCTTGGCGGAGACAGGTGGATCCCGGTTCGCGTCAAGAAAACGCGTCAAACAACAAACGAGAGTAAGTCAGACCAGATCTGGTTGTGCTCTTCATCCCATGACCAGCGTGGCCGCGCGCTGAAACGCCGGCCGCGCCGCGCAGGCGTCGAGATAGCGATCGAAAGACGGGCGCGTCGGCAGCATCTTGAACAGCCGCACCGCGAAGTTCAGTCCTGACCCGATCACGATGTCGGCTGCGGAAAACGTCTCGCCGAGAATCCATGGTCCTTTTTGAAGCGCGGCGTCGAGAACGTCATAGACGCGCTGCGGATCACCCCAGCCAGCGGCGACCGGATTCATTTCGAGCTTGGTCGCAACCTGCACCATCGCCGGCTCCATGCAGCCCGGTCCGAAGAACAGCCAGTAGTAATATTTCGCGCGCAGTGGATCGCCGACTGGCGGCGCCAGCTTCGCTTGCGGGTAGCGCTCGGCGACATAGGCGCAGATCGCGGCGGCTTCGGCGAGCGTCGTATCGCCGTCTTGGATCGCCGGCACCTTGCCCATCGGATTGATGGCGAGATATTCCGGTGTCTTCTGCGCGCCCTTCGAAATGTCGGTCAGCACGCGCTCATAGGGCTGTCCGGTTTCTTCCATCAGCCAGAGCGCGGAAAACGACCGCGACTTCGGCGACCAATAGAGCTTCATCATGGCGTTTCCTTCCACGGCGCGATTCATTGCGGGCAGAGTGGACTATTGTGCGTTGCCACTAGCAATGTAAGCAGGCAGATATTTGTCAAGCTTCGCGGTAAGCATCGCCCGCGCGCCGTCTCGCAGGCGAATATTGCCGGCTACCGCTTCGGGTTCCGAGGGTAGTTCGAAGTCCTTGAGCGGTGTGAAATTCTCATCTTTCACGAGGTTGGTGAGGCTTGCTGCAAGCCTCGTTCCCAGACCGATGGCGTCATCGTATTTTTCAAATGTCTTGCCGTCGAACACGGTGACTCTGAAAAAGGCGAACAACGAGGCTGTCTTGAATGCGCCGGAAGACCAATTCGTCAGAACGCCGACACCTTCAGCCGCTTGATTGGTTCCGGCGACCTGCCCGGTGAACCGCGTCACAACGAGATATCGCTCGCAATTGGCATTCGCGGCGACCCGCCGGACGACGTCGACGAGATCGTGGCTCGCATCGCGGAACAGCTCTCTCGGAGGATGATAGAAGGGGTCGAACGCGCCTTTGGCATAGGGGATCCGCTTGGTCGAAAGACCGCCGGCGGCGGCACGAACCCGTGCGACAACCAGGTCATCGAGGCCCCAGGATTCGATTGGTGCTTCCGTGAGTTCGTTGCCGAATACCGTAAGCCCGATGTGCTTGACAAAGAACTTGTCGCCGATCGCGGGAATGACCCCGATCTGACACGGTCCGCTCTCCGTTGAGACGGCCGTAGGCTTTGCCGTGGCTTTCGCCTTCGGCGCGACTTTCTTCGCAGCAGGCGTCGGTGCGGGGGCGGTGGGAGACTGACCCCACGCGGGAGCCACGAGATAGGCGAGGAGAACGCAGATGGCGATGAACGAACGCAACATGGGAGGGGAATGGCCGGTGAGATGCAAGTTGAAAAAGCGATAGTCGAAAACTAGAGCGCGAGCGCCGTTCTAGCAAGGCGCGGGATCGATTTAGTCGGCTCTCTTCCAGCGATAATATTTCATCATCCGCCCGATCGCGGGCTCAAGCGCTTCGCGCTCGAATAGAAAACCTTCGCGCTCATACCAGCGCCAGGCCTTTTCGTTTTCGCGCACGCAGCGCAGCCAGATTTCGTCCGGCAAAAGTCTTCGCGTAAAGGCGAGGAGCTGCCGGCCGACCGAACGGCCCTGGTAGTCGGGCGCAACGAACAGCATATCCAGATATTTTTTCGGCAGATGGATCGCGAGCATCGCCGCCAGTCTGGCGCCATCCTCGGCGACAAACAGGCTCCAGCCGTCCCCGACTTCCCGGTGCACGCGCGCGCGAAGCCTTGCCAGTAGCTCGTCGCTCGCGGTGTCGAGGCCGGTCGACACCCAGCTCTCCATCCAGACGCGGGCGACTTCGTCGTATTCATCTGGACGGGCCGGGCGAACGACGGCAGGCGATGTCGTCATCGCTTATGCCTTGACGCCGCGGAGCGACACTTCGCTTGCCGGCGCTTGACGCGTCTTGCCCGCCGACAGGCACACGGCTTCGGAGATCTGTTGCAGTTGCCGGGCCAGGGGGTTGCTCTTGCGCCAGACCATGCCGATGGTGCGCGACGGTTGCGGATTTTTGAAACGCGCCACCGACACGGATGCTGAGCGGGTCTCGACTTCCACGGCCATTTCGGGAATGAGCGTCACGCCGATGCCCGCGCCCACCATCTGGACCAGCGTCGACAGCGAGCTTGCGTCCAGCACTTCGCGCGGCGGTGCACTCTGCATGTTGCAGAAAGACAGCGCCTGGTCGCGGAAACAGTGTCCCTCCTCGAGCAACAACAGTTTCATCTCGCGCAGCATTTCCCGGCTGGGCACCGGCGTGTTCCTCTGCTCGCCGGGTCTGACTAGCAGGAAGTTTTCCCTGAACAGGGCAATTTCGGTCAGTGACGGCTCCGAAACCGGTAGCGCGACGATCGCGGTATCAAGTCTTCCCTCTGCGACTTCCTTGATCAGCCTCGGGGTCAGCGTCTCGCGGACGTGAAGGTCAAGTTCGGGATGAAGCCGTGCCAGATTTTCGATCACCTTCGGCAAAAGATAGGGCGCGATGGTCGGGATCATGCCGACGCGCAGGCGACCGGCGAGGCGGTCGCGCGAGGCGCGGGCGAAATCACCGAGCTCGTCGACCGAGCGCAGGATCTCGCGGACACGCTGAAGCAGCTCTTCGCCGAATGTGGTCAGCGCGATCTGCCGCGCGCTTCGTTCCAGCAGGACGCCGCCGAGCGCTTCCTCCATCTCCTTGATCTGCATCGAGAGCGCCGGCTGAGAGATCGAGCAGGCCTCCGCCGCCCGTCCGAAATGGCCGTGGCGCGCCAGGGCGTCGAAATAGCGGAGCTGCCGCAGCGTGACGTTGATCATGGTGTTCAGTCGCGGAGGGGGCGGATCATCAGATTATCCTATCGGTGTCATCATTATTCTCTATTTTACCTGATGAAAAGGGTTGCGTAGATTGCGCGCTCCTAAAGCCAGCCCCCCGAAGGGTGGAACTCCCGGCCCCACAAGAGGAGACGATCATGGACGACCAAGCAAAGTGCCCGTTTACGGGCGGATCACGCGCGCGCACCAACCGCGACTGGTGGCCGGACACCCTTGACATCTCAGTGCTCCACCGTAACTCGACCCTGTCCGATCCGATGGGCACGGCGTTCGACTACGCCAAGGAGTTCAAGACGCTCGACCTTAACGCCGTGGTCAAGGACCTCACCGCGTTGATGACGCAATCGCAGGAGTGGTGGCCGGCCGACTTCGGTCACTATGGCGGGTTGATGATCCGCATGGCCTGGCATTCTGCCGGCACCTACCGCATCACCGACGGCCGCGGTGGCGCCGGCGCCGGACAGCAGCGCTTTGCACCGCTCAACAGCTGGCCTGACAACGCCAACCTCGACAAGGCGCGCCGGCTGCTGTGGCCGATCAAGCAGAAATACGGCCGCAAGATTTCCTGGGCCGACCTGATGATTCTCGCCGGCAACGTTGCGCTGGAATCGATGGGCTTCAAGACCTTCGGTTTTGCTGGCGGCCGCGCCGACGTTTGGGAGCCCGAGGAGCTCTACTGGGGTCCCGAAGGCACCTGGCTCGGCGATGAACGCTATAGCGGCGAGCGCCAGCTTGCCGAACCGCTCGGCGCGGTGCAGATGGGCCTGATCTACGTCAACCCGGAAGGGCCGAATGGCAATCCGGACCCCGTCGCGGCGGCCAAGGACATCCGCGAAACCTTCTTCCGCATGGCGATGAATGACGAAGAGACTGTCGCACTGATCGCCGGCGGCCATTCCTTCGGCAAGACTCACGGCGCGGGCGATCCGTCGCTGGTTGGTGCCGATCCGGAAGGCGGTGCGCTCGAGGATCAGGGCCTCGGCTGGAAGAGCAAGTACGGCACGGGTGTCGGCGCCGACGCCATCACTGGCGGTCCGGAAGTCACCTGGACCCAGACGCCAACCAAATGGAGCAACGCGTTCTTCGACAACCTGTTCAAATACGAATGGGAGCTGACCAAGAGCCCGGCCGGCGCCAAGCAGTGGAAGGCGAAGAACGCCGAAGCCACGATTCCCGATGCCTACGACAAGTCGAAGAAGCATGTCCCGACCATGCTCACCACCGACCTGTCGCTGCGCTTTGACCCGGCCTATGAGAAGATCTCGCGGCGCTTTCATCAGCACCCCGACCAGTTCGCCGATGCCTTCGCGCGGGCCTGGTTCAAGCTGACCCACCGCGATATAGGGCCGCGTGCGCGCTATCTCGGCGCGCTGGTGCCGAAGGAAACGCTGATCTGGCAGGACCCGATTCCACCCGTTGATCATCCCCTGATCGGCGAGGCCGACATTGCCGCGCTGAAGACGAAGATTCTCGCCTCCGGCCTGACCGTGTCGCAGCTCGTCTCGACCGCCTGGGCGTCGGCTTCGACCTTCCGCGGCTCGGACAAGCGCGGCGGCGCCAACGGCGCGCGCATCCGCCTCAGCCCGCAGAAGGACTGGGAAGTCAACCAGCCGGCTGAGCTCAAGACGGTGCTGGGCAAGCTCGAGGCGATCCAGAAGGAGTTCGGCAAGAAGGTCTCGCTCGCCGATCTGATCGTCCTCGGCGGCGCTGCGGCGATCGAGAAGGCCGCCAAGGATGCCGGCATCGACGTCAAGGTGCCGTTCACGCCGGGCCGGGCCGATGCGTCGCAGGACCAGACCGATGTCGAGTCCTTTGCTCCGCTCGAGCCGCGCGCCGACGGCTTCCGCAACTACATCAACAGCAAGAAACATCAGTTCATGGCGCCGGAGGAGGCGTTGGTGGACCGGGCGCAGCTCTTGCGGTTGACCGGGCCGGAGATGACGGTGCTGGTCGGCGGCCTGCGCGTGCTCGGCGCCAACCCCGGCAACTCGAAGCACGGCGTCTTCACGCAGAAGCCGGGCACGCTTTCGAACGACTTCTTCGTCAACCTGCTCGACATGGCGACCGTCTGGCAGCCGGCTGCCGACGGCACCTATGTCGGCCATGATCGCAAGACCAAGGCGCAGAAGTGGACCGCGACGCGCGTCGACCTGATCTTCGGGTCGCACTCGCAGCTGCGGGCTTTTGCCGAAGTCTATGCCTGCGCGGACTCCAAGGAGAAATTCGCCAGGGATTTCGTCGCGGCCTGGAACAAGGTGATGAACGCCGATCGCTTCGATATCGCGGGCTAATCAAGGCGTGCAGCAAACAAAAGGGCGGCTGAAAAGCCGCCCTTTTTTTATTCCGTGTTGCTTTCAGCCCTACTCGCCGGCTTCGGCCGGGGCGGCCTCTGCCTTCTCGGCCTTCGGCTTGGCCTCGAGGTCCTCACCGGTGGTCTGGTCGACCGCCTTCATCGACAGCCGCGTCTTGCCGCGGTCATCGAAGCCGAGCAGCTTGACCTTGACCTTGTCGCCCTCCTTGACGACGTCGGAGGTCTTCTGCACGCGATTGGCGGCGAGCTGGCTGATATGGACCAGACCGTCTTTGGCGCCGAAGAAGTTCACGAACGCGCCGAACTCCATCACCTTGACCACGGTGCCCTCGTAGATCTGGCCGACTTCGGGCTCCGAAGTGATCGACTTGATCCACTTGATCGCGGCCTTCATCGCCTCGCCGTCGTTGGAGGCGACCTTCACGGTGCCGTCGTCCTCGATATTGATCTTGGCGCCGGTCTTTTCCACGATTTCGCGGATCACCTTGCCGCCGGTGCCGATCACTTCGCGGATCTTGTCGGTCGGAATCTTGAAGGTCTCGATGCGTGGGGCGTATTCGCCGAGTTCGGCCCGGGCCGCGGTCAGCGCCTTGGCCATCTCGCCCAGGATGTGGATGCGGCCTTCCTTGGCCTGGCCGAGCGCAACCCGCATGATCTCTTCGGTGATGCCCTCGATCTTGATGTCCATCTGCAGCGAGGTGATGCCCTGATCGGTTCCGGCGACCTTGAAATCCATGTCGCCGAGATGGTCCTCGTCGCCGAGGATGTCAGAGAGCACCGCATAGCGCTTGTCTTCGAGGATCAGACCCATCGCGATGCCCGCGGTCGGCCGCTTCAACGGCACGCCGGCATCCATCAACGCCAGCGAGGCGCCGCAGACCGAAGCCATCGAGGACGAACCGTTGGATTCGGTGATCTCGGAAACCACGCGCACCGTGTAGGGGAATTCGTGGTGCGGCGGCAGAACCGGGTGGATCGCGCGCCAGGCGAGCTTGCCGTGGCCGATTTCGCGACGCTTGGTGCCGCCGAGGCGGCCGGTCTCGCCGACCGAGTAGGGCGGGAAGTTGTAGTGCAGCAGGAACGTCTCTTTGTACGTTCCCGACAGCGCGTCGATGTACTGCTCGTCTTCGCCGGTGCCGAGCGTGGTCACGACCATCGCCTGGGTCTCGCCGCGGGTGAACAGCGCCGAGCCATGCGCGCGGGGAAGTACACCGACCTCGGCGACGATGTTGCGCACCGTCTTGACGTCTCGGCCGTCGATGCGGCGGCCGGTGTCGAGAATGTTCCAGCGGACGATCTTGGCTTCCAGCTCCTTGAACACGTCGGCGACGCGGAGCTTGTCGTATTTCGGCTCCTGCCCTTCCGGGAAGAAGTGCGCCATCACCTTTTCCTTGGCGACGCCGACCGCGGCGTAGCGGTCCTGCTTCACGGCAATCGCATAGGCCTTGCGCA
>NZ_DASSRP010000019.1:0-12631 GCF_035701725.1 Bradyrhizobium sp.
GCGGCCGGCGCATATTCACTTCCTGGTCGCCGCTCCCGGTTATCGCGAACTCGTCACGGCGCTTTATCTGCGCACCGATCCGCATCTGGCCGACGACGTCGTGTTCGGCTCCTCCGGCGATCTGGCGGTCGATATCAATCCCAAGGACCCGGAATGTCCGATTCCGGACCTGCCGAGCATCCGCTTCGACATGCGGCTGTCGCGCGAGACCGAAGCCGATCGGCTTGGCGGACGCGTCGGCGCCGATCCGGCCGCAATCCTGAAGCAGCCCGCTTGACGCGATCGGGCCGCCTCGCCGTACTAGAGTCTTGTTGTGGCGGGCCGTGTCGCGGCCTTAAACCCTGGATGACACCTTGATGTTGCCCGCGGACGCCAGAATCTGCGGCAAATCGAAAAGACAAAAGAGGATAGGGGAGAAACGATGAAACGCAGAACGCTTCTTGGCGCAGCGGTCACGACCGCGGGTCTCGCACTGATTCCAGGCGCGCGCGCCCAGCAGCCACCGATCAAGATCGGCCTGTCGATGGCGCAGACCGGCGGGCTCGCCGGCGGCGGCAAGGCCGCACTGCTCGGTCACGAGATCTGGCGTGACGACATCAATGCCAAGGGCGGCCTGCTCGGCCGCAAGGTCGAACTGGTCGTCTACGACGACAAGTCGAGCGCCGCCGAGACGCCGGCGATCTACTCGAAGCTGCTCGACATCGACAAGGTCGATCTGTTGTTCGCGCCCTATGCGACGGTGCCGACCGCGCCGATCATGCCGCTGGTCAAGCAGCGCGGCATGGTGCTGATCGGCAACTTCTCGTTCCAGGTGAACAGCAAGGTCGGCCATGACATGTGGTTCAACAACGCCCCCTGGGGGCCGGCCGATGCCTGGGCCTCGGCGTTTCTCGACATCGGCCAGAAGGCCGGCGGCAAGACCGTGGCGCTGCTCACTGCCGACCAGGAGTTCGCACAAAACCTCGCCACCACCGCGCGCGAGGTCGCCAAGAAACGCAGTATGCCGATCGTGTACGACCAGGCCTATCCACCGAACACGGTGGAGTTCTCCGGCATCATCCGGGCGCTGAAAGCAGCCAAGCCCGACATCGTCTACGTCGCGTCCTACCCGCCGGACTCGGCCGGTATCCTGCGCGCCATCAACGAAATCGGGATCGGTGACAACGTCAAGCTGTTCGGCGGCGGCATGGTCGGCCTGCAATTCGGGCCGGTGATGGAAAACATGGGCTCGCTGCTCAACGGCGTCGTCAACTTCAACACCTGGCTGCCCGAACCCAGCATGTACTTTGACGGCACCAAGGCGTTCTTCGACACCTATACCAAGCGCGCGATCGAGGCCAAGGTCGATCCGCTCGGCTATTATCTCGCACCGTTCGGCTATGCCTCGGGCCAGCTCATTGAGGCCGCGGTGAAGGCGACGGGCTCGCTCGATCAGAAGGCAATCGCGAAATATCTGCACGAGAACGAGGTCAAGACCATCGTCGGTCCGATTGCATTTTCGGCCGACGGCGAACGCAAGGAGACCGCGACACTGCAGGCGCAGTTCCAGGGCATCGTGGACAAGAACATGGATCAGTTCAGAAAGCCGGGCAAACAGGTGATCCTGTTTCCGGCTAGTCTGAAGTCCGGCGAACTGATCACGCCGTTCGAGGCGGCACGGAAGTAAGTTCTGACTTTGAAGTGCTGCGCGACAGATCATCACCGTCATGCCCGGGCTTGACCCGGGCATCCACGCTCTAGCGGCGGGTGTGCAAGAAAGAGATGGATGGCCGGGCATAGGCGAGCGAAGCGACGCCGTTCTTTCAAACGGCTGTGCCCGGCTATGACGCGACTGACACGGGCGAGGGGAGCCTGAATTTGTTTTCGTTGGACCTGCTGCTCGAGGCAGTCGTAACCGGCGTGCTGCTCGGCTGTTTCTACGCAGCCGTCAGCATCGGGCTATCGGTTTCCTTCGGTCTGCTCGATGTGCCGCATGTGGCGCATCCGGCTTTCCTGGTGCTGGCCTCCTACGCGGTCTATTTCCTCAACGACAGCTATGAGATCGACCCGCTGGTGGCGGGGCTTCTGATCACGCCCTTGCTGTTCGTGTTCGGGCTCGCGGCCTACCGCCTCTACTACGAGACCTTCGAACGCCGCGGCAGCGATGCTGCCGTGCGCGGCATCGCATTTTTCTTCGGCGTTGCCTTCATCATCGAGGTTCTGATCATCCTGCATTTCGGTGTCGACCAGCGTTCGGTCACGGCGTCTTACATCGGCAAGTCCTGGCGCTTCGGCGACATGCGCATTCCCTTGCGCCTGATGGTGGCGTTTGCGGTCGCGACCGGATTGACGGTGCTGTTGGCCGCATACCTCTCGCGCACCTTCATGGGACGCGCGATCCGCGCGGTGGCGCAGGATGAGGAGGCGGTGCGGCTGATGGGCGCCAATCCCGTCCGCATCAAGCAGTGGGCGTTCGGGATCGCAACCGCGGTGCTCGGGGTCGCCGGTGCGCTGCTCATCATCGTCGCGCCGGTCGATCCGACGCTCGACCGCGCCTATATCGGACGCACCTTCTGCGTCGTCGTGATGGCCGGGCTCGGCAGCATGACGGGCACGCTGATCGCCGCCATCATTCTTGGCATTGCCGAAACCATCGTGCTGACCATGTTCGGCGCGTCCTGGGCGCCGGCGATTTCCTTTGCCTTGCTGCTCGGCGTGCTCGCGGTGCGGCCGCAAGGACTGTTGGGGCGGCGATGATGAAGCGCAATTCGCTCGCTTTCTGGGGCGCGGCGCTGGCCTTTCTCGCGCTCGTTCTGCTCGCGACGCAACTCGTCGGCAACGAGTACTGGTTCTTCGCCGGCTATGTGATCCTGCAGTTCATCGTGCTGTCGGTCGCCTGGAGCATTCTCGGCGGCTATGCCGGCTACGTGAATTTCGGCACCAGCGCCTTCTTTGGCGTCGGCGTCTACACCGCCGTTCTCCTGTTCAAGGCACTCGGCGCGCCGCTATTGGTGCAGATCGCGGCGGCGGCTGTGGTGGGCGCGCTGCTCGGCTTCGCCGTCGGCCTGTTGACGCTGCGCATGCAGGGCATTTTCTTTTCGATTGCGACGATTGCGCTGACCATCGTGATCGAGACCACCGTCACCAACTGGCGCTTCCTCGGCGGTGCCGCCGGCATCCAGATCCAGCGGCCGCCGGTCACGGCGCCGTTCCCGAGCTACGTGCAGATGCTGGTGTTCGTTCAGGCATCGCTCGTGGTGATCGCGATCGCGATCGCGCGCTATATCCAGAACTCCTGGATCGGCCGCGGCCTGCAGGCGCTGCGGGATGACGAACTCGCCGCCGAGTGCACCGGCGTGCCGACCTTGCGACTGAAGATGACGGCCTGCGTGATCTCCGGTGCGCTGATGTGCGCGGCCGGCGCGCCGGCCGCGATGTATCTGCAATATGCCGATCCGGGCTCGGCCTTCAATCTCAACTATTCGGTCTCGGTGCTGGCGATGGCGTTGATCGGCGGCACCGCGCATTGGATCGGGCCGGTGATCGGCGCGATCCTGCTCGGCGTCACCCAGCAGCTTCTCGCCGTCACCATTTCCTCCGAAGTCAACGTGCTGGTGCTCGGGGTGATGCTGGTGCTGTTCGTGGTCGGCGCGCCCGAGGGCATCATCGGTCTGTTCCGCAGGCGCCGTCGCGCGGAGGTCAAGCCATGACGACCGCGGCGGCTACTGAATCTCCTCTGCTCAAGATCGAGGCGCTGACCAAGCGCTTCGGCGGCTTCACCGCGCTCGACAGCGTCAGTGTCGATATCAGGCCCGGCGAACGTTTCGGCCTGATCGGTCCCAACGGCTCGGGCAAGACCACGCTGATCAACTGCATCTCCGGCGCGTTCCGCACCGAGCCGTCCACCGTGGTCTTCAATGGCGAGGACATCACCCGCCTGCCGCCGCATGTGCGCACCCGGCGCGGCATTGCGCGCAGCTTCCAGATTCCGCGTCCGTTCCGCAGCATGACCGTGATCGAGAACCTGATGGTCGCCGTCGATTTCACCAGCGGCCATCTCAGCCTGTCGGCTGACGACCATCGCGACCGCGCGATGGCGATCCTGCGGGAGATGGGGTTGGCCGCAAAGGCGAACGCGCGGGTGACCGGCCTCAGCCAGGTCGAATTGCGCAAGATGGAGCTGGCGCGGGCGATGGCGACGCGGCCGAAGCTTTTGATCTCGGACGAGGCGATGGCGGGCCTGTCGGGTTCGGAGGTCGACGAGGTGCTCGATCTCTTGCTCAAGCTCGCCGGCGAATCCATCACCATCATCATGATCGAGCACATCATGCAGGCGGTGATGCGCTTCTCGGAGCGCATCATGTGCCTTGAGGCCGGCCGGATCATCGCGATCGGCAAGCCGGCCGAGGTGATGGCGAATGCGCGGGTGCAGGAGGCCTATCTTGGCACTTAGCCTTTCGATCCGCGATCTCGATGCCGGCTACGGCGCAGTGAAAGCGCTGCGCGGAGTCTCGCTTGAGGTTGCGACCGGCGAGACCGTGGCGCTTCTCGGCACCAACGGCAACGGCAAGAGCACGTTGATGAAGTGCGTCATGGGCCTGGTGCGGCCATGGCGCGGCAGCGTTTCGCTCAACCTCGACGGCACCGCCCACGATCTCGGCAAGCTGTCGCCGGAGGCCATCGTCGATCTCGGCGTGGCGCTGGTGCCGGAAGGCAGGCGGCTGTTTCCGCGCCTGACGGTGTCGGAAAATCTGATGCTGGGGGCGTTCCGCCGCGCGGCGCGCCGCGACATCGCCCGCAACCTTGCGCTCGCCTACGAGACCTTCCCGGTGCTGAAGGAACGCGCCAACCAGCTCGCCGGCACCATGTCGGGCGGGCAGCAGCAGATGCTGGCGATTGCGCGCGCGCTGATGTCCTCGCCGCGGCTGCTGTTGATCGACGAGCCGTCGGTCGGGCTGTCGCCGCTTTTGGTGTCGCAGATGATCACCAAGATCGGTGAACTCGGCGAGCGCTTCGACCTGACGGTCCTGATGGCCGAGCAGAATTTCAATCAGGCGGTGCGCATCGCCGACCGCGGCTATATCATCGTGCATGGCGAGATCGTGGTCGCCGCCGATGTCGACGCGTTGCATGGCAACGACATCGTCAAGCGGCTTTATCTCGGCGGCAGCATCCAATAACGGAGTATCCATGACGGCAAAACTTCTGCCCACCACGGTTGTCGGCAGCTATCCGCAGCCGGACTGGCTGGTCGACCGCCAGATGCTGTCGAAGGGCGTGGCGCGGGTGCGGCTTGACCTCTGGCGCGTCGCCGAGCCCTGGCTCGAACAGGCCCAGGACGACGCGACGCTGCTTGCGATCCGCGACATGGAGCGCGCGGGCATCGACATCATCACCGACGGCGAGATGCGCCGCGAGAGCTATTCCAACCGTTTTGCGACCGCGCTGGACGGCGTTTCGACCGCCAGGCCGGCGCAAGTGATGTCCAAGGCCGGGCTTCCCACACCCGTGCCGCGCGTGGTCGGACCGGTCAGGCGCACGCGCGCGGTCGAGACCCGCGATATGGAATTCCTGCGCCGCAACACCGAGCGGGTGGCGAAAATCACGCTGCCGGGGCCATTCACGATGAGCCGGCAGGCGGTCAACGAGTATTACAAGGACGACGACGAGATGGTGATGGATTTCGCCGCCGCGGTGAATGCCGAAGCGCGCGATCTCGAAACGGCCGGCGCGGATGTGATCCAGCTCGACGAGCCGTGGCTGCGCCAGGATCCGCAAGCCGCCAAGCGTATCGCGATCAAGGCGATCGATCGCGCGCTCGAAGGACTCAAAGTCACGACCGTGATCCATCTCTGTTTCGGCTATGCCGCCGTGGTCAAGGGCGAGAAGCCGGTGGGCTATTCGTTTCTCGGCGAACTCGGCGCCTGCAAGGCGGATCAGATCTCGATCGAGGCGGCGCAGCCCAAACTCGATCTCGGCGTCCTGAAGGAGCTGTCGTCGAAGACGATCATGCTCGGCGTGATCGATCTCGCCGATCCGAATGCCGAAACGCCCGACGTCGTGGCGAGCCGCATTCGCGCCGCGCTAAAATATCTGCCGCCGCAACGCCTGGTGCCGGCGCCGGATTGTGGCATGAAGTATCTCTCCCGCGAACTCGCCTTTGCCAAGCTCAAGGCGCTTGCCGACGGCGCGGCGATGGTGCGCGCGGAACTGTCCTAACGCGACGTTGCCGAGTGAGGTACGGCGCGCATCAGAACGTCGTCCAGAGATAGAGCAGCAGGGTGTTGTTGTCGCGGGCATTGGTCCCATTGCCGTCGAAGTTCGTGCTCGCGCCATTGAACTTGTTGTAGGCGATATACTGCAGGCCGACGCGCGCATTGAACCACGGCCACAGTTTTGGGGCGTTGTTCTTGCCGAAGAACTGGTAGGCGATTTCGCCGATGAAGCCGTCGCTGTTGGGGCTGAATGTGCGGTTGCCGCCGTAAAGGATGGCATCGGAGCTGCCCCAGGTATTAAAATAGCCGCCGGTCAGGATGACCTTGCCGTCGGTGCCGTAGCTCAACGAGGCCTGGGTGCGGAAGGTGTTCAGGGTGTTGTTGAGATTGGCGGCGAGGCCATTGGCAACACTGGCACCAAGCGACTGGTTCTCGTGCAGATAGGTGGAGCGGAGCGTCACCCAGTAGCCGTCGCCCCGATATTGGTATTGCGAGTCCAGCCCGATATCGGTGAAGCGATTGGTGCCGGCGCCCGGAGTGGCGAGCGGCAGGCCGGTTTCGGCAATCAGGCCGAATGTGCCCAACTCGAGCGAGTGCCTGCCCCATTGCTGCTCGAAGGCGGCCCTGAAATAAGGCGCGACCCCATTGATCGGCAGCGTGTTCTCCGGATTGACCCCGAGCGAGTTGAGTGCGCCTGGGTTCAGCGTCTGATAGCCGGCGAGTTCGAGGTAGAGCTGATCGTTGATGAAGGAGTAGGCGCCGATGCCGAGCACCTGCGCGGCAAAGGTTTGGTCGATCAGTGTCTTCGCAGCCGGCGTGTTGGCGAGGTTGGATGTCGTGAACGGATAGCCCCAGGCCGGTGTCGTATTCCAGGGATCCTGCACGGTTGGATTGTTGTTCACGGTGACGCCGTAGACCAGCGGCATGCCGCCGAGGTCCAAGGTGTTGGCGTAGCGTATGTCGAGATTATCCCAGGTGAACAGGTGCGCCGCGGGCGGGCCAAACCCCTGCGCGTTATAGGTGCCCTGGATAAAGGCTCCGATATGATCGGTGATGGCGCCGCCGTAGAAAAGACTGGCGGTCTGTAGCTCGACATTGTCATTGGACTTCAGATACGGCGCCGAGCCGGCGGTATCCTGGCCTGTCGCGGTATGCGTAAAGGAAGCGATGGCCTGCGCCGACAGCGGCAGCCATGTATCCGACGGCGCCTGATCCTTGCTCGGAAAAGGCGAATTGTAGCCCAGCACCCGCTTGTCCTCCGGCACCGACCGGCCGAGCGTATAGCCGAGAATCTTGAAGCGCCGGCCGAATGGCGTGAGTTGCGGAAATTCGGTATGGCACGCGCCGCAACCGAGCCCGGTCTGTCGAGCAAAGCTCGGCAGTGCGGACGCTTGCCGCGGAATGATCAGCTCGAGGACGAAGATTGCAATTGCAACCAGGAGGGCTCGATTTGGCAGGCAAGCCAAATCGAAGCCCCGAGAACGATTCTCTCGCGGCATGTGATGCTCCCCCCGCAGAATTCAGCGCGTGTCACTTGTGGACGCTCGCGGTCGCTGAGACCCCATCGGCGAAAGTTGCGGATTCTTCACCGTGCTCAGGATTGCAAGGAGCATCGATGCGAATGCTGGCGGGCCTTCGTCGAAAGGTGGCGAAGCGCGGCGTTTAATCTTGTTCATTTATGGATTGCGACGACCGGATACCCCGCGAGCGGAATGATGCCCGACATTCTCTCGCTGGCCGCAGCAAGTGTGCGCAACGCGTGGGGACTTTGTGTTCTGCGCGCGCCTCCGCGCTCGACGATGTCTTCGACGTGTTAGATGGCGATGGCGAAATTCTATTCGCCCGGTACCAGCCGCCGTTGCCGCCGCCGCTGGCGCCATAGCCGCGCGCGATCGAGATAGAGATAGACTACGGGCGTGGTGTAAAGCGTGAGGATCTGGCTCAGGATCAGCCCGCCGAAGATCGCAATGCCGAGCGGTTGGCGGAACTCGCTGCCTTCGCCGAGGCCGACCATCAGCGGCACCGCGCCGAACAGCGCCGCCATCGTCGTCATCATGATCGGGCGGAACCGCATGATACAGGCTTCGAAGATGGCATCGCGCGACGACAGCGAGCGCTGACGCTCGGCGTCGAGCGCAAAATCGATCATCATGATCGCGTTTTTCTTCACGATCCCGATCAACAGGATCACCCCGATCATCGCGATGATGTCGAACTGGGTGTGCGAGAGCATCAACGCCAGCACCGCGCCGACGCCGGCCGAGGGCAGGGTGGACAGGATCGTGAGCGGATGAATGTAGCTCTCATAGAGCATTCCGAGCGAGATATAGATGGTCGCGAAGGCCGCCAGGATCAGATACGGCTCGCTTGCCAGCGATTGCTGAAAGATCTTCGCTGCGCCGGAAAATCCGCCTCTGATGTCTGCGGGCATGTCGATTTTCTTCATGGTGTCTTCGATCGCCGTCACCGCCGAACTCAGCGAACCTCCCGGCGGCGTGTTGAAGGATACCGTCGTTGCAACCAGAATATCCTGGTGATTCACCGCCAGCGGTGTCTCGCTTTGCGTGAAGTGGGCGACGCTCGAGAGCGGGATCATGGTCTCGGCGCTGGTCGAGACCGCGGTTCCGGTCGATGAGCCGCCGCGGCCTGCCGCACCGATCGAATTGGTCGCCTGATTTCGAACCGCATTGCCGACGATGGCGCTGAGCGAATTCTTCTGCGAAGGCGAAATCACCGTGCCCGCCACCGCGTTGGTGGATTGCGAGCCGGTCGCGGGTCCGCCGGTGGTGCTGATATAAACGTCCTTCAACGTTTCCGGGTTTTGCCAGTAGCTTGGCGTGACCTCCATGATCACGTGGTACTGGTTGCGGGCGACATAGATGGTCGAGACCTGCCGCTGCCCGAATGCGTCATAAAGCGTGTTGTCGATCTGGCTGACGGTGATGCCGAGCTGCGATGCCGCGTCGCGATCGATCACCAGATTGGACTGTAGCGCCCTGTTCTGCTGGTCGCTGTTGACGTCGGTCAGCGCCGGCTCGGATTGCAGGGCGGCGACCAGCTTTGGAGTCCACTCGCTCAGCTCCTCGGATGTCGAGCCCTGCAAGGTGTATTGATAGGCCGCATTGCCGGTGCGCCCTCCGGCGCCGAGGTCGCCGACCGATTGCAGGAACAGCGTGGCGCCGGCCACCGCCGCCAATTGACCGCGCAGCCGCTCGATCACCTGTTCCGCCGACAGATGGCGTTCGCCCATCGGCTTGAGCGAAGCGAACACCGTACCGGTGTTGGTAGCCTGGCCCGGTCCCGGACCGCCGCCGCCGGTGAAGCCGACGACGGTATCGACATCGGGATCGCTTTTGACGATCGCGGTGAAGCGCGTCAGTTTTTCGCGCATCAACTGAAACGAGGTGCTTTGATCGGCCTGGATCGAGCCGACCAGAAGACCCGTGTCCTGCTGCGGCACGAAACCCTTCGGCACCACGCGGTAGAGATGGAAATTCAGCCACAGCGTCGCCGCCAGGATCAGCATCACCGACAGCGGATGGCGCAGCGCGATCCCGAGCGACCAGCGATAGCCGCTCAGCATCGCATCGAAGACGCGTTCGCTGAGCCGGTAGATGCGTCCATGCCGCTCGCCGCGATCGGCGCGCAGCAACACCGCGCACATCATCGGTGTCGTCGTCATCGATACCACCAGCGAGATCGCGATCGCGATCGTGATCGTCATGGCGAATTCCCGAAACAGCCGGCCGACCAGGCCGCCCATCAGCAGGATCGGCACAAACACCGCGACCAGCGACACGCTCATCGACAGCACGGTGAAGCCGACCTCGCGGGCGCCAAGCAGGGTCGCCTCCATCCGCGCCATGCCGGCATCCAGGTGGCGGGTGATGTTTTCGAGCACGACGATGGCATCGTCAACCACGAAGCCGGTCGCTACCGTCAGCGCCATCAGCGAGAAGATGTCGAGGCTGTAGCCGAGCAGATACATCACCGCGAACGTCGCCACCAGCGACACCGTGACCGCCACGACCGGCACCAGCGTGGCGCGCGCGTTGCGCAGGAAGGCGAACACCACGAGGATCACCAGCGCCACGGCGATCAGCAACGTGATCTCGACGTCGCGTAGCGAGGCGCGGATCGTCTTCGAGCGGTCGACGGCGAGGTTGATATCGATGGCCGGCGACACCGAGGCGCGCAGTTGCGGCATCAGCCCCTTCACGCGGTCGACCATCTGGATGATGTTGGCGCCGGGCTGGCGATACACGATCATCATCACGGCGGGCTTGCCGTTGGCGAGGCCAAGCGTGCGGACGTTCTCCACCGAATCGATCACGTCACCGACGTCGGACAGGCGCACCGGTGCGCCGTTGCGGTAGGCCACGATCAGCGATTTGTAATCTTCGGCCTTGTTGGCCTGATCGTTGGAATAAAGCTGGTAGCGCCGGTTGTTGACGTCGATGCCGCCCTTGGGGCTGTGGGCATTGGTACTGGCGAGCGCGGCGCGGACATCCTCGAGCCCGATGCCGTACTTGAACAGCGCCGGCGGCAGCAACTCGACGCGCACGGCGGGCAGCGATCCGCCGCTGACGGCGACTTCGCCGACGCCTTCGATCTGCGATAATTTTTGCGCGAGTATGGTCGAGGCGGCATCGTAGAGCTCGGCCGGCGTCAGCGTGTCAGAGGTCAGGGTATAGATCAGAATCGGCGCGGATGCCGGATTGAATTTCCGGTAGGTCGGATTGCTTCGCAGGTTGGTCGGCAGATCGGCCCGCGCCGCATTGATCGCCGCCTGCACATCGCGCGCGGCGCCGTTGATGTCACGGCCGATCTCGAACTGCAGGGTGATACGCGCGGAGCCCAGTGTGCTCGACGAGGTCATTTCGGTCACGCTGGCGATCTGGCCGAGATGACGCTCGAGCGGGCTTGCAACCGTCTTTGCGACGTCGGCGGGGCTGGCGCCGGGCAGCGTCGCCTGAACCGCTATGGTCGGGATATCGACATCCGGCAGCGGCGAGACCGGCAGCTTGAAAAACGCGATGGCGCCGGCCACCACGAGTCCGAGCGATAGCAGCGTGGTCGCGACCGGGCGGCGGATGAAGGGGGCGGAGAGGTTCATAACATGCGCGATGGTCGTTACCGGTAGCTTCTATCCGGCCACGCGGCGATGCAAAAGCCTCACGATGTCACACGATATCGCCACATGCGCGCCCCAAATCAAGGGGCCGGACACATCGAGAAGCAATGTTGCGTCTTGACCAGCAATATTGATAGGAAGCTGCATGCGGAAGGTCATATCCAATGAATCGCTGTAAACGCAGCTTGCCCGGCAACAGCAGATTACGCGTCATGCGTTTGGTAGGCGCAGCGCTCGGCGGATTGTTCGCTTCGTCTGCCTTCGCCGCAGATGCGCCGGCACGCAAGCCGGGCCTGTGGGAAGTGAAGACCACGATCGAGGGGCAGGGGCGCGCGGTCACGGTGCAGCAGTGCATCGATGCGGCGACCGATCAGATGCTGCAATCCAGCGCCGGCCCGTTTTCGGCGCCGCTCTGTCCCACGCGTGAGGTGACGAAATCGGACGGTGGAATGACCATCGATACGCATTGCACGATCGGCGGCAAGGCGGCGGATGCGCATGCGGTGGTGTCGGGCAGTTTCGACAGTGCCTACACCATGACGGTGACGGCGGAAGGCGGCGTGCTGCCGCCGGTGAAGATGACGATGGAAGCGAAATGGCTCGGTGCCTGCGCCGCCGGTCAAGAGCCGGGCGATGTCGTCATGGCGAACGGCGTCAAGGTCAACATTCCACAATTGCAGAAGCGCGCGCTCGGGGCCGATCCGTTGCAGCCGGCGAAATAGTCCGCTTTGGCTGATTTGCCCGACGGGCAAATCAGTTCGTGGACTTTTATTTTCTCGTAAAGTCTACGCCCTCACGCCAAAATTTTTCGCTTTCGCCGTCGGGCAAATCACTGGCATCACTGCCCGCGTCTCGCGCCTGAGAAGAGGGGCGTTTCGCGATCGTCACGACACGTGGGCTGCGGGATGCGATGGATGCGGCGTATGTCAGGCGCGAATGTCGTGCCGGACGAAACATTCGCCGCATACGGCAAAGCCGTATGGTCCTGATGCCGCGACGCTGGCATCAAGTCGGCGACAATGCTTCGCGCATTGCGCCGGCGACGGCGGCAAACAAGCCCGTTCGCCGGGGAGAGTGCGGAATAAGCCGTAAAACCATCGCGCAGGGAATGCCGGACTGTTCGGCGAACCTGTGGTGACTACCGTGTGTTTTTCTACACACGAACTGCGGGTGCGCATCGAGCACCCGGCATTCCCTGCTCCCTCGTCTGTTTCGAGGGGCGATAATCCGGCAAACCCCGGGCGATTGCGCCGCGGGAATGCTTTCGCTCGTCATTCCGGGGCGCCCGAAGGGCGAACCCGGA
>NZ_DASSRP010000020.1:0-3667 GCF_035701725.1 Bradyrhizobium sp.
CCGACGTCTCGGGTGTTTTTGCCTTTACCGGCGCCACCGCCTACAACCCGACCGAAAACACCGCGCGCATGTTCATGCAGTTGGTTCCGCACGACCAGCGCGCCTTGACCTCGAACCAGATCATCCAGCGCCTGCGCCCGAAAGTGGCCGCGGTCGAGGGCGTCAAATTTTTTATGCAGTCGGGCCAGGACATCAGCGTCGGCGGGCGGCTCAGCCGCACATTGTACCAATATACACTGACCGACACCGACCCGGACGAGATCAATCATTGGGCGCCGATTCTCGAGCGCGCGATGAAAAAGCTCCCCGAGCTGCAGGATGTTGCCTCCGACCAGCAGGTCGCGGCGCCGCATATCGGCATCGAGATTAACCGCGATGCAGCCTCACGGCTGGGTATCTCGCCATCGCTGATCGATGCGACTTTGTACGACGCGTTCGGCCAGCGTCAGGTCGCGACGATGTACACCGCGAAGAACCAGTACAAGGTGATCCTCGAGGTCGAGCCGCAGTTCCAGGATGATCCGACCGCGTTGTCGAAAATCTACGTGGCGGGGCCGAACGGCGGTCAGATTCCGATAAGCGCATTCGCGCACTTCACGTCAAAGATCGAGTCGCTGTCGGTCAACCACCAGGGCCAGTTCCCGGCGGTGACCTTGTCCTTCAACCTGAAGCCGGGTGTGTCGCTGGGTCAGGCGGTCGACAAGATCCAAGCGCTGACTGCCGATCTTCGCGCACCGGCAACGCTCGACGGGTCGTTCCAAGGAACAGCACGGGCATTCCAGGCGTCACTGTCGTCAACGCCGCTCCTGGTCGCGGCCGCGATCTTGGTCGTCTACATCGTGCTCGGCGTTCTTTACGAGAGCTACATTCATCCGATCACGATCCTGTCCGCACTGCCTTCGGCCGGCGTCGGTGCATTATTGGCGCTGATGATCTTGCATTACGATCTGAGCGTCATCGCGATGATCGGCATCATCTTGCTGATCGGCATCGTCAAAAAGAACGCGATCATGATGATCGACTTCGCCTTGCAGGCGGAGCGGATCGAGGGCAAGAGCCCAGCTGAGGCAATCTACCAAGCCTGTCTTTTGCGCTTTCGGCCGATCATGATGACGACTTTCGCCGCGCTGTTCGGTGCCACGCCGATCGCATTCGGGCAGGGAGCGGGTTCTGAATTGCGCCGGCCGCTTGGCATCGCGATCATCGGCGGGCTGCTCGTATCGCAGTGGCTCACGCTCTACACGACGCCGATCATCTATCTTTACCTTGAGCGCTTCTCGCGCTGGATCGGCCGCCCGTATCGCCCCTCACGCATGGCGGACGCTCTGGGAAGCGAGTCCGGTCCCATCCCGGCACAACTCCGGCACGGCGCCGAGTGATCAAGATGATCCCGCTCTTGAGACACCAATCGGCAAATACCGGCTCAGTAAGATGTCTAACGCGAGGGTAGCAGAGACCCAACACCAGCCCGTCAATAAATCTGGCGTCACCCAGTGTCTCAATTGGAAACCTTTAATACGAGCAGCCGCCAATGAGCATTTCCGAACCTTTTATCCGGCGGCCGATCGCCACCTCGCTCTTGATGCTGGGGGTCCTGGTCTTCGGCATCGGCGCCTACAACCTGCTGCCCGTGGCGGCGGTGCCGAACGTCGATTTCCCGACAATCAGCGTGACCGCGCAGTACCCCGGCGCCAATCCGAGCACGATGTCGTCGGCGGTCGCGACGCCGCTCGAACAGCAGTTCACCTCGATCCCGTCGCTCAGCCAGATGACGTCGTGGAGCGGCGTCGGCGTCACCTCGATCACGCTGCAGTTCGACCTGTCACGCAACATCGATGCGGCAGCGCAGGACGTGCAGCAGGCGATCAATGCGGCGAGCGGGCTATTGCCCCAGGACATGCCCACGCCGCCGACCTATCGCAAGGTGAACCCGGCGGACTTTGCCATCCTGATCTATGCCATCCACTCCGACGCGCGTCCGCCCTACGAGGTCGACCAGTACGCCAACAATGTCATCGCTGAACGGCTGTCGACAGAGCCCGGGGTCGGGCAGGTCTTCGTGTTCGGCTCGATGCCTTACGCCGCCCGCGTCCAGATCAATCCGGCGGCGCTCGCGGCAAAGGGTTTGGGCATGGAAGATGTCCGCAATGCGCTTGTCGCGGCGACCGTAAACCGCCCGAAGGGCGAGATCCAAACCGAACATCAGGCGATCGCGCTTGATACCAACGATCAGCTGTTTGATGCCGCGCATTACCGCAACATCATCATCGCCTACAAAAACGGCGCGCCAGTACGCATCAAGGATGTCGGGGACGCTATCAATTCGGTGCAGAATAACCGCGTGCGTTCCTGGTTCGGGGACCAGCGGGCGGAGGGCATCGCGATCCAGAAGGCGCCGGGCGCCAATACGATCGCCGTCGTAGACGATGTCCAGGCGTTGATGCCCAAGCTCGAGCAGTCACTGCCGCCGGCGATTCACGTCGATCTGATGTCGGACCGCTCGCAGACAACGCGCGCCTCCATCCGCGATGTGCAATTCACGATGATGCTGACGATCAGCCTCGTCGTCGTCGTGATCTTCCTGTTTTTGCGAACCTTGTGGGCGACGGTGATCCCGAGCCTGGCGGTACCGCTGTCGCTTGTCGCGACGTTCGGCGTCCTGTATGCCGGCGGTTTCAGCATCGATAACATCTCCCTGATGGGGTTGACGATCTCAGTCGGCTTTATCGTCGACGATGGGATCGTGATGATCGAAAACATCGTACGCTATATCGAACAGGGAATGCGACCGCTCGACGCCGCGTTAAAGGGCGCCGGGCAGATCGGTTTCACGATTATTTCGATCACCTTCTCGCTGATTGCCGTCTTTATTCCGCTCTTCTTTATGGGCGGCATCATCGGCCGGCTGTTCCGGGAATTTGCCGTCACGGTTGCGGTCGCGGTGGTGGCCTCGGCGGTCATATCGTTGACCCTGACGCCGGTCATGTGCTCGCTGTTTTTGAAGGAAGAAGGGCTGCACCCGAAGGGGCGCTTTAACCGCGGCGCAGAAAGGGTCTTCCAGGCGGCATTAAATGGCTACGACCGGGGCCTCAACTTCATCTTTCGCCACAAACTGTCGGCGTTGATCGCGACCCTCTTGCTGATGGTTGCGACCGGTTATCTTTACGTCGTTATCCCGAAAGGCTTTTTCCCGCAGCAGGATACTGGGTTCATCTTCGGCGAGCTTGACGTTCGTGAAGACGCTTCGATGACCCTGACCGACAAGATCCGGCGGCAAGTCGTCAATATCGTCAGGCAGGATCCTGGCGTCGAGGGGGTCTTCTCCTATGACGGCGCAACGACCTACAACCCTGCCGAGAATACCGCGCGCATCTTTTGGGGGTTGAAGCCCTATGAGGAACGTACCGCCAACGCAGAGCAGATTATCCAGCGCTTGCGCAAGGAAGTCGCCGGCATCCAGGGCGCAAAGTTCTTTATGCAGGTGCCGCAGAACATCACGGTCGGCGGCCGGCTCTCCCGCACCCAATACCAGTACACGCTGACCGACACCAACTTGGACGAACTGAACCATTGGGCGCCGATCCTCCAAGGCGAGATGCGTAAGCTGCCGGAACTGCAGGACGTGGCCTCGGACCAGCAGATCGCCGCCGCCCATCTGGCAATTGAC
>NZ_DASSRP010000021.1:0-2840 GCF_035701725.1 Bradyrhizobium sp.
ACGGGATGTCCCAGGCATTGATATGAACGTCGTGTGCTTTGACCCTGCAGCGGGCACCGGCACTTGCTCCGGCATGGGCGACGCCGTCGCCGTCGGCGGGCATCAGCACAGTGCTGTATCCATGTTCGCCGAGTTCGATCGGGGCGGTGATCGTGATCTCCGCACCGAAATCGTTTCCCTCGAAGGCTACGAGCGGCGCTCTGCCGACTTCGCGGCCCGCTGCGTCAAAGAACAAAACCGGATCACCCGAAAGATCGTATTGTTCGGGACATTCCGCGACGGCTTTGAGGGTCAGGGCAGTGCCGGCATCCGCCTCCTGAGGCGAAATCGACAGGCTCAGGGAGACATTGAAAAGAACAGCTTCCTGACTCGTCATGGTTTGGCTTCTCGTCTCGCAAACACTTTTGCCTGATTGATCCCGAACGGGCTCCACACACCAGCGCCGTCGCCGACGGCGGGGCGTGTCGGCGGGCCACGCGGCCCGCCGCGACACCCTGCGCCGTTAGTTCAGCCGGCCGGTTCGGCAGCCGCGTACGTCCCCGCCATATAGCCATGGACACACGCGCGGCCGATGCCATGCTGCCGGCCGCCGCCGGAGGCCTCGCCGCCGGCAAAAAGACCCGGAATCGGCTTCCCATATATGTCGATGACCTGGCAATGCCCGTCGATTTTCAGTCCGCCAATGGAATCGTTGACGGCGAACGGGATCAGCGCGGCATAGAATGGCGCCTTGTCGATCCTGTGCATGGCCGCCTTCTCGAAGTCGGTGTCCTTGCCGGCGGCGACGAAGCCGTTGAACCTGGCGACGGTTTGCTCGAGATACTTGAGCGGCATGCGCTGGAACCGGTTGCCCACCACCAACCGGGCAAGTTCAGCGATCGTATCCGCCTTGAAGAAGGTCCCGTTCGGGGGATCGGCGATATAGGGGTGCCGAAGCTGCCAGCCATTGGCATCGACCGCTGCCTGGTCGAAGATTGCCCAGACCGGCCCCGAGGAGTAGTCTGGAGCGCGCGAGCCTTCGTTCATGGCCAGTGCCGCGTCCGAGCCTGATCCCCAGGCAAAACTCGAGCGGACTTGGGCCACGCTGGCGTTCCGCCAATCGCACGGGGTGAAGGGCTTTTTGGTCCCTGACGAGCCCGGGGGGTATTGGGCCTCCGCACCGCGCTGGGCGCCGGTCGATATCTCGTCGTGGAAGCGCTTGCCGACCTGGTTGACGGCAATGATGTATTCCCAGCCTGTGGTGCCGATCGAGATGCCGTAGGAACGGATGAACTCGAACGCCGGGTGCCCCGGCATCACCCTGTCGTAAATGTCGGTGCAGGCCAGAACGTTCTGAAGGCGCAGGGCCGTGTTGGCGTGAAGGTTGGCCTGGTAAAGACCGCCGAGGCCCGCCCCGACCTTCATGCCGGCCAGGATGCCGCTCGCGTCCTCGTGGAGAGGACCCATCAGGCCAGTGCCGAACTGCATCGAAGGTTCGCTCATCCGCGGGTCGAACATGGTGCGGAAGGGAACGTTGCCCATATAGCCGCCGGTCCCCACGATCACTGCCCTGCGAGCGCGGATGTAGATGACCTGCTTGGTTTCGTCGATATTGCCGTTGCTCCAGTAGCTCTCCAGCCGTTTGCCAGTCTTGGGACTGAAGCGCGGCGTGTAGCTTGCCTTGACACCGATAACCCTGCCCGAATCGTGACCCTCGCGGATGATTTCGTCCAGGTGCCGGTTGAGCATGAACCTGACGCCCGCCTTGCGGGCGCTGTATTCAACGGAGCGCGAGATGACGAAGCCGCCGCTTATGCAGTTAGGAGCACCAACGGCGTCGGCCCGCGCGCCGGGGCCACCGCAGGTGCTGGGGTTGAAGAGTGATTGTCTTTCCTCCTCCATGCTGCCGGCGTCTGCCGAGGTGATCGTCCCCGCCTCGATGTCCGTCTTGTTGCCGAGCTTCATGATCGAACGAGCGGCCCGCGCCTTGGTCATGCCGCCGCCCTGGTGGGTACCGCTAATGCGCGCAAAGCGAACGTGGTTGTCCATCAGGAACTGGCGGGTCGCGGCCGCGTTGTCGGCCCACCCGCGCTGGAGTGCGCGATCGTTGTAGCGATATTCGGCAACCGCGTGGTCGTTGACGACCGACCAGTCGGTCGTGTCGATGAACAGCGTCTCGGGGTCGTCGGTCAGATCCGCGGCCGGCGTCAGCGGGGCGGTCAGCCATCCGTCGGGGTCGGCAAGGCCCAATCGGTCGCGCTCCTGGATGGGGTCGCCGCCGCCGAACGACGACTGTCCGCCGTTGTGCGATAATTTGCCGCCGATATCGAAGTTCTGCTCCAGAACCAGCACATCGGCGCCCAGGTCATGTGCGCGTTTCGCCGCCACGATTCCGGTCCCACCGGAGCCGCACACGATCACATCCGCCTCGTAGTCCCAGCGAATGTCAGCGGGGGCCCGTTGTGCCTGTGCCTTGCCAGGGGCCGACAGGATGGCCGCGCCCAATCCGGCGGCAGCGCCCGCCTTGACGAAGTCGCGCCGGCTGGCGGCCGTTTGATCCGGAAGCTCGGCGACCTTTGTTTCGCGTCTTTTGACCATGTTTAGTCTCCCCCAAGCTGTGGCCCGCGGATGACGACCACATTGGCAGCGAATTCACGACTCAGCCGTGGTTATTCAGCGCCAGCGCGGCGTGGCTCTATTGCCTGCCGCATGCATGGCGGCACTATTCCCGTTCGGACTCATCTTCGCGGCCCACGAACGAGCCTCTGTTTGCTCGATGACCCGTGACCTTCGCGATTAATGAAGATCATGCACCAAAGATTCGGTCTTGCAAAGACCGGCCGCTCTGCGAAGCGCGCGAA
>NZ_DASSRP010000022.1:0-4713 GCF_035701725.1 Bradyrhizobium sp.
CGGCACCATGGGCGGCCAGGCCATCGCCACCGAAAAGGTCAAGCACGATCCGGAGTATCAGGAGCGCGTCGGCATCGAGGACGGGCCGGCCAAGGGCCTCGCGCCGGAACTGCGCGCGCACATCCAGCGGATTGCCAAACGCATCTACCGCACCCTCCGGCTCGACGGCTATGCGCGCATCGACTTTCGCCTCGCCGCCGACGGTACGCTCTATTTCATCGAGGCGAACCCCAACCCCGAAATCGCCAAAAGCCAGGAATTCGCGATGGCGGCAAAGTATGACGGGCTCGATTACCCGGGGCTGTTGCATCGTATCCTCACGCTCGGCATCAGCCGGGCGAAAGCGGGCGTATCGGTCGGCTGAGCGGTGTGGCGGCGGGCCTCAGACGAAATTCCGGCGCGCGCGGAACTGCACCCCCCTGTTTCGACTTGCTTTAGTGGAGACAGCATCTTCGCGAGGAGCGGGACCGTCACCGATCAAGCTCCAGGCGGCGTAACGCCCGCCTGAGCTTGATCTCTCCCAGACCTTACCAAAAGGAAACGGAAATGCTTCAACGCCGTATCAAGGGCGCACGAAACCGGCTTGACCTGAACGATCGCGTTCAGGTCCGGATCATACGCAAGCGCCTGAAGGTTTCCGACCGGCAGCTCGGCAACCTGGTTCAGACCGTCGGCAACTCGATCGCCGCCATCACCAAGGAAGCGAATGCGCGCAAGGATGCCGCGGCAGCGAGCGAAGTGCCGAGCGCCGTGGTCATTGCTTCCGTAGAGAACACCGAGGCTGCCGCCGACGAAGCAAGCCTCGCCGCGGCAGTATCGCAGCCTGCCTAGCGTGGTGGTTCAGAAATCCGCATCATTCTGCCGCGGGTCCGCCTTGATCCGCAAAAGCCGCGATCCGCGTCCGCAGGTCCGGCGTTTGGCTCAGGACAGGGGCGAGCCACGTCACAGTGCGCTCGGCGGTCGCCAAGGCGGTCGCCGGTGAAGCGCAAACCAGGGCCGAATAGGTCTGCAGCGGCGTCCACCGCCCCCGATCCTCGACATCCCGCCTGAACTCCTCGAAGCCGTAGCTGCCATCCGGCCTGGAAAAAATGTCGACGCATTTGTCGTGCTCGGCATTTTCGAGACTGGCAATGACGGTCCACGATTTGTCGATGCGGCTGGACATCAAGCTCGCTCGCCCTGCTGTTCGGCGGTCTATTCGCCGCCGGGCTCCATGCCCTTCGATTTGAACAACGCCTGCGCCGACGGACCCATCAAGGCCGCGATCAAGGCTTTGGCGGCCGCGGCGTCCTTGGTCGCGCTCGCAATGCCGGCGGCGTACACCGTGTAGTTCTGAATTTCCTTCGGCAGCGGCCCGACCAGCGTCACGCCGCCATGCGGCAGGATCTCGCTGATCTGGTGAATGCCGAGTTCGGCCTGACCGGACTCGATGTAGTCGGCGACATAGCCGCCGGATTTCAGCTTTTCCTTCGGCTTGACCTGGTCGGCGATGCCGAGACGCTCGAGCAGCTTCTCGACATAGATGCCGCTGGAGCCGCCGCTTGAGGGATCGATGAAGCTGATCGACTTGGCATCGAGCACGGCTTTCTTGAACGCCTCGACGGTCGAGATGTCGGGCTTGGCCGCGTCCTCCTTCACCATCACGCCGACGCCGACCCGCGCCAGGTTGGTGCGGCTGCCAGCCATCACCTTGCCCTCGCCGGCCAGCCTGTCGACGCCATCGGGCGTCATCACGACGACGTCGAAGGTCTCGCCGGATTGAATCCGCTTCATCAGCGCGCCGGCGGTGTCGTTCTCGACCGTGACCTTGTTGCCGCTCGCCTTCTCATAGTCCGGCAAGAGCGCGAGCACCGTCGATTTGAAGGCGCCTGCGGTGAGCAGCTTCAGCTCGGCGGCCTCTGACGCGGTCGTGCAAAGCACGGCGCCGAGCGCCGTGGCGAGCAACAACATTTTCATTCGCATTTTCTTGGTTCTCCGGTTGCCCGTGGGGCGGCGGCATCGATGATGCGGACGTCTGCACCGCCGCAGCCTGCTCTATAGCAGACGGCCGCGACGCGCAGCAGGCATAATAAGCTTGTCGATGATTAAGCCGCAGCGTCTGGATGTCGCGATCGGCGGCCATAGATCTCAGGCTGAGAGACGCCTGATCGCCTTGAGCGCGCGCTTTGGTCCCCGCCACCCCAGGAATGTGAGCTCCTTTTCCTCGAGCGCATCGGTCGCACGGAAAAACTTTTCCAATTCCTCCTGCGCTCGCGCGGGAAGGTGGCGAATGTCCTCCAACTCCGTCTCCAATGGCGAACGATCCGGAACCGCGAAGATCCGGTCATTTCTTTCCTTCTTGCCCTTGCTTGTCTGCTCGACTTCGAGAATGCCGACCGGCGTGCATCGAAGGACGACGCCGGGATAGGTGCGGGCGTCATGGATTACGAGCACGTCGAGCGGGTCGCCGTCCTCGGCCCTGGTCGAGGGAACGAAGCCCCAGTCATAAGGATAAGTAAGACCCGCCATCAAGGGCTTCGCCAGCGTGAACGCGCGAAGCTCCGGATCGAAATCCATCTTGCAGGAGCTTCCGCGAGGCGTCTCGATGACCGCGTAGATGTGGTTTTCGTCCGCCCATGTCGGCAGTTTCATCAGGTTCATGATTTCATCCGCCTTGCGCCGCCCCGACGGTGTCGGCCATGTGGGCTCCGCGCCGCCCGACCGGCTGCGCCGATCCGGTCGTGGTGTCTCGCGCCGTCTGATGCTCCATCTCGGCGTCGATCTCCGCGCCGAGCAGGATGACGATGGCCGATATCCAGAGCCACGTCATGAAGCCGATGGCGGCGCCGAGCGAACCATAGGTCTCGTTGAATTTGCCGAAGTTGGCGGCATACCAGGAGAATAGTCCGGAAACGATCAGCCAGAGCAAGGCCGCGATCGCGCTGCCCCAGGTGATCCACCGCCAGCGGGCGGTCTCGCGGCTCGGGCCATAGCGGTAGATCACGGCGAGCGCCAATGTGAGGACGAGATACATCGCAGGCCAGCGCCCGATACGAAGCAGCAGCTCGCCCAGGTGAGACAGACCCAGGTAGGCCAGGATGACCGGCACGACGACGATAGAGCCGAGCGAGGCCAGCACGAAGATCACGCCACCGACCGTAAAACCGAGCGAAATCGCATTGAGCCGGATGAACCCTCGCTTCTCGTTTTCTCCGTGGACGATGTTCAGCGTATCGAACAACGACTTCATCGCGGCGTTCGCACTCCACAGCGACACACCGAGTCCGATCAGAAACGTCGCCCCGAGAGTCTGAGGACCTTTGGCAACGACCCGCGTCAGCTGCTCGCGGGCGATGTCCACCGCGCCGCCCGGCAGAAATCCGCCGAGTTGATCCAGGTGCCGGGCAATCGTCGCCGGATCGGCGAACAGCCCATACATCGCCACCAGGGCGGCAATCGCCGGAAATACCGCCAGGATGCTGTAGTAGGTCATGCCTGCGGCAAGAGCGAGAATTCTGTGCTTCGATATGTTGGCGTAGACTCGTCGCAGGATATCTTTCCAGCCCTGCGCAGGTATTTCGGACGGCGTGGTCGCACTGCGCCCCCGTCCCCCATCGACGGCGGCCCGCTCATCGTTGCCGGACCGGAATGACGATCGCCGGCGCTCATCCCTGACCCTTTGCCAGGAAAGATAATTCGAGGCCATCGCGGCCCCGAGCAAAACCATGATCGAGATGGCGAACCCGAGAGAAGGCGGGCTCAAGGCATCTGGCGTCTCGGGGGTCGCACTGAGCGTCTCGGAGTTCAAAGACAATTATGCTTCCGTCGTTTCCCTGCAATCCTCAACCGACTGAGACCAGAGAACGTTCCTTCGCGGATTCCAGGCGGCCACCGGGGATGGCGCCTCCGGAGCTGGAACCAGAAGATGCAAAACTCCGGCCGCGCCGATCAATAGGCGGCGGGGTCGGCTGAGTCCTTCGGATTTTCGAAGGTGCGCTTCATCACCTCGCTCATGGGGATGTTGAGGTTGACGTTCTTCGGCGGGATCGGCTGCGTGAACCATTTGGCGTAGAGCGCCGGGCCTTCCGGGCTCTTGTAGAGCGCGGCCGTCGCGGCATCGGCCACCGCCTTGAAGGCGGTATCGCCCTTGCGCAGCATGATGCCGTAGGGCTCGGGCTTGGAGAACGCGTCTTCCGAGATCATGTAGGCCTTCGGGTCCTTTGCGATTGCGATCAGACCCGCGAGCACGATGTCGTCCTGGACAAAGGCCACCGCCCTGCCGGTGTCGACCATCAGGAACGCTTCGCCCTGGTCCTGGACCGGAACGATCGTCATCCCGAGATTGAGGCGGGTGTTGAATTCGAGCGCCTGCTTGATGTTGGTCGAGCCCGCGGGCGCGACGACCGTCTTGCCCTTGAGGTCGGCGATGGTCTTGACGTGGGAGTCGACCCTCGCCATGAAACGGCTCGCAGTCAGGAAATGCGTGTTGGTGTACCAAACCTGCTGCTGTCGTTCGGCGTTGTTGGTGGTGTTGCCGCATTCGAGATCGATCGTGCCGTTGGCCATCAACGGAATGCGCGAGGGCGACGTCACCAGCACATATCTCACCTCGAGCTTGTCGAGCTTCAACTCGCGCTTCACGGCCTCGACGATCTTGCCGCAGATATCCATGGCAAAGCCGATCGGCTGCTGCTTGTCGTCGACATAGGAGAACGGCACCGAGGCCTCGCGGTG
>NZ_DASSRP010000023.1:0-52060 GCF_035701725.1 Bradyrhizobium sp.
TCATCTTCACGTCAAGGTCATTGGCCGGAAGGCCGGGAGCAGCGCGGTGGCGTCGGCCGCCTACCGGTCGGGCTCACGGCTGCGCGACGAGCGGATCGGCCGTGACCAAGATTTTTCCGGAAAGCGCGGCGTCGTCCATTCCGAGGTGATGCTGCCGGAAAATGCGCCAGAAGCCTGGAGCGACCGCGAACGGCTGTGGAACGATGTCGAGGCCTTCGAAGTCCGGAAAGATGACCAGCTTGCCCGCGAGGTCGAATTCGCCATCCCGCGTGAGATGAGCGAGGCACAGGGCATCGAACTCGCCCGCGACTTCGTTCGGGGCGAATTCGTCGATCGGGGCATGATCGCCGATCTCAACGTGCATTGGGACATGGCCGAGGACGGCATGCCCAAACCCCATGCCCATGTCATGCTGACCATGCGGGTGGTGGACAAGAACGGCTTTGGCCAAAAGGTGCGGGAGTGGAACCGCACTGAGATGGTGGAGCGCTGGCGCGAACGCTGGGCCGCACTTGCCAACGAACGGCTGGCCGAACTCGACATCGACGCACGCATCGACCATCGCAGCCTTGAGGCGCAGGGCATTGCGCTGGAGCCGCAAAGTCAGATCGGCGCGCCTGCACAGCGTATCGCGAGCGAAGGGACCGAGGCCGCCGATCGAGCCGAGATGCACCGCGAGATCGCTCTCGGCAACGGCGCGCGGATCATCGCCGATCCCGGTCTGGGGTTAGAGGCTATCGTCCATCAGCAATCAACCTTCACGCAGCGCGACATGGCGAGGTTCGCCCACCGGCACAGCGACGGCATCGACCAGTTCAACGAAGTCATGGGAGCGATGCGCAAGGCCCCCGACCTGGTCGAATTGGGCAAGGACATCAGCGGCGAGGACCGCTTCACCACCCGCAGCATGATCGAGGCCGAACGGCGCCTTCACCAGGCCGCCAAGCTTATGGCGGAACGGGAACGCCATTATGTGAATGCCAGGAATCGTGCGGCGGCGGTGGCGCTTGCGGAAGCACGCGGCCTTGTCCTGTCCGGCGAGCAAGCCGACGCGCTCGGGCACATCACCGACGGGCGCGATCTCGGCATCGTCGTCGGCCATGCCGGGACGGGAAAGAGCGCGCTGCTGGGGGTAGCGCGGGAGGCCTGGGAGGCGGCCGGCTACGAGGTCCGGGGCGTGGCCCTGTCAGGCATCGCCGCCGAGAATCTGGAGGCCGGATCGGGCATATCGTCACGCACCATTGCCAGCCTGGAGCACGGCTGGGGCCAAGGCCGCGACCTGCTCACGACGGGCGATGTGCTTGTCATCGACGAGGCCGGCATGGTCGGCACGCGTCAGCTGGAACGCGTGCTGTCCCATGCAGCGGAGGCCGGCGCCAAGGTCGTCCTGGTCGGCGATCCCAAACAGCTGCAATCGATCGAAGCGGGTGCGGCCTTCCGGTCGATCCAAGAGCGCCATGGCGGGGTGGAAATTGGCGAGGTGCGCCGCCAGCACGAGGACTGGCAGCGGGACGCCACGCGCGATCTGGCAACCGGCCGAACCAGAGATGCGATCCATGCCTATGACAGACACGGCATGCTACATGCGGCCCCAACCCGCGAGCAGGCCCGCGGCGATCTGATCGAGCGCTGGGACCACGACCGGCAGGCATCGCCGGACCGGAGCCGGATCATCCTGACTCATACCAATGACGAGGTGCGCGCGCTGAACGAGGCAGCTCGGATGCGGATGCGGGACGCCGGCGAACTGGGGGAAGACGTCCGTGTTACGGTCGAACGCGGCGAACGCAACTTCGCCAGCGGGGACCGCGTCATGTTCCTGCAGAACGAGCGCGGCCTTGGCGTGAAGAACGGCACGCTCGGGACCGTCGGGCAGGTCAGCCCTCAATCCCTGACCGTCCGGACCGACGATGGGCGCAATGTCGCGTTCGACCTGAAGGACTACAGCAAGATCGACCACGGCTATGCCGCGACCATCCACAAGGCGCAGGGCATGACCGTCGATCGCACCCATGTGCTGGCAACACCAGGCATGGACGCCCATGCCAGCTATGTCGCGCTGTCGCGGCACCGTGACGGAATGGAGCTGCATTACGGCCGCGACGACTTTGCCAATCAGATCCAACTCACCCGGACCCTGTCGCGCGACCGGTCCAAGGACATGGCCTCAGATTACGAGCAGATCGACCCGACGCGAGACTACGCCGAGCGGCGCGGCATCACCTTCCGCGAGCGCGTCGCCGAAATTGTCAGGACAATCGTGCCGGAGAAGGTGCGCGGCATGTTCGATCGTTCGGGGCCGCCTGCCGGCGACGCGCCCGGCCTGGATGGCGGACAGACAATGGGCCGCGAAGCCCCGGAACGGGACCGGAGCGCTCCGCAAGCCGAGCGGCGCGTAGCCGAAACGCCGGAAAGGGAGGTGGTGGGGGATCCGGAAGCTGCGTTGCGCAGGGCCCGCACCCGTGCGCTGGTCCGCCATGCCAGCGCGGTGGATGCGATCTTCGAGGTCCAGGACATCGGCGGCAAGGCCAGCCCCGAACAGGTGAAGGAATTGCAGCAGGCCCGCAAGGCCTTCGAGGAGCTGCGCCCCCATGGCTCGCACGATGCCGAAGCCGCATACAAGAAATACCCGGACCTTGCCCGGGAAGCCGCGTCAGGCAAGAATCTCGGTCGCGTCATCCGCGCGCTCCAGTTCGAGACCGAAATCCGCGTCAATCCGGACCGCCTCGCCGACCGCTTTGTGGAGCGCTGGCAAAGGCTCGACCAGACCAGCCAGCGCCAGTATCAGGCGGGCGACATGTCCGGCTACAGGGCCACGCGCTCGGCGATGGGCGACATGGCGAGAGGCCTCGAACGCGATCCGCAGATGGAATCGATCCTCGCCAACCGCAAGATCGAGCTTGGCATCTCCTTCGAAACAGGCCGCAGGCTCGGCCTTGAACTCGCCTTCAGTCACGGCCTCGACCTCGGCCGAGGCCGGGGGCTCGGGCTCTGATGTGAGCATGTCGCCGCCGCGCACCCTTGGATCACATGCACCCATCGCCGATCACACCTATTTGCAGCCGCTCGCACGCCACGCTGCGACGACCCGAAAAACGCTCTTGCGCAACCGTCATGGCGTGCTCTGTCTGGATCAGCAGCAGTTAGAAGCAGCCAGGAAGAGGCAGCGTTTCCATGCGTGAGCCAGACCGGATCATCCGCCTCAAAACCGTCCTGTCCCGGACCGGTCTGTCCCGCTCCACGATCTACCGTAAGATCGCCGAGGGCACATTCCCGGCCCAGCTCAAAATCAGCGTCAACGGCACCGGCTGGCGCGAATCCGACATCAATCGCTGGATCGACGATCCCGTCGCATGGCAGCCGAAACGCGAGTTGGATGAGGTCCGGTGAGGTCGGCGGTTGTGCCATTCCTCGCACGAGTGTTCGAGACCACCAAGCTCATCGCTTTGGACCGCCACCGAAGTCTGGAAAATATTCGACTTGCTGATGCGAAGTGATCAGCTTAGGCCGCGACACTCTCACGCACTGGCCGAAATCAGCAAATCCGCCGGAACATGGAAGCGCTCGCGCAAGCGCTTTACCATGGTCATGCTCAATTCGCGCTTGCCCGACATGACCTCGCTGACACGGCTCGCCGTGCCCAGAAGCGGAACAAGATCGGCGCGCGTCAAATCATGCTGCGCCATCAGATAGGTTAGCAAATCAGGTAGCGGCGGCGCTTTGCGCGGCCATCGTGCGCGTTCATATGCCTCGATTAGGCGAGCCTGCGCCACCATGCGCGCGCGGTCGTCAGCCTCGATCGATCGCATCAGCTTGCTGAAAAGCGCCTTGGCCATCTCATGATCGGCCTCATTCTGGATAATGATCAAAGTCGCCTTCATCACACCGCCTACGCGTTCACCTTATCATAGTCTTCATGACTGCCGAAAAGCGGATTACCAACACGCCGTCGCGATATTGTACCAAGGCAATCAAGCGGTAGTCGTTGGCCTTGATATTGAACACGACGCGCCCGCCTTTCATGATGCTCGCCTTTGGATGCGAACGCTTCACGTCCTGCGGCGTGCGCCAGTCCGAAGCCTCCGCAATCGCCAGCCATGCCCGGTACTGGGCGCGTGCCGCGTCGACGCCCCGATCGCAGGCATGTTCGGCAAAGTAGCGCTCGAAAAGATTTCCAATTTTGGGAAGAATATGCTGGTGCTAAAACCAGACCGCCGATGAAAATCGATGCTCTCAATGGCGGAGAAACTGCCTTGCGAGGTGTATGCACAGGTGTATGTAGCCAAAATGCGCATGCTAGAAACTCAGATAAAATGGGCGTTTCTTGCATTTTCTGGAGGACACTCTCTCCGCCATAGATTAGCTCGCCATACCGCCGGCGCCGCGTGCGTGAGGGACCGCCCAGGGTCGCCGCTTTCGGTCGGCTGATCTGAAATCAGCGATTTCTTTTCGAAACGAGCGGGTGACGTCAAAATCATCCCAACCATTGAGCAGGCGATCCCGGCGCGACGGGTCGATCGCAAACTGAAATTGCTGGCCGCCGCATGCGATTGATTGCGACACGAGATCGGCGGTGACGATCGAAGCTGGTTCTCGCTCCAACATTGACATCAACGCGTTGGTCTCGGTTTCGCCGAGAGCGGCGGTCAACAGACCGTTTTTCGTGGCGTTCTGTGCAAAGATATCGCCGAACGACGGTGCAATCACGCAGCGGATGCCGAAATCCAAAAGCGCGTAGACCGCGGCCTCGCGCGACGACCCTCCGCCAAAATTGCGCCCGGCCACGATGATCTTCGCCTCGCGCCAATGCGGTCGATTGAGCGGAAACTCCGGCCGCTCGTTCGCTTCAGCGTCGAAGCGCAAATCGTAAAACAGGACTTTGCCGTGCTCTCCCTTGCGCGGCAGTTTCAGATAGCGCGCCGGCAGAATCTGGTCGGTGTCGATATTCTCCGTCGGGAGTGGACAGGCGATTGCTGCGATACAGGTAAATTTGTCCATTTCGCCCTCTTCAGCTCTTGCCTGACTTCAGCGAGCGGACATCGGCGAGACGCCCGTTGATGGCGGCCGCGGCCACCATGGCGGGGGACATCAAATGTGTGCGCGCACCGGGGCCCTGTCTGCCGCGAAAATTCCGGTTTGTCGTCGACGCGCAGCGCTGTCCTTTCGCGACCTGGTCGCCATTGATGCCGACGCACATCGAGCAGCCGGAATTGGCCCATTCGAGCCCAGCGCTCCGAAATACCTGGTCGAGCCCTTCTTCCTCGGCCTGCCGCTTCACCGCGGACGATCCGGGCGACACCAGGCCCGGAACCTTGCTGACGTGCCCAGCAAGGACGGATGCCGCCGCGCGGAGGTCTTCGATGCGTGCGTTAGTGCAGGAGCCGATGAAGACCTGGTCGATCGCAACATCGGTGAGGCGCATGCCGGCTTCGAGACCCATGTAGTCGATCGCGCCTTGCAGATATTTGGCGCGTTCTGGCGTTGGCGCGCCGGCCGGATCAGGAACGCGGCCGTCGATCGGCAGCGCGTCCTCCGGGCTGATGCCCCAGGTGACAAACGGCGCGATTGCGGTCGCATCGATTCCGACCTCCCGGTCGAATTGCGCGCCGGAATCCGATTTGAGATCGGCCCAGTCTTCCATCGCCTTTTCGAGGATCTCGCCCGAGGGTGCATACGCGCGACCGCGGATGTAATGGAACGTCGTCTTGTCCGGCGCGACGATGCCGCAGCGGCCCCCGGCCTCGATCGCCATGTTGCAGAGGGTCATTCGCGCTTCCATCGAAAGTGCGCTGACCGCCGGACCCGAAAACTCGATCGCATGGCCGGCGGCACCATCGGCGCCGACCTTGGCAATGATAGCAAGCGCGAGGTCTTTGGCGGTGAGACCTTCGGAAAGCTGCCCCTCGGCGACAATCCGCATGGTCCGCGGCTTCTTCTGCCAAAGCGTTTGCGTCATCAGCACATGCGCCACTTCGGACGCGCCGATTCCGAACGCGAACGCACCGAAGGCGCCATGGGTCGAGGTGTGGCTGTCGCCGCAGACGATCAGGAGGCCGGGCAAGGTCAGGCCCAATTCCGGTCCGACGACATGAACAATGCCTTGCCGGGGGTCCCTCAAGCCGAACAAGGCGATGTTTTGATCGCCCGTATTCTTCTCGAGGTCGCTGATCATGCGGGCGATTTCGACATTGGCGATCGGCTGGTCGCGGCCGCGCGTCGGCACATAATGGTCGGCGACGCCGAACGTCAGCTCCGGCTCTGCGACGTGCCCGCCGCGCCGCGCCAACTGAGTGAAGGCATGAAATGAACCTTCATGGACGTAGTGCCGGTCGACCCACAGCAGGGACTCGCCGCCCTGTTGCAGAACCTCGTGCTGCGCCCAGAGTTTGTCGAACAGGGTCAAAGGCGATGGCATGCGACGATTTCGTACGAATAGGACATTGTGGTAGTCCCTCCATATTGTATGGTAAATGATACCAAGTAAAGCCGCCAGCAGGGAGCGGGGAGAGTGACGGGTCGATTGCAGGAAGCCAAGGCGCGCCAGATTTACCTGGTGCTGCGCGATCGCATCGTGAGCGGGGCGCTTGGCTTTGGCGCGCGACTTCCCACCGAGAACGACCTCGCATCGACTCATGGCGTGTCGCGGGTCACGGTGCGGCGCGCGCTGGGCGAGCTGGAAAGCGAGCATTTGATCGAACGGCGACGCAGTGCGGGAACGCGCGTCGTCTATCGGGCGCACTCGTCGCTGATGAGTGCCGATATTTCAGGCGTGCTGGCGAACCTGGCTGAAATGGGCCGCAGGACCAGCGTGCGATTGCTGTCGTTCGGCTATGTGCCGGCCGCCGGTCCTGCCGCCGAGGCGCTCAGTTCGGGCGATCATGAATTGCTACAGCGCTCGGTCCGCGTCCGCTCGGTCGACGGCCAGCCATTTTCGTATCTGCTGACGCATGTGCCCGAGCGCATCGGCGCGACGTTTACACGCAAGGAATTGGCCGATCGGCCGCTGCTTGAACTTTTGGAGCGTTCGGGCGTGAAGGTCGAGCGTGCAACCCAGCGGATTTCCGCGAGCCTCGCCGCGCCCGACGTGGCCCGGGCGCTGAGTGTCAAAACCGGCTCACCGCTGATTGAACTTGTGCGCACCGTGTTCGACCACAATGGCCGCGGCGTCGAACATCTCTACGCGCTCTATCGGCCGGATCGCTACGGCTTCGAGTTCGACCTGGTTCGTTCCGGTGGTGCCAGCAACCGAGGCTGGTCGCCTTTGCCGAATGTGCGCCGCAAGCCCGCGCGAAAGACCCGATCGTCAAATCGAATTGCCTTGATCTAGCCAGAGGAGTTGCAGCCTTGCCAAACATTCGCGAGCGCTTTAGCCGCCGGAAATTCCTCCAATCGACGGCGCTGACGGGGATGGCCTCGGCGATTGGAGTGATCGCTGCGCCGTCGGTCCTGCGAGCACAGGACGGAGCGGTAAAGATCGGCTTCCTGCAGCCTGTCTCCGGTGCATTGGCTTATTCCGGCCAGCAGGGGCGGCTGGGGGCCTCGATCGCGATCGACGAAATCAATGCGGCCGGTGGCATCAAGGACGTCGGAAAAATCGAGCCTGTGCTTGGCGACGCGCAATCGACGCCGGAAGGCGGCAACGCCGAGGTCGAGAAGATGAATTCGGCAGGCGTCTCCGCGATCGTCGGCGGTTATGGCAGCAGCATTTGCCTTGCGACCTCGCAGACGGCGGCGCGCTACGATCTGCCGTACCTGGTCGACGTCGGCGTGACCGACGCGATCGTGACGCGCGGATTGAAGAACACATTCCGCTTCGGTCCCGGCTTTGGCGTAATTACCAAGACGGCGCTGACCAACCTCGTCGCGATCAACGAGGCCGCCGGCAAGCCTGCCAAGACCGTGATGATCGTGCACGAGGATTCTGCTTTTGGTTCGGGTCTTGCCAAGCTGCTCAACGAGCAGCTTCCGTTGAATGGATTCCAGATCCTGGAGACCATCTCCCATCCGACGCCGACGCGCGATTTTAACAATGTCGTGCTCAAGATCCGGGCCGCCGATCCCGACATCGTCATCCCAGCCAACTACTATAACGAATATGTGTTGTTGGCTCGCACCATGCAGCAACAACAGGTGCGGCCGAAGGCGGCGATCTACTCCGTGCTGGGCGGAGCGGCATCGTCCTACAAGTTCGTCAAGGAGTTTCCGCAAGCGGCCCAGTTCATCATGGATTGCAATCACTGGTTCGATCCACGCAACCCAAAGGCCCAGGCCCTCAAGAGTAAAGTCGAGGCGAAAGGGCAATTCTTTACCTACGAGGTCTACCTCAACTACAGCTGTACGCTGTTGATGGCGGACGCCATCGAGCGCGCGAAATCGACCGATCGCGGCAAGATCATCGAGGCGCTTGCCGCTTCAACTTTTGCCGGGCATGTGATGCCTTACGGTCCGACCAAGTTCGTCAATGGTCAAAACCAGGGCGCGGTGCCGACCAACACGCAGGTGATCGGTGGCGACATCCAGGTTGTCCTGCCGGAAGCCTTTGCGTCGGCAAAGGCGGTCTATCCGATGCCGCGGGCTTAAGGCGAGATTTCACCGTAACGGGCCATGGTCGGACACCGCGCGTGCAGCTGAACATTCTCTTTCCCGCTGTCATCAACGGCGTTCTGAACGGCGCTTTGTACGCATTGGTCGCGCTCGGCCTGACGCTGGTTTACGGCGTGCTGCACATCATCAATTTTGCCCACGGCACACTGCTGACGGCTGCGTTGTTCGCGGCGTTCTATCTCTACCACTTCTTCGGCATCGATCCGTACGCCGCGCTTGTTGTGTTGGCGCCTGCCTTTTTCGTTGTCGGCTACGCGCTCCAGCGTCTCGTCATCGGGCCGCTCTCCCACGGCGATGACAGCAATATCCTGCTGGTAACGCTCGGCCTTGCTGTCATCATCGAAAACGGCCTGTTGTTTGCGTTTCGCGGCGATACCCGCACCGTCGACCTGCCTTACAGCTTTTCAGTGGTGCCGTTTGCCGGTATGTTCATCTCGGTGCCGCGGCTCGTCGGATTTGCCGGAGCGGTTGTCGTCGCCGTGCTGCTTTGGCTGCTGCTGACATTAACCGACACCGGCAAGGCCATCCGCGCGGTGGCAAAAGAGAAGCTCGGCGCCCAACTGAGCGGCATCGACGTTGCGCATATCTATGCTTTGACCTTCGGGCTCGGCACCGCCTGCGTCGCTGTCGCCGCCTGCCTCTTGATCCCGACCTATTACGTCAACCCTCACGTCGGCAACGCCTACGTGCTGGTGGCGTTCACGACCGTCGTGCTGGGCGGCATGGGATCAATTCCGGGCGCGCTGATCGGCGGGCTGTTCGTGGGTCTCATCGAGAGTCTCTGCGGGCTCTATCTCGGAGAGTCGCTCGGCCAGATCGGCATCTTCCTGATGTTCATCCTGGTTTTGCTGTTTCGCCCAAGCGGACTGTTGGGAGCGCGGGCATGAGCCGGGGCGGGTTCCTGCCGATCGTTGTGGTGGTCGCGGCGCTCGCCTGCGTTCCATTTGCTGTTCATTCGGACGTGGTGTTGAACTTCCTGGTGACGGCGCTGTTGCTGACGCTGGCGGGGCAGGGCTGGAACCTGCTCGGCGGCTATGGCGGCCAATATTCCTTTGGCCATGCCGCATTCTTCGGGACGGGCGCTTACGCGACCGCCATATTGCAAACGCGCTATGGCCTGAATGCGTGGCCTGCTTTTGCGTTCGGCGTCGTGGCCGGTGCCGGCATGGGCGCCGCGATTGGCGCGCTGACCTTCCCATCGGGACTGCGTGGCTCTTATTTTGCGCTGGTAACGCTCGCCTTCGCCGAGGTTCTTCGCATTCTTGCCAGCGTCGCGCCCGTCACCGGCGCGGGCGTCGGTATCCTCATCAAGCTCGATCCGGGTATTCATGCGCTCCAGTTTTCGAGCCGGGCGGTTGCCTACTGGTTCATTCTGTGGCTGGTCGCTATAGCGCTGGTCGTCACTCGTCTCATCGAAGGGTCCCGATTTGGCGCCTGGCTGGTGGCGGTGCGCGAAGGCGAATCCGCTGCGCAGGCGCTGGGCGTCGATCCGACGCGTGTCAAACTCGCGGCAATGACGGTATCGGCGGCGTTCACCGCGGCGGCGGGATGCTTCTACGTTCAATATTTCCTGTTTATCGATGCGCCGATCGCCTATGGCCCGTGGATCTCGGTCGAGGCGCTGCTCGCATCGATCATCGGCGGGGTCGGAACGGTGTTCGGGCCACTGCTGGGCGCGCTGATGGTCAAGACGCTCGGCGAGGCGGCCAAGCTCGTCACGGGCGACGCGCCGGGTCTTGATCTCATGCTTTACGGAGTCGTTCTGATCCTGGTGGTCGGGATGGCCCCTCGCGGCGTCGCCGGTATCGGCGCACGCTGCCGCGCATGGCTGTTGCAGCGGCAGATCGGCGCAGGAGGCTCTGCAGCATGAGCCGGACCATCCTCGCGATCGAGAACATCTCGAAGAGATTTGGCGGCCTTTATGCCGTGCGTGAGGCCTCGCTGACTGCAGAGGCAGGCCGGATCACCGCGGTGATCGGCCCCAATGGCGCAGGCAAGACCACCTTGTTTGCCCTGATCGCCGGATTTCAGAAGCCCGATCGTGGCCGCATTCGGCTTGGGAACGCAGATATCACCGGTCAGCCCGCGCATCAGGTCGCGCGGCAAGGTATCGCGCGCACATTTCAGATCGTGCAGCCGTTCTCGGGACTTTCGGTTCTGGAAAACATCGCCGTCGGTGCGCATCTTCATTTTGCGCGGCGCACGGAGGCGCTCGCTGCTGCGGCCGAAGTCGCAAGGCTGTTGGGTCTCGAAACGATCATGAACCAGTCCGCGGCAACGCTGACGCTGGCACGGCGGAAGCGGCTCGAGCTCGCGCGAGCGCTCGCGACGTCACCGAAACTGCTTCTGCTCGACGAGGTTCTCGCGGGACTCAATCCTTCGGAAATACGCGATATGCTACCGGTGATCCGGGCGATACGCGATCGTGGCATCACCATCCTCATGATCGAGCACGTCATGCAGGCCGTCATGAGTCTCGCCGAGCAGGTCTATGTGCTCGTCGAGGGGCACGTCATCGCCCGGGGAACGCCGGATGAGGTCGGGGCCAATCCCGAAGTGATCGAGGCGTATCTCGGTCGCGGCGCCGCCGCACGGCTGGCCGGAGGCGCGCATGGCTGACAACAAAGCTGATGGCGCCTTGCTGAAGGTCGCAGGGCTGCGCGCCGGCTACGGCGAGGTCGAAATCCTGCGCAATGTCGACCTCGTAGTGAATGCGGGCGACATGGTGGCTGTGCTCGGTTCCAACGGCGCCGGAAAGTCGACGCTCAACCTGGTGATTTCGGGAATCGTCCCGGCACGCGAGGGCGCCATCGAATTCGATGGCCAGCCGATCCAGAACGCAAGTCCCGCGGAAATCGTCGCGGCCGGTCTGCTTCACGTTCCGGAAGGACGTCGCATTTTTCCGAACATGTCGGTCAGTGAAAATCTCGATATTGGCAGCTACCGGCGGGCATCGGCGCGTCGCGCCGCAAACCGCGAGCGCGTTTTCTCTTTCTTTCCCCGGCTGCGCGAGCGGACAAGCCAGATGGCCGGCACGCTTTCCGGCGGCGAGCAGCAGATGCTCGCAATCGGGCGCGGCCTGATGGCGGAGCCCAAACTGCTCATCCTCGACGAGCCGTCGCTCGGCCTTTCGCCGCTGATGGTCGAGGAGATGTTCACGCTGATCAGGCGGCTCAACAACGAGGGGCTGGCGGTGCTGCTGGTCGAGCAGAACGTCGCGCAGAGCCTCGACATCGTCCACCGCGCCTACATTCTCGAAAACGGCAGCTTTGTCATGTCCGGCACTGCCGCGGACGTGAGATCGAACGCAGACCTCAAACGGGCATTTCTCGGATTATAGCCATGACCCAACCTGTCTCTCTCCGCTCACTGCTTTCAAAGCCGCCGATTGTCGTCGCGCCCGGCGTCTACGATCCGCTCACGGCCTTGATCGCAAGCGAGGCCGGCTTTCAATCGCTCTATATCTCCGGCGCGTCGATCGCCTATACGCGCCTTGGCCGTCCCGATATCGGTCTTGTCAGCATGTCCGAGGTGGTCGAGACGGTGTCGCTCATCAGCGACCGGGTCGAGGCCAACCTGCTCGTCGACGCTGACAACGGCTACGGCAATGCGCTCAATGTTCAGCGCACGGTGAGACTGTTCGAGAAGGCCGGCGCGCATGCGATCCAGCTTGAGGACCAGAGTTTTCCCAAGCGCTGCGGCCACCTCGATGACAAGAGCCTGATTTCGGCAGATGAAATGGTCGGCAAGATCAAGGCGGCCCTCGATGCGCGTCACTCACGCGATACCATCATTATCGCGCGCACCGATGCCGTCGCGGTGGAAGGCCTTGACCGGGCGATCGAGCGCGCATCGATGTTTCGCGAGGCCGGCGCCGATGTGCTGTTCGTCGAAGCGCCAAAGACGCGGGAGGATCTGGCCGGCATTGTGGAACGCATCGGCCGAGGTGTTCCGCTGATGGCCAATATGGTCGAGGGTGGCAAGACGCCGATCCTCTCGGGAGGCGAACTGGAAGCGCTCGGCTTTTCGCTGGTGATTTTTCCGGGCGGAATCGTGCGTACGCTGGCCCGCACCGCCGTCGACTACTATGCGTCGCTGGCCGAGCACCGGACCACGCAACCTTTCCTGCAGCGGATGTTCGGTTTCAACGAGATGAATGCGCTGCTCGGAACACCCGAAATGATGGAGCGCGGCAAGCGCTTTGGCGGCAAATGAGCACGATCGATCCAATTCTCCTTGCCGTTCTCAACGGTCGTTTCGTCCAGATCGCCGACGAGATGGACGCGACGCTCTATCGTTCGGCCTTCAATCCGATCATTGCCGAGGCTCACGACGCCTGTCACGGTCTCTATCACGCGCAAACCGGCGCGACGCTGGTGCAGGGCACGACCGGCTTGCCGATCTTCGTCGGTGCGATGGCATTTGCCGTCAAGGCGGTCATCGACAAGGCCAACAGGGATGGGGATCTCGCGCCCGGCGATACCTACCTGTTCAACGATCCGTATGACGGCGGCACGCATCTCAACGATTTTCGCCTGGTAAGGCCGCTGTTCTGGAACGGTGAGTTGTTTGCCTGGCTCGCATCTGTCGGCCACTGGCTCGACGTCGGCGGCAATGTGCCAGGAAATTTCAATGCCAAGGCGACCGAGAGTTTTCAGGAAGGCTTTCGCGTGCCGCCGGTCAAGCTCGCCCGTAAGGGCGTCATCCAGCAGGACATCATCGACATTCTCGGCGCCAATTCCCGCGTGCCGCAGTCGAACTGGGGCGACCTTCACGGGCAGCTCAATGCGCTCGATCTCGGCGAGCGGCGTTTCCACGCTCTGCTCGAGGAATACGGCGCGGATCGGATTGTTATCGCGCTTGAGCTGTTGACCGGGCGCGCGGAAAAACTGATGCGCGCCAACATTGCCAGCCTGCCGGACGGCATCATTTCTTGCGAAGATTACCTCGACAATGACGGCATTACCGATGTGCCGCTGAAGATTGCGCTCGACCTGACCATTTCGGGCGAGACGATGAAGCTGGACTTCTCGCGCTCGGCGCCGCCCTGCGACGGGCCGCTCAACATTGCCTATTCAACCACTGTCGCCTGTTGCTACGTCGCGCTCAAGCACATCTTTACGGATGTGCCGGCCAACGCTGGCTGTCTCGCGCCGATCGAATTCGTGATCCCCGATACGACGCTGCTCGGCGTTTCCGCACCGCGACCGGTCGGCGGCTACACCGAGACGATCCTGCGCGTGATCGACACCGTGTTCGCTGCATTCGCGCAGCTGGCGCCGGAACGTGCCAATGGCGGTCCGTTTGCCACGATCAACGCGTTGTCGCTCTCCGGCTGGCGCGAGCACGGCCGTCGTTGGGTGATGTTCTGTTTCTTCGGTGGCGGGCTCGGCGGCAATCCGGAAACGGACGGATTGAATCACGGCAACAACCCGATCTCGACGGCGACGATTCCACCGGCCGAAATCCTGGAATCGCTCTATCCCGTGATGTTCACGCAGTGGGCGCTGCGTCCGGATTCCGGCGGTCCGGGCCTCCATCGCGGCGGGCTCGGCGCCATCTACGAGATCGAGACGCTGGCCGCGGGAGCGACCGACGTGTCGCTCCTGGGCGAGCGGGGAAAATTCCCGCCCTTCGGCGTCAATGGCGGCGGCAGCGCGGCGCTGAATCGTTTTGTCTATCAATCTCCCGAGGGTGACAAGTCGCCGGCGATGGTGAGCAAGGTCACCAATATCAGCATCGAGCGAGGCCGCAAGGTAAGGCTCGAAACTCCCGGCGGCGGTGGCTATGGCGATCCGCTGAAGCGCGATCCGCAACGCGTCGCGCGTGACGTCAGGCTCGGCTACGTGACGCCCGCCTCGGCGCGCAGCCAATACGGCGTGGTCGTTGGCGAAGATGGCGCAGTGGATATGGCCGGGACTGCGGCGCTGCGAAGTGGAGGCGGCCGATGAAGCCGTCCAACATTCTCGGGGTCGATGTCGGCGGCACCTTCACCGATCTCCTGCTGTTCGATGCGCAGACGAAGGCGTTCCGAACGGCCAAGGTTCCATCCCAGCGTGGCGACGAGGCGGCCGGCTTCATGCAAGGCATCTCGACCGTCAGCGCCGGGCGCGAGATCGTTTCGATTGTCCATGGCACCACTGTCGGCACCAATTCGTTGCTGGAGCGGCGAGGGCACAAGGTCGGCGTGATCACCACCCGCGGCTTTCGTGATGTGCTGGAAATGCGCCGGCGCGACCGGCGGCGTACCTGGGGTCTGTGGGGCGACTTCACGCCGATCGTCGATCGCGACCTTCGCATGGAAGTCACCGAGCGCACGCTGGCCGACGGCACGATCCATTGCGAGGTCGATGAAGCGGAAGTGCGCTCGGCCGCGATCGCGCTGCATGAGCGCGGCGCCGAGGCGCTCGCTATCATCTTCATCAACACTTACGCCAACCCCGCCAACGAGCAGAAGGCCTTGGCGGTGGTCAGGTCGGTCTGGCCTAACGAATTCGTTTCTGCCTCGCATCAGGTGCTGCCGGAAATCCGGGAATTCGAACGGTCCTCGACCACGGCGCTCAATAGCTACCTGCAGCCGGGGGTCAGCGGCTATCTTGCCCGGCTGGAACGGGCGCTGGAGAAGCTGCAGTTCAAGGGGCAATTCTACATCGTGCAGTCGAATGGCGGCGTGATGTCGACGGCTACCGCGCGCCGGTTTCCGATCCGCACTGCGCTATCGGGCCCCGCCGCGGGCGTGATCGCGGCCGCGGCTATCGCCCGTCAGGCCGGCTTTGAGAACGCGATTACCTGCGACCTCGGGGGCACCTCGTTCGACGTTTCCGTGATCGCCGGCGGCCGGGCGTCACTCGCCGCGCAGGCGACCATCGATTTCGGCCTCGTGATCCGCACGCCGATGATCGAGATCACCACCATCGGCGCCGGTGGCGGATCGGTCGCGTCGGTCGATCGTGGTGGACTGTTGCAGGTCGGGCCGGAAAGCGCGGGTTCGGTACCAGGACCTGCCTGTTACGGCCAGGGCAACGACCGGCCGACGTTGACCGACGCTCACGTCGTGCTCGGCCGGATCAACGCCGACCGGCCAATCGGCGGCAAACTTGCGCGCCTCGACGTCGAGGCCGCCAAAAGCGCGATCCTGAACCATGTCGGCCGTCCGCTCGGCATCGATGTGCTGGAGGCTGCTGAGGCCATCGTACGCGTCGCCAATGCGCGAATGGCCGGCGCGATCCGCCTGGTATCGATCGAGCGCGGTCACGATCCGACGAAATTCGTTGGCGTGCCCTTTGGCGGCGGCGGTGCGCTGCATGTGGGCGCGATCGTCAAGGAGATCGGCCTGCAAATGGCGCTGGTACCGCGTTTTCCCGGCGTCACCTCTGCCCTTGGCTGCGTCATCGCGGATTTGCGGCACGATCAGGTGCAGACGTTGAACCTTGCGCTCGACGGCATTGATACTGCCGCGCTCGACCGCAGAATGGTCGCCGCGGGCGAGCAAGTGCGCGCGGTCGTCGGCGCTGCGGGCGCGATGGTTGGCCAGATCGATCTGAGCTTCGAGTTCGACATGCATTATGTAGGGCAAACCCACACGGTCGCCGTGCAGGTTCCGGTCACGCTGCAAGACGGTACCACGGGCATTTCGCCCGCTATGATCCGCACCGCTTTCGAAACCGCCTATGCGTCGTCCTTCAGCCGCCTGCTTCCGGGGCTGCCGATCCGAATCGTGTCGTTACGCGTCGCCGCGATTGGCCGGCGTCCACAGCTCGATCTTTCGGTTTTCGCGCCGGGGCCGGAGGCGTCAGTTGAGAAAGCAAGGCTGGGTGCGCGCCCGGTCCGCATCGACGGCGCCTGGCTTGAAACACAGATCTGGTCGCGCCTCGATCTGCCGGTCGGTGCGATCGTCGAAGCACCTGCCATCCTGGAACAGCCGGATGCCACGATTTACATTGAGCCCGGCTTGCGCGGCCGGGTTGATGCGCTCGGAAATCTCATCGTTGAACGGGTGCCGAAATGATATCGTCGTCCGCGCTGTTACTGCTCGATCTCCAAAACGATTTTCTTCACCCGAACGGCGCTTATGGCCGCGCGGGGCAACGAAGTGACGACATTGCGGCGCTGCCTCAACGCCTCAAGCCGCTCGTTGACCTGTCTCGTCAAAAAGGAATCCTGGTCGGCGCGACAGCGTTCACCCTGGTGCCTGGTCGCGGTGGCGAGCCGATGATTTCGCCGCATCTGAAGGAGCTGCGTCCGTTCCTTGCAAAGGGCGATTTCGCGCCGGGCAGTTGGGGCCAGGCACTGGTCGACGAGCTGCAGCCGGCGGATTTCACCGTCGAGAAGATCGCTTATTCCGCCTTTTACATGTCGCGGCTGGAATGGGTGCTGCGTGCGCATGGCATCAAGCGATTGCTTTTTGCGGGGATCGTCACCAATGGCGGTGTCGCCTCCACGGTGCGAGACGCGCAGGTGCGCGATTTCGAATGCACGGTGCTGGAAGATGGCTGCGCGGCGTTCTCGCCGGAAGTACACCGCGCCGCGATCGATGGATTGCGGCCCGTCGCCAGGATTACGACCGTCGATGAGGCGATGAGAGGACTGGCGGCGGCATGACCGCGATCAAGCCGGCCGGCGAAGCTCCCTTTGACGTGGAAACGCCAGTTCTGATCATCGGTGCCGGGGCCGCGGGACTATGCGCGGCTTTGACTGCCAAGGAAGCGGGAATCGATCCCCTGGTGGTCGAGCGTGACGAGCGGCCGTCGGGGTCGACGTCGCTGTCGGCCGGACTCATTCCGGCCGCCGCGACGCGCTTTCAGCGTGCCAAGGGAATTGCCGACGATCCGCAAACGTTTGTCGAAGACATCCAGCGAAAAGCCGCCAACGAAGCTGATCCGATGATCGTGCAAACGGTTGCCCAGGGCGCGGCACCGCTCGTCGAATGGCTATCGGATCGATACGGGCTGCCATTCGATGTCATCGACAACTTCAATTATCCCGGACACTCGGCCATGCGCATGCATGGCCTGCCGGCGCGAACCGGCGTCGAATTGATTGATCACCTGCGGCGCGCCGCCGAAGACAGCGGCATTTCCATAGTCACGGGCCGCACGGCAACGTCGCTGCTTATCGCGGAGGATCACACGGTTTGCGGCGTCGAGACGTTGCGCGGCGACGGCGTGCGTGAGCGGATCAGATGCGAGGCGCTTGTCTTGGCCTGCAACGGCTATGGCGGCAATCCTGATCTCGTGCGTCGCCATGTTCCGGAAATGGCGAGTGCTTTGTATTTCGGACACCCGGGCAACCGTGGCGACGCGATCGTCTGGGGCGAAGCGCTCGGCGCACAGCTGGAGCACCTCGGCGCCTATCAGGGACACGGGTCGGTGGCGATACCTCACAATATTCTCATCACCTGGGCTGCAATCATGCAGGGCGGCTTTCAGGTTAATCGCGACGGCCGACGCTTCTCCAACGAGTCGCTCGGTTACTCGGAGCAGGCAGCAGAGGTCCTCAAACAACCGGGCGGCGTCGCCTGGTGCGTATTCGACGCGCGCATCGCATCGGTGGCGCGACAGTTCGAGGATTTCCGCCAAGCCGAGCGGGCGGGCGCGATCTTGACGCAGGATCGCGTCGAGGCCCTCGCGGAGGCCATGCACGTCCCGCTAGCAGGGTTTGGTTTGGAATGGGCCGGTGTTGAAACGTTGAAGGCGGCCTCGGCGCAGGATCGGTATGGCCGCCAGTTTTCGCCCGAGCAGCGGCTGGTGGCGCCGTTTCACGCGGTCAAGGTGACAGGTGCGCTGTTTCACACGCAGGGCGGTCTGGCGATCGACACGCAGTGCCGCGTCAGGCGCCGGCATGGCGGCGCGTTTCCGAATTTATTTGCCGCAGGAGGGGCCGCGGCCGGCGTGTCTGGTTCGACGGCCGCCGGTTATTTGTCGGGAAACGGCCTCTTGACTGCGACGGTTCTCGGTCGGCTGGCAGGGGCGGCGGCTGCGCGAAGGTGTGTCGGTGTTCAATAATCTAGAGCGCTTTGATGCGCCTGGTCAGCGGCTCGTGTCGCCCGTCGCTGACGGGTCACGCTGGCAATGAGCATAGTTCTTTCTCGCTCAAGGGAGAGGACCTGTACGCAAGATCGAGCAAGGTTTGTTCCAGATTCTGTTCCGCCGCGCGCCCGCGCACACACGAAACGTTCATCCCAGAAGCCCACTAGCGCCCATGGGGCCAGCGGCGGGATGATGGTATCGGCTTCTGTTTCAACGCTGATTGTGCCATAGGTGCGCTGTTTCCGGCGCTCGCCGGTTACGTCGTGCAGCAATGCCCCTGAGGCCATCGATATCTTCACCGTCGCGGCCTATGGGCTCATTATCCTGGCAGCGTTGCTACGCGTCGACGCAAGGGCCGCTCTTTCGCGGTCGAACATCTCTCACGAAACGACGGCATGCTCCCAGCCGTCGTCACAACTGACAAACAAGGAGATCCATGAAGCTCGCCCGCTATGCCGCAAACGGCGTGATCCGAATTGGACGCATCGACTCCACCGAAACAAGGATCGCGCCCATTGCGGGTGTCGAGGACATGCTCGACGCCATCGCGCGCGCAGACGATCTGCGATCCGCCGCGACCGACGACGCCAATGCCTGCCCGCTCGCGGACGTCACCTTGCTGGCACCGATTCCGGCGCCGCGTCGCAACATCTTCTGCGTCGGCAAGAACTACCGCGACCATGCACGCGAGTTTTCAAACAGCGGCTATGAGGCTGGTGCGGTGAAAGGCGCCGAAATCGACAGCCATCCCGCTGTCTTCACCAAGCCGGCAAATACCCTGGTCGGGCCCAACGACGTGGTCCAGCTGCATAGCCACATTACTTCGAGCGTCGATTACGAGGCCGAGCTTGCGCTGATCATCGGCAAGGAAGGTCGCGACATCAAGCGCGAGCAGGCCTACGAGCACATCTTCGGTTACACCATCGTGAACGACGTCACGGCCCGTGACCGCCAGCGCAATCACAAGCAGTGGTTCCTCGGCAAGGCGCTCGACACGTTCTGTCCGATGGGCCCTTGGATCGCTACCGCCGATGAGCTCGACCCCGAGAACCTCGACGTCAAATGCTGGGTCAACGGCGAACTGCGCCAGAACGCCAATACGCGCGATCTGATCTTCGACATTCCTAGTCTGGTCGCAACGATTTCCGCAGGTCTCACGTTGAAGCCGGGCGACATCATAGCCACGGGCACGCCAGCCGGCGTCGGCCTCGGCTTCAATCCGCCCAAATTCCTCCGCGCCGGCGACAAGGTGTCGATCTCGATCAGCCATCTGGGAACGCTGACCAATACTTTCCAATGACCGGCGCCAACCGGTGAGTTGCGCAAGGGAGCAAGAAACCGATGTCGTATTACCGTGGCATGATCTGCGAGAACGTTTCCCTCAAGGGAGATCAGGGTACGCCGATAACAGCCTATGTCGCCAAGCCGTCCGGCGCCGGCCCGTTTCCCGGCGTCGTGCTTGTCCATCACCTTCCGGGCTGGAGCGAGTTCTATATCGAGACCACGCGCCGTTTTGCCCATCACGGCTATCTCGCGATTTGCGCCAACCTTTATGAAAGGGCGGGGCAGGGAAATCCGGACGATGTTGCGGCCAAGGTGCGGGCAGAGGGCGGCATCTCCGACGCCCAGATGATCGGCGATACGGCTGCCGCCGTACAATGGATGCGCTCGCAACCCAATCACAACGGCAAGGTTGGCATTTTCGGCTCCTGCTCCGGAGGCAGGCACGCTTTCATCTACAGCTGCCGCAACAGGGATGTTGATGCCTGCGTGGAACTCTGGGGCGGCCGGGTGGTGATGGCCAAGGAAGAACTCAACGACAAAACTCCCGTTGCGCCGATCGACTTGACCAAGGATCTCAGCTGCCCGCTGCTCGGCTTGTTCGGCAATGACGATCGCGCGCCAAGCCCGGAACAGGTGAATCTGCACGAAGCCGAACTCAAGAAGCAGGGCAAGTCGTACGAATTTTATCGCTACGACGGCGCCGGGCACGGCTTCTTTTACTGGCACCGGCCGCTTTATAGCCCCGAGCAGGCGATGGACGGCTGGGGCAAGGTGTTCGCTTTTTTGGCCAGGCATCTCGCCGCGTAGGAGAGTCCAGATGTGTACCTCGATCGTTGAAGTCGTTCGGGCGGAAGGGATGGCCAGGCGTGAGGCCGGCTGGTTTTCGCTCTCGCATAGCGTCGTCGCCTACGATCACGCACGCCACGCGCCGTTTGGCGACGTCATCACGTTGGACTTCATCAACACGGCGCTTGATCCCGCAGCGCGCGCCGGCATCGAACTGACGCTCGAAACAGCCAAAGAGCTGCGAGCGGCGCTCGACCGGGCCATTGTCGCGGCCGAATTCGAGGAGGCGGAGGTTAGGGGGCAAGCGGCTCCGCTCTCCGCGCCAACGATATCGCCAATGGGATCGCTGTCCGATAGCGCCAACGAGTCGTCCGCCGTTCAGGGACGGGTTATGCGCGAAGCAGCGGCCGTATCACTCTAGTGTCTTCAAGAACGCAATGAAGTCGCCGATCTGATCGCGCTCAAAACGAAATTGCGGCATGGTCGGATGCCCGGTCACGATGCCTTCCGCCAGGGACTCTTCCAACATTCCGACCGGATAGCGCTCATGGAGCGTCCGGAAGGGCGGCGCGATTTTCAGCGGGCTGGGGCTCACCTTGTCGACTGCGTGACAGCGCGCGCAGTATGTGAGCGCAAGGCGCTTGCCCTGCGCGGCGTTGGCGGCCAGCGTCGGCCGGCTGGCAGAAGTGACGATAAGCAAGCCAAGAACAAAGATCGCAAATTGCCTGCCGGACATCACGTCACCTTCCGCTCACGTGCGCACCCAAGCGCTACCACACGCAATAAGCACCGCTTGACCTTGGCCGCGCTTGATCGAGGTCAAATGGAAGCTTCAAAATTAGCAAGAACACGCTCCGGGCCTGCGCCGATCTAGTGCGACATCAGGGTCGGCACCGTCATGCATCGGAACATGTCGCGGGTCACGCCGCCGAGCACGACTTCTTGCAAGCGGGAATGCCCATAACCACCCATGACGAGCAGGTCCAGATTCTCGTCCGCGGTTGCGGACAGGATCGTCGGCTGAATGTCGGATTTGTCGGCCTGCAGAGCGATGATCTTTGCCGGCAGGCCGAGGCCCGCCAGCCGTGCCGCGAGGTGGGCCGCGGAGGCTTCTTCACACACCGGTTCGTTGACGCTGAGAATGGTCAGCTCGTTGACCCTGGCCAGTAGCGGCATCGCATCATGCATCGCCCGTGCCGCCAGTCGGCTGCCATCCCAGCAAATTCCGATCCGGCCGATCTTGATTGCCCCCCGAAAGGTATAGGGAACCACGAGCACCGGTCCGCCCGTTTGCAGAAGAACGGCAGGCGGAAGCAGATTGTCGTACGTCTCGTAGGAGGAATCCGGCTGTGAAAGGATGGTGAGATCGGAAAGCCGGGCCTTGGCACTGAAGATGGTGGTCGCTTCCGCGAAAGACGCGCCGAACGCGTGACTTCGATGGCTGACCTTGGCCGCTTTTGCCTCGACTTCAAAAACGGCGAGCGCGCCATTGGCCCGCTCCAGCGCTTCGGCATGTTGCTCCTCAAACAATGGCGCCATCGCTATGCCGCCTTCTGCAACGAACGGCACGTCATTGACCGATTCATAACCGACCGCCACGGCCTCAAGATCGGCGCCGAGCGTCAATGCCAATGAGATCGAGGCGTCGATCGCCGGACGCGGCGAACGTTCGGTCGGGATATGCGCTAGCAGGTTCCTGTACATGCCGTTCTGCACCGTTTGCCAATATTGCTTAAGTGTATCAAAGCACATGCCACGGTTGATCAATTTGATGCACGTCAAAGCGGTCCGATCCGCACCCCATAACGTAACTTCTCGAATGAGGCGGCCGGCTCACCCGAGCCGTGCTGCAGGCTTCGGAGCGACGGAAGGCCGTCAACGAATCTGCACAGCTGGCGCACCCGTGGTCCTCATCGCTGCGAAATGGAGAAGGGAATTCGAATGGCACATTCGGCGCAAACAGATCAGCTCCATCGGCGGGCCGTGGTCTGGATCGATCACCTGACGGCGAAGATCTTCGCAATGGGCCTGACGGGTGTGAGTTCGCGCGTGGTGCACGCACAGCTGACGTCCGCGCATCTGCATCACCACGCCAATGCCATCGGATCGGGTCGCGTCCAGGAGGATCCGGCGTTTCTGTCGGCGGTCACAAGAGCCATCGAGGCCTGCGACGACGTTCTCATTCTCGGCCCCGGCGGCGAGAAGACGGCTCTCAAGCACTACTTGGAAAAAGCGCGGCCGCAAATCGCGCTCCGGCTCGAATCCAGCGACCATCCGACCGACGATGAGATCATCGCCGTCGGCCGCAAACATTTCGGGCTCGCGGAGCCACGCGCCTGAATTTTCGTTTTTAGTCGAGAGATCCCTCATGCCATCTTCTGTACCAGCCGGCAGCGTTGCGAACTCCACCGAGGAGCGGATCGTGCGCGCTCTACCCGAACCGGTCGAGGCGCCATCGCCTGATCTCTTGGCGGCCACGGAAGCGGCAGATCGAGCCTTTCATGCGGGCGTTGCACGGCTGACGGGCGGCGTTTCTCCGGCAGCTGTCGCATTGGCGTTCGCCGACTGGCAGTTTCATCTTTTGGCGGCGCCCGGAAAGTGCGCTTCCCTGACCGGCGAGGCGCTTCAGCACGCCAAGGAGTTCGTCGATGCTCTGACCCCAAGGCATGCGAGATTCCTGCCCTGGTCGGCGATCAAGCCGCCGGCAACCGATCGCCGCTTTCAGGGACGGGATTGGGAACTGCCGCCCTTCAACCTTCTGGCCCAGGCATTCTTGCTGACCGAGGATTGGTGGCATTCAACCACGGCAAATATTCGCGGGTTAGCGCGCTCTGACGCGGCGATTGCCGATTTCGTCTTGCGTCAGTCGCTCGACACGCTCGCGCCGACCAACTTTCCCTTCAGCAATCCAAAAGTGCTGCGCAAGATCATGGAGACCGGGGGCGGCAATTTCGTTCACGGCTTCAAGAACTGGATTGAAGACTGGCTGATGCTGGCCGGCGGCAGCAGGCCGGATCAGCGCTTCACCGTCGGCAAGGACGTGGCGATCACGTCCGGCAAAGTGGTCTATCGCAATGAGCTGATCGAACTGATTCAGTATGCCCCGACGACGCCGACCGTGCGGCCAGAGCCGGTGCTCATCGTGCCAGCTTGGATCATGAAATATTACATTCTGGATCTTTCGCCACGCAATTCGCTGGTGCGGTTCCTGGTCCAGAATGGCTTCACGGTTTTCATGATTTCCTGGAAGAATCCGACCTCCGACGACAGGAATCTCAGTCTGGAAGATTATCGCGAACGCGGTGTCGACGCAGCGATCGATGCAATCAACGAGATTTTGCCGAACCGGGCAATTCACGCCACGGGCTATTGTCTCGGCGGCACGCTGCTGTCGATCGCGGCTGCGCGTCTCCAGCGCGACCGTCCGGACTGCCTTCGCACTGTCACGCTGCTGGCCGCACAAACCGACTTCACCGAAGCCGGCGAGCTGACGCTGTTCATCAACGAGAGCCAGGTGGCGTTCCTCGAAGACATGATGTGGCAACGGGGCGTTCTCGGTCCGGTGCAGATGGCCGGAGCCTTCCAGATGCTCCGCTCCAACGATCTATTGTGGTCGCGTCTGGTGCACGACTATATGATTGGCGAGCGTGCACCTGCGAGCGACCTGATGTCCTGGAATGCCGACGCGACCCGCATGCCCTATCGGATGCATTCGGACTACCTGCGTCATCTGTTCCTGGACAACGATCTGGCCGAGGGCCGTTACGAGGTCAACGGCAAGCCGATCGCGCTCTCTGACCTGCATAAACCGATGTTTGTCGTTGGAACGTTGCGCGACCACGTCGCGCCGTGGAAGTCGGTGCACAAGATCCACTTCCTGGCGGACGCGGATGTCACCTTCGTATTGGCCAATGGCGGCCATAATGCCGGCATCGTGGCGGCGCCCGATGAAGCCGAGCACAGCTACCAGATTCTCAGCAGGAAGGCGCATGACCCCTATGTCGGTCCTGACGAATGGCTCAAGCTTGCGCCATCTCACGAAGGATCATGGTGGGGCGAATGGGTGCGCTTTCTGGCCGCGCAGTCCGGTTCGGCCGTTGCGCCGCCTTCAGCCGACAAGAGCAGGGCGTTCGATGACGCGCCCGGGTCTTACGTCTTGCAGCATTGACTACCGGCCAGATCCGCGTTGCCCCTTGAGGGCCTTTTTGACGCGCTCAAGCGTCCGGTCGGGCGAGGACGAGGCGTCGACGACCGGCCAGCCGATGTTGCCGATTTCGTATTCTTCCTGTGCGGCGGCAATGTCGGGTGTGGCATCCGATGCGTCATTCTTGCGGGCGCGGACGCGTTCGAGGCGAACCGCGAGATCGGCGGTAAGAAAGACCGGATCGAAGTCTGTATCCATTTGGATGGCCGCATTCGATAACGCGTCGCGTTCCGTCTCCTTCAGGAACGCAGCGTCGATGATGACGGATATTCCCTGGTCGAGGATCTTTCCGCCACGCTCGATCAGCGTTCGATAGACCCGTTCGGTGACTTCCGGTCCATAGGCTGCGCCGGGCAGCGGTGCGAGCGCGTGAAATCCATGCAGTTCCTTGCGAATGACATCCGAGCGCAAGATGAGCGCGCCGGGAAGGGGCGCCAGAAGCGCAGCGAGATTGCGCGCCAGGACGCTTTTGCCGGTTCCGGACTTGCCGCCGACAGCAACCAGCGACGGTCTGGCTGGCTCAATGCAGTGCACGGCGAGGTCGAAATAGGTTCGCGCCTCCGCGGCGATATCGCCGGGATCGGGCGAGAGGCGGCGCTTGGTGAAAAGTACGTTGGCGCGGATGGCAGCGCGCATCGACAGGAACAACGGCAAGAGACGCAGCCCGGTCCCGTTTTCCAGCCAGCTTGCCTGCAAATAGCCGTTGAACAGCCGGTTCGCGCAAGCGGCCAGATTGAAATGGGAGAAATCCATCAGCGGGAAGGCAATATCGTAGAGGATATCGGTGGTCGCGATCGCCGGGTCGAACTCGATCGCATCGAACAGGACCGGCTTCCCACCGATCAAGGTGATGTTGCCGAGATGCGCGTCGCCGTGGCAGCGGCGAACCAGACCTTGTGCGGCGCGCGCGCGTAGCAGAGGCAGGCAAGCGGTGAGCCTTTGGCGACTGAGTTTGTCCAATCGCTCGACGGCATCGTGGGCGAGCTGGGATTCGCCGCGAAACGCCTGCGTGTTGCGATCGATGATGCCGGAAATGGATGCGAGCCAGCCGGCACCATCTGAAATCTCCGCTGCGCGATGCGAATTGTGGAGCGTGGCCGCGAGCGTCTCGGCAAGCTCCAGCGAGATTGCGTCGGCCCGGGCGAGGTGATCGAAGGTCTTGCTCTCGTCGAACCGCGCCATCTCGACCGCCCATTCGACGACAGAACCCTCGCCGCCGATTTCGAGGCCGTGTTCGCCTTGGGTAATCGGAACGACGCGGCGATAGAGCTCCGGCGCGAAGCGCCGGTTGACGATCAGCTCCTCTTCGCAAGCCTGTTTACGCTTCCCTAGGGTCGAGTAATCCAGGAAAGGAAGGCGGACGGCGCGTTTGACCTTGAGAACGCGGTTTTCGCCGAGAAATACGATGGAGGCGTGGGTATCGATGCGTTTGCATCGTGGTTCCAGGTTGTGCAAGAAAGCGAGCGTCGCCTCTTGATGCTCCCCAGATTTTGCTTGTTCGGCGGACGTCATGGACGCAGCACCGCAGCCCCCACCAATTTTCCGTCGCGCAGGCAGGCGAGCGCTTCATTGGCCTGGTCGAGCGGAAAGACGGTGGTGTGTGTCTTGATATTCAGATCGGCGGCGGCTTTGAAAAAGTCGACGCCGTCCTTGCGAGTCAGGTTCGCGACCGATGCGATCTGTCGTTCGCCCCAGAGAATGTGATACGGAAACGTCGGTATGTCGGACATATGGATGCCGGCGCAAACCACCCGGCCGCCTTTGCGCACGGCGCGAAGTGCTTGCGGCACCAGGGCGCCGACCGGCGCGTAGATGATCGCGGCGTCGAGTTCGGCAGGGGGCATCTCTTCCGAAGCCCCGGCCCAGTCAGCGCCGAGCGAAAGTGCAAGCTGCTGCGCTTCGGTGTCGCCTCGACGGGTGAATGCGTAGACAGTTCGGCCTTGCGCGCGCGCTACCTGTGCGACGATATGGCCGGCCGCGCCGAAGCCGTAAATTCCGATCGCTTTGCCGTTACCTGCCATCACCAGCGACCGCCAACCGATCAGACCCGCACAGAGCAGGGGAGCGAGGGCGACGTCATCGCGCTGCTCCCCGAGCGGGAAGCAGTAGCGGGAATCGGCCACCACATGGCTGGCAAAGCCACCGTCACGGGTATAGCCGGTGAATTGGGGGCGATCGCAGAGATTTTCCTGGTCGTTCCGGCAGTAAGGACATTTGCCACAGGTGAAGCCAAGCCACGGCACGCCCACACGCATACCGATCGTAAGGTCAGTGACGCCAGCTCCCAACGCCTCGACACGTCCGACGACTTCATGTCCCGGGATGACGGGGTAGGGGATATCCGGCAGTTCGCCATCCACGACATGCAGGTCGGTTCGGCAAACGCCGCACGCGCTTACCTTGATCAGGACTTCGCCCGGCCCCGGCCGCGGGTCTGGACGCTCGAGCGGAATCAACGCCTTGCCCGGCGCCGGAAGAACCATCGCGCGCATGTCACGGGTGTCCTGTCATAATCGGCGCAGTCTCTCGACGTAGACCGTGCCTTGGTTTGATTTCAGTCAAAACCAATCCGGCAAAGCGCTGTTAGAAACGATTCTACGGGTTCCGTATTTTCAGAAAGCAAGACATGAGCCAGTCAGCGGTTCCCGATCACTCTACGAACTCACAGCCTCCAACTCGGCCGTCCAGCGTACCGACATGAGCGAGATAGATAAAGCCGCGACCAAGGAACACGGCATGCACGAATTTCTCCAGCAGACGGTCGGCGACAACATGATCCGCTCGGTCCGAAGCGTGACCCCTGAAACCACGGTCGGGAGCCTCTACAAGCTGTTCGCCGCTGACGACTTTGAAGCATATCCGGTCGTGCGCGGAGACACGCTGGTCGGCATGGTTTCGAAGCTCGATGCGCTGAAGCCTTTTGCCTTTGCCGAGCATCATTTCGTTCCACACTACAAAGACGGTATGGCCACGACTGTCGACGATGTCATGTCAACTAACGTTGTTACCGTCGAAACTGGCACCTCGTTGCAGCGGACGCTGGAGCTGATGATCAAGTATCGCGTCAAGAGCCTGCCCGTGATTGACGAGCGGCGAAACCTTCTGGGCATCATCGCACGCGAGGAGATTATGCGAGCGATGGAGCGTGCCGTTCTGCTAACATACCCTCCGGTTGTTCCATTCGCGGCGGCGTGATGTCGACGTTCGGCCTGGAAAAGACGTTTACGCCAAAGCGGCTCGCCATCGTGGGCGGCAGCCCGCGCTCCTCTTCGATCGGAGCGATCGTTCTTCGCAACCTGGTGACGGGCGGATTCGCCGGCGAAATTGCGGTCGTGAATTCCCGATATGGCCGTATCGGAGACCAACGAACCTATCCCAGCCTCACGTCTCTGCCCTTTGTTCCGGACCTTATCGTGGTGACGACGCCAGCGGCGTCGATTCCCGAGATTATCCGCGAGGCCGGAGGGCTGGGCGTCGCGGGCGCCGTGATTATCTCGTCGGGTCTTGGGCACGGTGCCGGATCGATCGCCGAGGCGGTTCTTCAGGCGGCCAATGCGCGCGGCCTGCGCATCGTCGGCCCGAACTGTCTCGGCATCATATTCCCGGCGATCGGACTAAGTGCAAGCTTCGCAGCGCGCCAGCCCGTATCCGGATCCCTGGCGCTGATCTCGCAGTCCGGCGCGATCGCGGCCGCGATGATCGACTGGGGCGCGGAGAAATCGGTCGGCTTCTCCGGGATCGTATCGATCGGTGATCAGCTCGACGTCGATGTCGCCGATCTGCTCGACTATTTTGCACTCGATAGCAATACCCGTGCGATTCTCCTGTATGTCGAGGCGGTCAAGGACGCGCGCAAGTTCATGTCGGCAGCGCGCGCCGCCGCGCGCATCAAGCCGGTTGTCGTCGTCAAGTCGGGGCGGATGGCGCAGGGCGCAAGGGCCGCTGCAACGCATACCGGCGCGCTTGCCGGGTCGGATGCGGTCTACGATGCCGCTTTTCGCAGGGCCGGCCTGCTGCGGGTATACGACCTTCGTGAGCTGTTCGATTGCGCAGAACTCCTTGGCCGTCATGTCGATGCGCCCAAGGGAAAAAACCTGACGATCCTGACAAATGGCGGCGGCATCGGCATCCTTGCGGTCGATCGGCTGGCCGAACTTGGCGGCAATGCTCCCGCGCTCGATGCGGCAATCGTCGCCAAACTGGATGCGGTACTGCCGCCGACCTGGTCGCGAGCCAATCCGGTCGATATCGCGGGTGATGCTGATGCCGAGCGTTACCTGAAAGCCCTGGACGTCTTGCTCGCCGATCCGGCGAGCCACGCGCTGCTGGTCATGAATGTCGAAACCGCGGTAACGCCGGCCGATCAGATCGCCCACGCGGTCGCCGAGCGGGTACGGGCTCATCGCGCGGCGGCGGGATACACGGCAAAGCCGGTACTGGCCGCCTGGGTCGGCACCGATCAGCTGGTTGCGCCGATCTTCGACAAGGCTGCGATCCCGCATTTCCCGACCGAAGACGACGCCGTGCGTGCGTTCATGCATCTCGTCAAGCATGACGAAGCCATGAAATCGCTGATGGCCACCCCGCCCAACCTGTCTTCCCTTTTTGCGCCTGACGTGAAAGCGGCGAGGTCGACGATCGATAACGCCTTGGCCGAAGGACGGTCGTGGCTTGATCCGATCGAAATCAGCCGCCTGTTTGCGGCCTATTCCATCCCGATGGTGCCGACCTTGTCGGCTGCCACGCCTGACGAAGCGGCCGGACGAGCCGAACCGTTTCTGGCGCAGGGCATGCCCGTCGCCATTAAAATCCTGTCGCGGGACATCACCCACAAATCCGATGTCGGTGGCGTCAAGCTCGGCCTTGCCACCAAAGTGCATGTTCAGGCTGCCGCCGCCGAAGTCATGGCCAATGCAAAGCGCTTGCGTCCCGAGGCTCGCATCGATGGCGTGATGGTGCAGCCGATGATTGTGCGGGCCGCCGCACGTGAACTGATCCTCGGCATCGCCGAAGACCCGACATTCGGACCGGTGATCGTGTTCGGTCGCGGCGGCACGGCGGTTGAAATCGTCAAGGACAAGTCGCTGGCCCTGCCACCGCTGGATATGAATTTGGCAAACGACCTTGTCGGGCGGACCGCGGTCGCGCGATTATTACCCGCTTATCGGGACGTAGCGGCGGTGCCGCCGGACGCGGTTCCGCTCACGCTTGTAAAGCTGTCCCAGATGGCGGCCGATTGTCCGGAGATATGCGGGCTCGACATCAATCCGCTGCTCGCGGACGAGAATGGGGTCCTGGCGCTCGACGCCCGGGTTGCGATTCGTAAGGCCGAGAAGCCGGTGGCCGGGCAAAGTCGATTTGCGGTGCGTCCCTATCCGAGCCAGTGGGAAGGACAACTCAAACTTCGGAGCGGCGAGACCGTCGCGGTCCGGCCGCTACGGCCGGAAGACGAGCCGGCGATCGCTGGCTTTCTCAGCGGCATTTCCCAGGAGGATCTCAGGCTTCGTTTCTTCCATGCCGTGAAGGATTTCTCGCATCAGTTCACCGCCCGTCTGACCCAACTCGACTATGCGCGTTCGATGGCGTTCGTGGCGCTGGGCGCCAAGAACGAAATCATGGGAGTGGCCCGGCTTCATTCGGATTCACGTTACGAGAAGGCCGAGTATGCGATTCTGATCGACTCCAAGCTGAAAGGTAAGGGACTTGGCTGGGCCTTGATGCAGCTCTTGATCGATTATGCCAAGGCCGAGGGCTTGAAGTATCTGAGCGGCCAGGTCCTGCACGACAACACCACGATGCTCACAATGTGCCGCGAATTGGGATTTGGCGTTACGACCGACCCGCAGGATGCCAGCGTCGCGCTCGTCTCGCTGGATCTCTCGGCGCACGCCGGCGCCGGCCCCGCGGCATCTTCGGCTCAGAGCATTCCCGCCTGACCGGGCGCAATCGGTCTCGTCGGAGGGCATTTCGGCCAGCGAGGGTAAAGCGCCGTTCGCTGACCTTGATGTGTATCAATTGCGTCAGGGAACGGTCGTTGCGCTGTATCAAGGCCGGCACAGTCGCGCCTGGCTAGGTTTCCTCCATGACGACAGAAGCCTTCCCGGCCGACCGACCGGACCTGATTGTGAACCCCGACGAGCCGACGGCGCTCCGACCGCGCGGCGCCTGGACGCTCGCCAATGTCGAGATCCTGGAACGGCTCTGCGAACGGCAGCCGCCGGCTGGCATCGCAACGATTAATATAAGTCAGGTAACGGCGCTCGATACCATCGGCGCATGGCTGCTTGAAAAGCTCTTGCGGCGTTCTTCGGCTGGATCGAGCAATGCCGTGCTGACCGGCGTTTCGGCCTCGCACGCCGGTTTGATGCGCGAGTTGCAAGGCGTCAATCGCCGGCCGTCTGCCGCGCCGCGAGGTCGCGGCTTCGCCATCGACTGGATCGAGCGGATAGGACGCGGGGTTGTGGCCGAAAGCGCCAGCTTTCTCTACATGCTGGGAGCCGTTGGCATTGCGTTGCTCAGCGTCCTCCGTCACCCGCGTTCGCTCAGGATGACCTCGACCGTCTATCAGCTCTACAAGGTGGGATGGCTGGCGATTCCGATCATGGCGCTCATTACGTTCCTGATCGGCGCGATCATCGCACAGCAGGGATTCTTTCATTTTCGCAAATTCGGGGCCGAATCCTACACCGTCGACATGGTTGGCATCCTGGTGCTGCGTGAGATCGGCGTGCTGATCGTCTCAATTATGGTGGCCGGACGGTCCGGCAGCGCCTACACCGCCGAACTCGGTTCGATGAAGATGCGGGAGGAGATCGACGCGCTGAGCACCATGGGTCTCGATCCGGTCGCGGTGTTGATCCTGCCGCGCGTGGCCGCGTTGGTGATCGCGCTGCCGATTCTGACATTCATTGGATCGATGGCCGGGCTCTACGGTGGCGGGCTGGTTGCGCAGTTCTATGGCGACATGGCGCCGACGATCTATCTCGCGCGGTTGCATGAAGCCGTTTCCGTGACGTCGTTCAAGGTCGGCATTCTGAAGGCGCCCTTTATGGCGCTGGTGATCGGCATCGTCGCGTGCGGCGAAGGTCTGCGCGTCCAGGGCAGCGCCGAATCGCTGGGCAAGCAGACGACGACGTCGGTGGTCAAATCGATTTTCCTGGTCATCGTTCTGGACGGGCTGTTCGCCGTGTTCTTCGCCTCGATCGGGATGTAGCCATGTCAGAGCGCGAGATCGCCATCAGCGTTCGTGACCTCGTGGTCGGATTCGGTCAGCACGTGGTGATCGATCGCCTTTCCCTGGATGTGAATGCCGGCGAGATCATCGGGTTGGTCGGTGCCTCCGGCGGCGGCAAATCGGTGCTGATGCGGACGCTGATTGGTCTGCTGCCCAAACAGGCCGGCGAAATCGTCTATGCCGACGCCGCTGCGGATCGCGCGGGCCGCCGCGGCGTGCTGTTCCAGCAGGGCGCGTTGTTTTCGGCACTGAACGCGCGGCAAAACGTCCAGTTTCCCTTGCGCGAGGCGGCGCATCTTTCGCCGGCGCTGCTCGACGAGATCGCCAATGCCAAACTGGAGATGGTCGGGCTCAGCGCCAGCGACGGCGACAAGTTTCCCTCGGAGTTGTCGGGCGGAATGACCAAACGCGTGGCGCTTGCGCGAGCCCTGGCTCTCGATCCTGCGCTGCTGTTTCTCGACGAGCCGACGTCCGGGCTCGATCCGATCGCGGCCGGCGAGTTCGATGCGCTGATCAAGACCTTGCAGCAAACGCTGCGATTTACGGTCTTCATGATCACGCATGACCTGAACTCGCTGGCGGCCGTATGTGACCGCGTCGCCGCGCTGGCTGACGGCAAGATCGTGGCGCTGGGGCCGCTGCGGACCGTGCTGGAGTCCGATCACCCCTGGGTCAGGTCCTATTTTCACGGTGCACGCGCACAAATGCTTCATCTTGAAGCCAGCTGAGAGAGAACGATGGAAACCCGCGCTCCCTACGTCATTGTCGGTGCCTTCGTGCTGTGCGCGATCGCCGCCGTATTCGGATTTGTCTACTGGCTCAACAATACCGGTGGGATCGGCAAGCGCGACACCTATCAGATCGTGTTTAACAGTCCGGTTCCGGGCCTGCTGGTTGGCGCCGGCGTCTTATTCAACGGCATCCGGGTCGGCGAGGTCACATCGCTAAGCATCGCTGCGGATCGCCCCCGCGAGGTGCATGCGAGCATCGCGGTGGCGCAAAATACGCCCGTTCGCGCCGACACCAAGGTCGGTCTCGATTTTCAGGGGCTGACCGGCGTGCCGGTTGTCGCGTTGGAGGGAGGTGAAAGCATTTCGGCTGCACCGGTCAACGGAGCCTTGATCGCCGAGCCCGGCGCGGGACAAAGCATGACGCAGGCTGCGCGCGATGCGCTGCGCAAGGTCGACAAGGTGCTGTCCGACAATTCTCAGCCGCTTCACGAGGCCATCACAAATCTGAGCACCTTCACGGAAGGTTTGGCACGCAACACGCCGAAACTGGATGGCATCGTTGCCGGCCTGGAGAAAATGACCGGTGCGACGACGCCACCCCGCAAGATTGTCTATGATCTTCGCGCTATCGATAAATTTCCGGCATCGAAGACGCCGCTGGTGGCCGGTTTGGCCATCGCTGAACCGACGGCAACTGCCCGTCTTCAAACCCAGCGGTTCTTGTTTGCGTCCGACGAAGAACAGCACGAGGCGTTCGAGAACGCGCAATGGAGCGACAGCCTGCCGGCGCTTATCCAGGCCCGGCTTCTGCAAAGTTTCGAGAATTACGATATCGCCCATGCGCCAATCCGGGCCGATTCAATCAACCCCGCGGAGACGCGTCTTGTGATCGATCTGAGACAATTCGAAATCGGGGTTGACCCCGGTAAGGCGACGATCGCGCTTTCGGCCAAGATCATCAACGGCGCCGGGCAGGTCAAGACGGCCCGCCTGTTTGAAGCATCCGCTCCTCTCGATGGGCTCACGCCGGCCGCCGCCGTGGCGGGATTCAATCGGGCTTTCGATGAATTGGGCCGCAGCCTGATCCTGTGGGTTGCATCGGTCCGCTGAAGCGCCGCCCGAAGACCGGCGAATTAGCTGCAGCGGAACGGGCCGCATCAGATGGCGAGGCGGCCCTCGAGATGCCGGGACGAACCCGAATGCAGAAAGTGGAGGAATTCTTCGCGCCTCTCAGCAGAGCCCGGCCGGATCGTAGACGACGGTTGCAGGCGGGTTTTGCACTTCGGATGCCCGTCTCTGTCCCCTTGTCAGGGTCGTCGATGCCGTCTCGCCAAACGCCTGGCGATAGGCGCGAGCAAACTCCCCCATGTGCCGAAAGCCGTTGGCTCGGGCCACGTCCGAGATGACAGTGTCAGGCCGGCCCACGGCGAGCGTTCGCCGTACCGACCAGAGTTTCCGCAAGCGGAGATAGCGATGCACGCTCATCCCGCGAACCGATTTTGTCGCGTTCTGCAAAGTCCTCGCCGACACGCCGCAGTGCCTTGCGAGGTCGCCCGCGCGCGCGTCCGCGTCAGGATGAAATTGTTGATAGGCCTCGATTTGCTCGACGATGCGTAGGTAACGGTCGAAATATGCCGGCGGCCGGAGGGTTGAGCGGGCATTGAGGATAACGTCGTCGAGCGAGCACAGAAGTTGTCGTTCCATTGTTTCCAGCGAAGCGGCGTCGCGTGGTTGTTCTGACGCCGCGGCAAGCAGGCGAGCCACATTGCCCCGCAAAGCCTGAAGATCCGAGGGCGTGTCGGCATGAACGAACTGGATGCCGGTGCGGTCTTCCGGCCAGCCTCTGTCGGCGATAGCCGGATCCAGCTCGATCACTGCAAAAAGATTGGCTTCGGGTTCGACGATCTGACAGTCGACCCGGCCGCGCACGATCACCACGGACCGGGAATCGACGACCACGTCGTTGATCTTGAATCCCGCCGGCGGCGTGAGCGGGAAGATGCAAAGCATGCCGTTGGGGCTGTAACTCGCTTCCAGAATGCGCGGAAACGTTCGTTTAACGACGAGTTTGCATTCCGATAATCTGACGATGGCGTGCGCTGACGAAGACTGGCCACTCAAAGGCAGGACATGTGCTTCACCGAGCCGCTCGGAGGAGCGAAACTCTTCGAGGGTGGAGAAATGGCGCAGCTCGAGCGACGATGTGGCCCGGAGTCTCTGAAAGAGCATAATGCGCACCAAATAAATTCAAAGCGCCGCAGAATATCGGGCGGCCTAGCCGACGCAATTAAGGGGATATACGTAGTTGCCGTCGCCGAGCGCACGCTTCTCAATATGAAGGAATCGAAGGTGTGTTTTTTGATATAGCTCAAGCCTGGCCGGCCGGTTTTGGCCGAAACTGCACGATTAAATTCAAGGATTTTCCGTGCCCGACGGTTCGGCGAGCGTGCATCTCTACCGTCCAGCGCTGGTAACGCTTGCAAGCGAGAACTACTCGCTTGAGGTGCTCTGACCGTGGCGATCAATCTGACCGCGGACATCCTGGCAGGCTGTGTCATTTCCATCGTGTTGGCCTGGAGGGGAGAAGCATTGAAGGAAGAGGACCCGGATTGACGTAAGTCAATGAAACAAAGGAGTACGGCTGTATCCTGCTTGCCTCCAGGAAATGGCGCAGGAAAACATGATCGCGGTGTCGTCCGCGAACATCGCAGGCTGGCGGTAATGCCGCCGAGTTATCGAAAGAACGAAACCATGGACGACGGGTTGGTCTGGCAAAAAATATCAACCGCGCCGTACGACCGCGACCTCGAGTTGGCGGTCATCGAGGAGGGCCGCGTCCACCCGCTCGTTTTTGCCTGCCGCCGGGCTCCTGCCGGCTGGTTCAAGGTCCCTTCCATGGAGCGCGTGGTCATCAATCCGACGCACTGGCGGGCGTGGTCTGCGAAGGACTAGTCCTTGCCGGAGCCATTCTGCTTGGCGGCCAGAGCTTGGGCCAGTTTGGCTTCCTCCTCGGCGAGAAGGCGCTCAATCGTCTGCCGTCTCACCGGATCAACCTCGGTCGAAAGCAGCTTCTTGAAGTGCGCGATGTTCAAGTCCGCGACGGTTCTATCCACAGGTGTCTCTAGCGAATGGTCTGGCCTCAAAGGATCTCCGTTCCGCTGCTAGCGACGGTAGCCCTCAACTTGGTTTATGCTATCACTTGCATGGGGACGTTCCCAGCCCCAGCATCGGCGTTTCCAGATCAGCATGAAGTGAAAACGGGATGAATATTGTTCGATGGTTGCCGGAGCGGAAGAATAGATGATCCGGCAACGCCAGTTCTGGCTCCGCTATGGGTTAGCCGCATTGGCTGCCCTGGTCACATTTGGATTCCTGCTCATTCTTCAGGGATATTTCCAGGACCGCGCGTTCACGGTGATCTACGTGCCGGTCGTCGTGTTTGCGGCATTTGCCGGCGGCGCGGGGCCGGCGCTGTTTGCCACGGCCTTGTGCCTGGGGATCAGTGCGTTTTTCCTGCGGACAGAACTCTATACAAATCCTGCGAACCTGATCGACGTGACCCTGTTTGCCGTGATGGGGCCGATCCTCGGCTATATCGGCAATCGGCTGCTTCACGAGACTGAAGACGCGCATTACCGGCAGGCGCAGCTTCAATCGATTCTGGATACCGTGCCGGAAGCGATGATCGTGATCGATGAACGCGGGCTCATGCGCTCGTTCAGCACGACCGCCGAGCGTCTGTTTGGCTGGTCGGCCACGGAGGTGATCGGAAAGAATGTCTCGATCCTGATGCCATCGCCGTATCGACAGGAGCACGACAGCTATCTGCACCGCTATCTTGAGACCGGCGAGCGTCGGATCATCGGCATCGGCCGAATCGTTGTCGGCGAACGCAAGGATGGTTCGACATTTCCGATGGAGCTCGCGGTGGGTGTCGCCCAGGTCGGCTCGGAGCGCTTTTTCACCGGCTTCATTCGCGACCTGACCGAGCGGCGAAGCCAGGAACGTCGGATGCAGGAGTTGCAGTCCGAGCTCGTTCATGTTTCGCGCCTGACGGCGATGGGAGAGATGGCCTCCTCGCTGGCCCACGAATTGAACCAGCCGTTGTCGGCGATCACCAGCTACCTGCGGGGGGCCGCAACCCTTCTCAAGAGCGAGCAGATCGACAGGGAACGGATCCGGGAGGCGCTGGACCGAAGCTCGGACCAGGCGCTGCGCGCCGGCGACATCATCAAACGTCTCAGGGAGTTCGTCGCCAAGGGTGAAACCCAGCACACCCTGGAAGATCCGGCCACGCTGCTGGAAGAGGCCGCCGCCCTTGCACTGGTAGGCGCGCGCGAGAGCGGTGTTCGGGTTTCGCTCCGCTGCGACCGGGAGCTTCCCGATATTATCGTCGACAAGATCCAGATTCAGCAGGTCGCGCTCAACTTGATCAGAAATGCCGTGGAGGCCATGGAAACAACGACTCGCCGTGAATTGGTCATAGATGCCAGGCGCGACGGCGAGTTTGCTTTCTTTTCGGTTTCAGACACCGGTGCCGGCATCAGTCCGGAGATCGCACAGCACCTGTTTCAACCCTTTATAACCAGCAAGGCGAACGGGATGGGCGTCGGTCTTTCGATCTGCCGAACCATTATCGAGGCGCATGGCGGTCGTATCTCCGCGCGCCCGAACAAGGGGGGTGGCACCGTATTCGAGTTCACGCTACCGTTTGCAGGACCGGAGGCAGAGCATGGCCGATAGGGCTGCTGTTTATGTGATTGACGACGATGCCGCGATGCGCGACTCGCTGGCATTCCTGCTCGACGTCAACGGGTTTGCACCCAAGGTGTTCGAAACGGCAGGCGCCTTCCTTTCCGAGGCGGCTGACCGACCCGCAACCTGCGTCGTCGTTTCCGACATCCGAATGCCGGGAATGAACGGCATCGAGCTTGTTCGCAAACTCAAGAACGAAGGTCTGGCAGTGCCGGTAATTCTGATCACCGGTCATGGCGACGTGGCTTTGGCGGTTGAAGCGATGAAGGCAGGTGCCGTCGATTTCATCGAGAAGCCGTTCGATGACGCCGTGCTTCTGAGTGCCATCCGCACGGCGCTCGAGGCACGTCCGGCCGAAGGCGAAAACACCGCGCGCAAGGAAGCGGAAACGAGGCTGAACGAGCTGTCTCCTCGCGAGCGCGATGTCCTGCAAGGGCTGGTGGCTGGAAAAATCAACAAGGTCATCGCGCACGAACTCAACATCAGTCCGCGCACGGTCGAGGTTTATCGCGCCAACCTGATGGCGAAGACAGGTGCGCGCAGCATGTCGGAACTGATGCGTATTGCGCTCGCTGCCGGCCTATAGGCCTCGTTTGCCTCGTCAGGCGATCGCGTAATAACCGACGGGCGGGTGCGTCAGCGGCATGACTTCATGTTTGCCGAGGCGAGCAAGCGCTGCGATGACGTCGTCGCGGGTAATCACGCCTTCGAGATGATTGTTCTGGCTGATCACCGGCAAGATCTTGAAATGATGCGACACCATCAGATGAAGAACGCGCTGCAGCGGCGTTGATGGTTCGACTGTCGTGACCTGACGGGACATCACCTCGCCGACGGTCGTTCCCATCATGTCATCGTAGCGGGGAATTACGTTGTCGGGCACCAGGGCAAAAGCCTTGAGCGCGTCGGCCTTGGACACGATGCCGACGAGCACCCCGCCATCCAGGACCGGATAGCCGTCGGCGCCCTCGGAATCGAACAGGCGCAGCAGATCGCCAACCGTCATTTCGGGGGCGACGGTCCTGGCGCGGCTCGCCATGTTTTGCCGGGCGGTCTCTTCGAGAAATTCGTACATCGCGGTCCTCGCATCGATTGACGGATTGACATCAAGCTAAACGACGGTTGCTGCGCCGCGCTTGACGCAGATCAAGGGCCTGCTCTTCTGCTTTCGCGCGGTTGATCGATATCAAGGCGGACGACGGCCACCTGGCGCAAATTATTGCGACGATCTAATCGGAGCTTGGAACATGCAGCGCAACATCGGGACTATTGACCTCGTCGTACGTGCAGTGCTGGGACTTTCGCTCGTCGTTTATCTGGCGAAGGATGGCTTCTTCGTGCCGGGCTCGGGCCTGGGCGTGTTGGTCGGATCTTATCTCATCGGCACCGGGATGCTTTCCTTCGATCCGGTCTACAAGATGCTCGGCATTTCCACCTATGGGCCTCTTGACCGTTCAGTTTGATGTGTTGGAGGCGCTTGGGTAATGACCGTCCTGCTCCGCGTTACCCGGATGCGCCAAAGGCTGTACACCATTCTTGAGCAGGGATCGGGCAACGAGCGTTTCAGCGACGCCGTCAGTGCGGGGCTTATTTTTCTGGTTGTTCTGACGCTGGCGGCCACGGTGCTCGAATCAGTGCCGGAGTGGGGCGCGGCCTACAGCAACGTCTTCGAAATCATCGAGTACCTGGCGCTGGTTGTTTTCTCGATTGAGTATGCTGCAAGGCTGTGGACCGCGGTCGAACATCCGTTGTGGCATCGAGACGGCGCGGCTCGCGCGGCGCTGCGATTTGCTGCAAGCCCCGCAGGTCTGATCGATCTGGCGGCGGTGGCGCCGTTCTGGCTGATGTTTCTGGTGGCGGCCGATTTCAAGGCGCTGCTGGTGCTGCGCATCCTGCGCTTCTTCAAGCTGACGCGCTATTCGCCGGCGATGCGCTCGCTGCTGGACGCGCTCTATTCCGAGCGCCGCGCACTGGTCGGTTGCTTCGTAATCCTGTGCGGAGCGACGCTGATGGCGGCGGCGCTGATGCATCTTGCCGAAGGCGCCATACAGCCTCAGAAGTTCGGCACCATACCGGACGCCATGTGGTGGGCCGTCGTCACGCTCGGCACAGTCGGATACGGCGATGCCGTGCCGATTACGGCAGTGGGCCGTCTGATCGGCGGCTTGACGATCTTTGCCGGGCTTTTGATGGTTGCCTTGCCGGTGGGTATTGTCGCGACCGCATTCACCAACGAGGTCCACAAGCGGGACTTCGTCGTGACCTGGGGATTGGTCGCGCGCATTCCACTATTCAGCCAGCTCAACGCCACCCAGGTCGCCGATGTGATGAAAATCCTGCGCGCCCAGAAAGTGGACAAGGGCGCGATCATTGCCCGGCGCGGCGAGCCCGCCCATTCGATGTACTTGATTGTCGACGGAGAAGTCGAGATCAGACTGCGCCACCGGCATGTGCGGCTCGGCGCGGGTGATTTCTTTGGTGAAATTGCCGCGCTGCGCCAGACCAAGCGTTCGGCAACCGTGCAGGCGCTGGAGCCGACACGCCTGCTCGCGCTCGATGCGTCCGATCTGCATAGCCTGATGGACCGCGAGCCGCAGATCGCCTCGCGGATCTGGAATGCTGCGCGCGAGAGGCTTGGCGGCGAACTGGATAAGACATCCAGCGATTTGATCGCCGTGGAACTTCCGAGTGATGTCGCGTCCGACTAAAACGCGCGCCGCTTGCGGCGGTTCGATGCGTGTGCCGGCCGGTGCGCCGCCGCGAGACGACGAAGCAGGACTTCGGCCCATGCCATCGTTGCGGCAAATGCGACGAACAATACGGTCAACACGACCAGCAGGACGATGTCGATAGTAGTCAAGACGGGCTCCTTCTGTCGGGAAATCAATCTGGCAGATCGAGCCGATCGCATGTTGAGCTGGATCAAGAAGCCTTCTGGCTGATCTTTTATACGGTCGCATATTGTTGGTGCTGAGCCAGGTGATGTGATGATTCGTACCGTCAGCTTTCTATTCAGCTTGCCGGCCGTCGCGGCGGCGCTGCTTGCTATCGACCTGAGCGACAAGCTCGCCCTTGTCGGTGCCTTGCTCGGAATCCTTGCGATCGTCAGCTTCGCGATCATCGCAACTGGATCGACAATCGATCACGACGTCTGATTGACTTTTGTCAAAGCCATACGGCGCTTTGTAGCGCAATATTGTTGAAACAGGAGAGATCGACATGTTGTCGTTTGACGTGCGTTTCATCAAGACTGTCTGCGATGACACCGGGCACGAACATCGCGCCTGCCAGGCGGCGTTCAATGTCCAGGCGCGCTCGCTGACGGAAGCGGTCGAACAGGCCGAAGCAAGCTTCTGCCGGCAAAAGCACGTCCGTGACTGGACGATATTTGCCGATGCGATCGAGCTGAGATCGCCGACAACGGTCGCTGCCTAAACCGGCGCATCGGACGAGAGGGCGATCCCGTGAATCCGATTGCGCGGCGCTATGCGGGGCGCAACGTCCCGCGATACACTTCCTATCCGACAGCTGCCGACTTCTCGACCGCGGTCGGTCCGAGCGACCACGAAACGTGGCTGGCCACGTTGGATGGACGGCAAAGCATTTCGGTCTACCTGCATGTTCCCTACTGCCGCGAGATCTGTCTCTATTGCGGCTGCAACACCAAGATGGCCGTTCGCGATCAGGTGGTTTCGAGCTATCGTCGCTCCCTCGAAGCCGAGATCGGCCTGGTCGCGAATCTGATCGAGGACGTGCCGGATATCGCGCGTCTGCACTGGGGCGGTGGAACCCCCAGCATTTTGGGACTGGACGGCCTGACATCGGTCCTGTCTGTGCTCGGTCGCCACTTCCCGCTGGATTCGGCATGCGAACATGCGATCGAACTTGATCCGCGCTACGTAACCGCAGAGTTGGCGGACGGCCTTGCTGCCTTGCGCGTGACCCGCGCCAGCCTCGGCGTTCAGGACGTCAATCCGCTGGTTCAAGCGGCGATCGGCCGAATCCAGCCGCTGTCGACGGTCGAACTCGCGGCCCGCAGGCTTCGCGCGGCCGGCATCGAAAACCTGAATTTCGACCTGATATACGGCCTGCCGCGGCAAACGCGCGAATCGGTTCGCGAGACCAGCGCGCTGGTTGGCGCCATGGAGCCGGATCGAATCGCGTGCTTTGGTTATGCTCATCTGCCCCAGATGAAGGCCAACCAGCGTCGCATCGACGAGGCCATGCTGCCATCGCTCGATGAGCGGATCGAACAGGCCGAACTCATTTCCGAAGAGCTGGTCCGACGCGGCTATGTACGCGTCGGCATCGATCATTTTGCCAAGCCGAATGACGGCCTGGCGTTGGCGGCGGCCTCAGGGAAGTTGCATCGGAATTTTCAAGGCTATACCGAAGACGACGAGAAGGTGCTGCTCGGTTTGGGCGCCTCGTCGATTTCGACCTTCACCCAGGGTTTTGTCCAGAATATCTCCGACGTGCCCAGATATATTCGGGCAATCGAGGCCGGTACACTCGCCACGGCACGCGGTTGCCGGATCGAAGGTGAAGATCGGCGGCAAGGGCTGATCATCGAGCGGCTGATGTGCGATTTCGCGGTCGATCTTGCCGCCATCGCACCAGGGGTGGATTTCGCCGGTGAATTATCGACGCTCGCTCCGATGATCAGCGACGGGCTCGTCGAGATCAACGGCACGAAGTTGCTGGTTACGCAAGCGGGGCGGCCTGTCGTCCGTATCGTCGCTGCCGCGTTCGATCGTTACCGGCGGCCGCAATCCGCGCAATTCAGCCGGGCGGTTTGATCCAGATCAACGAAGAATTCCCTTCATGGAACTAAGCGGGTTCCGAAATGGGGAAAACGACATTGGCGCAATCAATTGACCGATCCGGAAACTCGCTGCTCGGAAATCTTCTCAATCGTGCAAAATCCGCTGTGTCCCGATGGTGGGAGCTTGGTCGGATCGATCCCCGTGAAATCGAGATCGTCGCGCATGATTTGAACCTGTCGTCGGCCGAGCTGGTCGCACTGATGTTCCGTCCGCCCGAATTTCTGGATTTGCTCGACAGGCGCCTCGCTTATGAGGGGCTTTCCGCAGAAAAGCTTGCCGCCTCTCACCCAGCCGAGCTGCGGGATTTGCGTCTGGCATGCAGCCGATGCTCCTCGCGAGCGCGATGCGCCAGGGACATCAGGCACAAGCGGATGGCGACCCCGTCAAAATACTGCCCCAACGAGCCATTGCTGCGCGAGCTTGCGCAACAAGTGCGCCAGCAGGGAACGCCACGCGTTCTTGGCTTCCCAGTCACTCTCTCTTGATCTCGATCAAACCGCGCGGTGTCCGCGCGGGTATCCTTAATCAGCATTCTCATGTCGAAGGAAGTTGCGCCATGCCGCAGACGTCCACCGCTTCGAAATCCATGACAATCGGCGAAGCGATTCTATTTCCGCTCTTTATCGTGCTGGCTTTTGCCTGTCTTGTCGGTGCCGCGCTTGCGCACGACGCGCCGTTCGCGTTCCACGCCTCGCTTGGCTCTATCGCGAGCCTGGCCGCCGGCTTCATGATTCTCAACAGGTATTACAGCCGACCGGCCGAGCTTCCTGCGCAAGAGATCAACGGTCGCCCCAACTACAATCTAGGTCCGATCAAATTCGCTTCGGTCGCGGCCATGTTTTGGGGCATTGCCGGATTCCTCGTCGGGCTGATCATCGCCTCGCAATTGGCGTGGCCGGCGCTGAATCTCGATCTGCCCTGGACCACGTTCGGGCGCTTGCGGCCGCTGCATACGTCGGCGGTGATCTTCGCCTTCGGCGGCAACGTTCTGATCGCAACGTCTTTCTATGTTGTGCAGAAGAGCTGCCGGACGCGGCTCGCGGGTGACCTTGCACCCTGGTTCGTCGTGCTCGGCTACAATTTCTTCATCGTGATCGCCGGTACCGGCTATTTGCTCGGTGTTACCCAGTCCAAGGAATACGCCGAGCCCGAATGGTACGCGGATCTCTGGCTAACGATCGTCTGGGTCGCTTACCTGCTGGTGTTTCTGGCGACGCTGTTCAAGCGCAAGGAGCCGCATATCTTTGTGGCGAACTGGTTCTACCTGGCCTTCATCGTCACCATCGCCGTGCTTCATCTTGGCAATAACCCGGCGTTGCCGGTGTCGCTGCTCGGCTCGAAATCCTACATCGCCTGGGGCGGCGTGCAGGATGCCATGTTCCAATGGTGGTACGGGCACAATGCCGTCGGGTTCTTCCTGACCGCGGGCTTCCTCGCGATCATGTACTACTTCATTCCGAAGCGCGCCGAACGGCCGATCTACTCCTACCGCCTCTCGATCGTTCACTTTTGGGCGCTGATCTTCCTCTATATCTGGGCAGGCCAGCATCATCTGCATTACACCGCGCTGCCCGACTGGGCGCAGACACTCGGCATGACCTTCTCCATCATGCTCTGGATGCCGTCGTGGGGTGGCATGATCAACGGCCTGATGACGCTGTCGGGCGCCTGGGACAAGCTGCGCACTGATCCGGTGCTGCGGATGATGGTGGTCTCGGTCGCCTTTTACGGCATGTCGACCTTCGAAGGGCCGATGATGTCGATCAAGGTCGTCAACTCGCTCAGCCACTATACGGATTGGACCATCGGTCACGTTCACTCCGGCGCGCTCGGCTGGGTCGGCTTCGTTTCATTCGGCGCCCTGTATTGTCTGGTGCCCTGGCTCTGGAACCGGAAGGGCCTTTACAGCCTCAAGCTCGTCAACTGGCACTTCTGGATTTCGACCATCGGCATCGTCCTCTACATCTCGGCGATGTGGGTGTCGGGAATTCTGCAGGGCCTGATGTGGCGCGCTTACACCTCGCTGGGCTTCCTCGAATACTCCTTCATCGAGTCCGTCGAGGCTATGCACCCGTTCTACATGATCCGCGCCGCCGGCGGAGCCCTGTTCCTGATCGGCGCACTGATCATGGCCTTCAATCTCTGGATGACAGTCAACGCCGGTGAAGCCGAAGAAGCGCAGACCACCGGCCTGCTCCAGCCAGCCGAATAGGTTCTCCCATGTCCTTTTGGAATAGACACAAGATCTTCGAAAAGAACTCGATCATTCTGGTTGCGGGCATTCTCGCGGTCATCGCTGTCGGCGGTCTGGTTGAAATCACGCCGCTGTTCTATCTCAAGAGCACGATCGAGGTGGTCGACGGGATTCGTCCATATACCCCGCTGGAATTGACCGGACGGAACATCTACGTCCGGGAAGGGTGCTATCTCTGTCATTCCCAGATGATCCGGCCGCTGCGTGACGAGGTCGAGCGTTACGGTCACTACTCGCTGGCGGCGGAAAGCATGTACGATCATCCGTTCCAATGGGGATCGAAGCGCACCGGTCCGGATCTTGCTCGCGTCGGCGCCAAATATTCCGACGATTGGCACGTCCGTCACTTGACCGATCCGAGAGCGATCGTGCCGCAATCGGTCATGCCCGGATATCCTGTATTGGCTGCGACTGAAATCAGCGTCGATGATATCGCCGCACATCTTCGCACCAGCCGTGCCGTCGGCGTTCCCTACACCGACGAGCAAATCGCAAACGCCAAAGCGGACCTGCTGGCACAGGCGGATCCGGACAATGCCGGCGCTGACGCATTTCAAAAGCGCTATCCGAATGCTGTCGTTCGAAACTTCGACGGCAAGACCGGCAATCCGACCGAGCTCGATGCCTTGATCGCGTATCTCCAGATGCTGGGAACGCTGGTCGATTTCAAGCTCTACGACGAAAAAGCCAACCTGCGCTGAAGAGGTGCGACGTGAAAGCGATCGTTTCTATCCAGAATCTGGCGTCGGAATTCGTTCTAACTTTCTGGACCCCGGTATTTGTCGCGATTTTCATCGCCATCGTTGTTTACGCGCTGCGTCCTCGCAACAAGGCGCTTTTCGATGCTGCGGCCAAAATGCCGTTGCAGGAGGACTGACACACCATGAGTGACCATCACGATATCGACAGTGTTTCCGGCCGCTCGACCACCGGTCACGAGTGGGACGGTATCAAGGAACTCAACACGCCGCTGCCGCGCTGGTGGGTGTTGACATTCTACGCCACGATCCTTTGGGCGGTGGCCTATTGGGTGGTCTATCCGGCCTGGCCGCTGGTGAGCGGATATACCGCCGGCATATTGCACTACACCAACCGTGCAGCGGTCACCAAGGATCTCGCCGAACTCGAGGCTATTCGCGGCGACAAGATGAAGGTGCTTGCGGGCGCTTCCCTCGCCGACATCGAAAAAGATCCGAACTTGCTTTCGCTGGCGCGGGCGCGTGGCAAGACCGTCTTTGCCGACAATTGTGCGCCATGTCACGGCACGGGCGCAGCAGGCGCCAAGGGCTATCCCAATCTCAACGACGACGATTGGCTGTGGGGCGGCTCGCTGGAGCAGATCAGCCAGACAATTCAGTTCGGTGCGCGCTCGGGCAATCCGAAGGCGCACGAGGGCCAGATGCTCGCGTTCGGGCGCGATGGAATCCTGAAACCGGAAGAAATCGTCACCGTCGCGAACTACGTTCGCTCCTTGTCGGGGCTGTCGACCGAACCCGGCTTCAACGCTGCGGCGGGCAAGAAGATCTTCGCCGACAATTGCGCCGCCTGCCATGGCGACGCAGGCAAGGGCAACCAGGAGATGGGAGCGCCAAATCTCACCGACCAGATCTGGCTCTATGGGTCGGATCAGGCGAGCATTGTGGAAACCATCACCAATGGCCGCGCCGGTGTCATGCCGGCCTGGGTCGGCCGTCTGGACCCCGTTACGATCAAGACTCTGACGGTGTACGTGCATTCGCTCGGCGGCGGAAAATAGGCTCTTTCAAGGGCCCCCGCCGCTTGATGTACGTCAAGGGCAGCGGCACCTGCCGCGGGTAGGTTCATCGTGAAAATCGAGAGTTTTCTGCGATGAACAAACCCGTGTCGCCGTTGGATCTGCAAGTTGACGAGGATGGGCCGCTCTACGTGGCCCGCAAGAAGGTCTACCCGCAGAGCGTTTCAGGCACGTTTCGCAGGATCAAATGGGGGCTGATGGCATTTTGCCTCGGCATCTACTATTTGCTGCCCTTCGTGCGCTGGAACCGGGGGCTCGGTGCCCCCGATCAGGCCGTGCTGGTCGACTTTCCCAACCGGCGATTTTACTTCTTCTTCATCGAGCTGTGGCCCCAGGAAATCTATTACTTCACGGGCCTCTTGATCCTCGCCGCGCTCGCGCTGTTTCTCATGAACGCGCTGGGCGGGCGAATCTGGTGCGGCTATCTCTGCCCCCAGACGGTCTGGACCGATCTCTTTTATGCGGTCGAACGCTGGACCGAAGGCGACCGCCGTGAGCGCATCAAATCAGACGCGGCGCCGTTGACGGCCGGTCGGCTGGCGCGGCGCGTTCTCAAGCATGCCATCTGGCTGGGGATCGCGTGGTGGACCGGCGGTGCCTGGGTCTTGTACTTCTCCGACGCGCCGACTTTGGTGAAAGACCTCGCGACCTTTCAGGCGCCGGCCGTCGCCTATGTCTGGATCGGCATCCTGACGGCGAGCACCTATGTTCTTGCGGGCTACATGCGCGAGCAGGTCTGCGTCTATATGTGCCCATGGCCGCGGATTCAGGCCGCCTTGACCGACGAATGGGCGCTGAACGTCACCTACAAGTATGACCGCGGCGAGCGCCGCTGCTCCGTCAAGAAGGCATTCGATCTGCGGGCGCTCGGCGAGAAAGTCGGCGACTGCATCGACTGCAATCAATGCGTGGCGGTCTGCCCGACCGGCATCGACATTCGCGACGGCGCTCAACTTGGCTGCATCCAGTGCGGCCTCTGTATCGACGCCTGCGATACCGTCATGAAGAAGATCGGCCGCCCGGCGCGCCTGATCGGCTATGACAACGACATCAACGTTCAGCGGAGGATCGCCGGCAAGAGCGAGATCTTCAAACCGGTGCGCGCCCGCACCGTCGTCTATGCCTCGGTCATAGTCGGCGTCTGTTCGCTGATGCTTTACGCGCTGATCACGAGATCTCTGCTCGACCTCAACGTGCTGCACGACCGCAACCCGGTTGCAGTCCGCCTCAGTGACGGTTCGATCCGAAACGGCTATACGCTTCGCTTTCTCAACAAGCGGGGCTTCGACCGCGTAATCGCCGTCGACATCGACGGCCCCCCCAATGCGCAAGTCCACGTCGTCGGCGCCGATTCGGTGACGCCGGACCGGCCGATGATCGTTCTCGGCCGCGATTCAACCACCGAACTGCGCGTGCTGGTCACGGCTCCCTTTGACGAGAAAGCCGACAAGACCATCCCAGTGAAGTTTCGCGTCACCGATATCGGACTGGGCGAAGTGACTTCGGCGACCGACCATTTCGTGACACCCTGAAGGAAACTGCCATGACTTCCCGCCAAACCACCGCAAAGCCGATCACCGGACGATTTGTTCTGATCGTGACCGTGTCTTTCTTCATGGTCGTCATCAGCGTCAACATGGTGATGATGCGTTTTGCCATCGCTACTTTGCCCGGTACGGAGGTCGACAGCGCCTACGGCGCCAGTCTCGCCTATCAGAAGGAAATCCAGGCCGCGCACGAGCAGGACGCGCGACGCTGGAATGTCGACGCCCATGTCGAGCGTCAGCCTGACGGCCGTGCGACAGTGACGCTTCACGTCACCGACGCAAGCGGAGCGCCGTTGAGCGGTCTGATTTTCTCAGGCTACCTCGAACGGCCGACCGACCGCCGCATCGACCAGCCGCTGAAGGTCGTCGAGAGCGGGGACGGAGGCTATCGCGGCACCGCGCAAGGCGTTGCGCCAGGCCAGTGGGACCTCGTGATCGAAGCCAACGGAGGCGGCAAGCGGCTGTTCCTGTCCCACAATCGCATTGTCCTGAACTGACCGGCCACCATCATGCAAACGGCACTCGATTTTTCGCATTACTTGAGGAGCACAGGTGAAGGCCTCGTGCGCCTCGACCTTGCGGTTGACGGAATCAACTGCGCGGGCTGCATGGCCAAGATCGAACGTAACCTGTTGAAGATTCCGGATGTGACCTCGGCGCGCGTCAACCTGACCGATCGTCGTCTGGCGCTGGAGTGGAAGGCGGGAGCGGTCGACCCGACCACAATCGTCGCTCGTCTCACCGAGCTTGGTTACAGGGCCTACCCGTTCGAACGGGCTTCCAGCGAGACGCGTGAGGCAGAGCAGGCCGGCTCGCTGCTGCGCCGTCTCGGGGTTGCGGCATTTGCCGCGATGAACGTGATGATGCTGTCGATTCCGGTCTGGTCGGCCGTCGGCGGCGACATGTTGCCCGAGCAGCGCGATTTCTTTCACTGGCTTTCCGCCCTGATCGTATTGCCGGCCGCCGCCTATTCGGCTCAGCCCTTCTTTGCTTCGGCCATGACAGCCTTGCGCGCGCGCAGCGTCAACATGGACGTGCCGATCAGCATCGGCATCGCGCTGGCGCTGGCGATGTCGCTGTTTGAAACCGCCACCCACGCCGAGCACGCCTATTTCGACGCGGCGATCATGTTGATCGCATTTCTGCTTGCGGGCCGGTACCTCGACCAGAACATGCGGCGAAAGACCCGCGCTTTCGCCGGCAATCTGGCGGCGCTGAAGGCGGAAACCGCGACGAAATTCGTCGATGGCGAGGAGATCGTCACAGTCCCCGTCGCCGCGATCCAGCCGGGCGACATCGTCCTGCTGCGACCGGGCGAGCGATCGGCCGTCGACGGAAATGTCATCAGCGGACGATCCGAGATCGATCAAAGCCTGATCACGGGGGAAACGCTGCCGAAGACCGTTGCCGCGGGAAGTCCGGTCTATGCCGGTACGCTCGTGAGGACAGGCGTATTGCGGGTGCGGGTGTCAGCGGCCTCGGAGGCCACGCTGCTCTCGGAAATTTCCCGCTTGCTCGAAAACGCCCTGCAGTCGCGGTCCCGCTATCTGCGGCTGGCCGAGAGAGCCTCGCGGCTCTATGCGCCGGTCGTTCATGCCGCGGCGCTGTTGACGATGATCGGGTGGCTGATCGCGGGCGCAAGCTTGCACGAGGCGGTGATAACCGCCATCGCCGTGCTGATCATCACCTGTCCGTGCGCGCTCGGCCTCGCCATTCCGGCCGTGCAGACGGTGGCCTCGGGGTCGCTGTTCGGCTCCGGCGTTCTGCTCAATTCAGGTGACGCGATCGAGCGCCTCGCGGAAGTCGATCACGTCATTTTCGACAAGACCGGCACGCTGACGCTTCCGGAACTCGATGTCACCAACGCCGAGGCGATTCCTGCGGATATTTTCGCGCTCGCCGGCCGCGTCGCGCTCTCAAGCCGGCACCCGGTGGCGGCGGCCGTGGCGCGGGCGGCGAAAGCAACATCGCCGCTTGGCGGAATGGAGGAAGAGCCGGGACAGGGCGTGCACGGCTCGCTCGGCGATCTGGAGGTCCGGCTGGGGCGGCCGTCTTATTGTGGCGCCGAGGAAGCGGCGAACGTGATTTTGAGCCGTGATCCGGAAGCTTCGGTTGTTGCATTCCGGTACGGCGCGTCTTGTTATGTGTTCGCGGTGAGACAGCGCTTGCGTCCGGATGCCGTCGACGTCGTCGCATCGCTTCGACAGCGGGGGATCAGCGTCGAAGTCGTGTCCGGCGACCGCGAGCCGGCGGTGCGCGCAGCGGCGGAAACACTCGGCATCTGTGAATGGCGTGCCGAGGTAACGCCGGTCGACAAGATCGCGCGGATCGACGAACTCAAGCGCAGCGGCTTCAAGGTGCTGATGGTCGGCGACGGCCTGAACGATGCGCCGGCTTTGGCGGCGGCCTACGCCTCGATTTCCCCGATCTCGGCAACACATATGAGCCAGGCGGTTGCCGACGCCGTATTCCTTGGGGAGCAGCTTGCGCCGATACTGGCCGCAATCGAAATTTCCCGCAACGCGCTGCACCTGATGCGGCAGAACCTCTGGTTCGCGGTGATCTATAATGCGCTTGCCGTTCCGATCGCGATTGCCGGACTGGCGACACCGTTGATTGCGGCCGCGGCGATGTCCGGTTCGTCCGTGCTGGTCATCCTCAATGCGCTGCGGGCGCGTATCCGCGCCAAAGGAGAACTGTGATGGAGGTCATGGTAATTCTGGTTCCGCTGGCGATCCTGCTCGGCGGTGCGGGCTTGGCCGGCTTTCTCTGGTCGTTGAAGAATGGCCAGTATGACGATCTGGACGGTGCCGCGTGGCGCGCGATCGCGGATGATGAGCCGGTCGAGACGAAGAGATGAGGGACTTGGCGCCGCTGGTCAGCGAAGAATCACCACCAGCGCGATGATCCATAATGCGATTGCGACCCCAGCCCAGGCGAGCACGAGCGTCCAGTCGATCCGCCGCTGGCCCGGCTTTCCCGGCCGTTTCATGAGATAGACTATCGCCCCGCGGATCGGCGCGCGCATCGGACGTCCTAGCAACAGCTGACCGGGAAAATCACAGGCCAGCGAAACCGCCAGTGGGTCGCGGACACTTCGATCGGTCTCAAGGTTTCCGCATCGAACCAGTCGTCACCATGCCGAAGACAGAAGCCGCCGACCGGACGAATTTCTCCGTCGATGGTGGCGAGCTCGAGTTCGCGATCGACCGGAGCCGTCTCGATGTCGTGCCATCGCGAATTGTCGAAAAGGCGAGATAAAATTGAAGCAAGTTTCTTCATGACGGCCGGTTTCGCCAAATAGCTGATAATTTCCATTGTTCACCGATCGCAACCCGTCCGCTTTGATCCTCCTCAACGATGGGAAGCTCCGTATTTATACGGAGCCCTCCGTTCTTATACTTAGGGGGACGACCCGAATTTCGAAATCGCGGGAAATCGGCGAACTTCCGGCCATCAACGAAACCGGAGTTCTGCCATGCTCACCGTCGTCGCAACCGCCAAGTCAACGATCAGCGCCCGCTCGGTTGTCCAGGCTCCCTTGGCCGATGGCCCGCTTGGCCTGATGGCGGCCCCGATGCGCTTTGCGCGCAACAACGAAATCTATGGCGAACACGAGCCTGCCGAGTATCTCTATCAGGTCGTTTCCGGCGCGGTGCGTACCTACCGCATGCTCGATGATGGTCGGCGGCAGATCAGCGCCTTCTATCTGCCCGGCGATATTTTCGGCGTGGAAGCCGGTGACCTGCACCTCTCGTCGGCCGAGGCGATCTGCGATGCCCAGATCCTGGTTGCCAAGCGCAGCGCCGTGATGGCGCGCGCGGAGCACGAAAAGAGCTTGGCCCGTCAGCTTTGGATGCTGACGGTGCGCGAACTCCAGCGCGTCCAGGAACACTCGCTGGCACTCATCAAGAGCGCCGAAGAGCGCGTGGCCGGCTTCCTGCTCGAGATGGCAGGCCGTAACACCAGCAGCGCGTCGATCGAGTTGCCGATGTCGCGTCAGGACATCGCGGACTATCTCGGGCTCACGATC
>NZ_DASSRP010000024.1:0-6102 GCF_035701725.1 Bradyrhizobium sp.
TTCATCCTCGCGCAAGGCTTCCCAGGCACGGCCGATCGGCAACCGCCGCAGGCGGATGGTCACCCAATTGGTCAAAAGCGCGAGCGCGAGGATCAGGTAGAACAGAAACACGATGCGCTGGGTCGGCGAGAATTCGAAGCCAAGCCGGGCCGCAAGGCCGTCTTCACCGGCCGTGAGCGGAATGCCGAACAGCGTTGGCCGCGGGATCGGAGAAATGCCGTTCGGACCGCCGGTCAGGCTCTGCCAGTTGATGATGACGAGGCGGATGATCTCGCCGAATGCGAGCGTCACGATCGCAAGATAGTCGCCGCGCAGCCGCAAGACCGGAAAGCCGAGCATGACGCCCCAGAGCGCCGCCAGAATGCCGGCGAGCGGCAGGCAGATCCAGAACGACAGCCCGAAATTGGTGGCGAGCAGCGCGTAGGAATAAGCGCCAACCGCGTAGAAGGCGACGTAACCGAGGTCGAGCAAGCCGGCGAGGCCGACCACGACGTTCAGTCCCCAACCGAGCATGACGTAGGTGAGGACCTGGATGCCGGTGTCGATGACGTAGCGCTGGTCGTAGAAGACGATGGGCACGGCGAGCGCGGCGATCAGAAGCAGTGGCGGAAGCGCGCGCCCGGCTATGCCAAGCGCACGTTGCGCGACCGGCGGCAGCGTCCGCGCCGCTCCGACCGGTCCCCACCACTGGCGCAACAGTTCGACGGCGATGCTGCCGACGAAGACAATCGCGACAATGGAAGCGAGATCGTCGAACCGCGTCCAGTAGATCAACTGGCCCGTGGGACCAGCCTCGGTACGGATGCCGATCATCAGCGAGAACAGGACGAGGGCGACGAGAGCGCTGATGAAAGCTTTCTTGAGGATGAAGATGACGCCTTCCCGGCGTGAGGCTTGCGTGAAATCGGTCGAGGCAGCCGTCACGCGATATCCCTTAGACTTTTTCGACTTCGGGACGGCCGAGCAGGCCGGTCGGCAGGAAGATCAGTACCACGATCAGGATCGAGAAGGCGGCAACGTCTTTATATTCGACCGAGAAATATGCCGACCACATGGTTTCGATCAGGCCGATCAAAAGTCCGCCGAGCATCGCGCCGGGCAGCGAGCCGATGCCGCCAAGAACCGCGGCCGTGAAGGCCTTGATGCCGGCGATAAAGCCCATAAAGAAATCGACGAGCCCATAATAGAGCAGGTACATCATGCCGGCGACCGCGGCGAGGGCTGCACCGATGACGAAGGTCATGGAGATGGTGCGGTCGACGTCGACGCCCAGAAGCGCCGCCATGGTCTGATCCTGCTCGCAGGCGCGCATGTCGCGCCCAAGCCGGGTGCGGGACACCAGCCAGGTGAAGATCGCCAGCAGCACGATCGTGCTGACGACGACGATGATCTGCGCATTGGAGAGACGGACCACAAAGCCTTCGCTCTCGAGCAGGCTGTAGCCGCCGGTGATGACCGGCGGTATCGGCTTGACGCGCGCGCCCTGGCTGATCTGCGAGTAGTTGATCAACACGAACGACATGCCGATTGCCGACAGCATCGGTGCAAGGCGGAAGGAATGCCGCAGCGGGCGATAGGCGATGCGCTCGACCGTCCATCCGTAAAGTGCGGTAATCGCCATCGACACCAGAAGCACGATCAGCAGGATCAACGGTATTGCGGTCAGCCCGAACGAGACCAGGATCAGGAAGGTGATCAGGGCGATAAAACCGCCGATCATGAAAATATCGCCATGGGCGAAATTGATCATGCCGACGATGCCATAGACCATGGTGTAGCCGATGGCGATCAGGCCGTAGATTGAGCCGAGGACGATGCCGTTGATCAATTGCTGGGCGAAATAATCCATCCGCTGCCGACCGTTGGCGCATTTTCCGGCAAAGCGGAATCCGGTTTCCGCTTTCGAAAAATGGCGTTTTGTACTTCTGACACAGCGAAGGCCCCGGCAGCCAGACGTCGCGTCATGAGGTTTTCTAACAGCGGGAACCTGAGGCGGCAACAGCGCTTGGACGCGACTTAAGGCCTTGTGCAAAGGAAGTTTTCATGTTGGGCGCTGGGAACTTCTGACATATGCGCCGCCATTTGATGGTTCCGTGCAACCCGGCCCGGGTTCCGCAGTTATCCTCCTTGCGACTTAAAAAGGAGATCGCAATGTCCAATCAGAACCAGAATCCCGGCCAGCAAAACCAGAATCCCGGACAGAAGCCCGGTCAGCAGCAGGGCGGCGGTCAGAAGCCCGGGCAGCAGCAACAGGATCCGAACCGCCAGGGTCAGCGGCGGCCGGGCCAGGACCAGGATCGCTGAGCGTTGGTTCAATCGATCCGGACGTACGTCCGTGAGATAGAACCTCTGAGTGGTCTCTGAAGGAAGGTCTCGACGGAAACGTCGAGACCTTTCTTTTTGAAATATTGGCGGCTCGCATGTTTGCACTGCAATAGTCGGCATTCCGATGCGCCGATCCAAGAGTTCGCGGCAGAATTCGCGCCGTGCCACCTCCTTGAATCCGGACATTCCCGCCGGCTGGACCTGTTGCGGAACCTCAACTAGGTTCCCCCTCCCAAGCGGCGGCGTTAAGTGGACGGGCGCATGGCCTTCCTTCCGAGCGCAACGACCGCGTGACCTCAGGAGGAAGCCGAATGACTCTCACCCGCCGGGATGTAATCGCGAGCGCAGGCGCGGCCGCCGCGACGCTGGCAGCTGCAAAGAGCGCCAACGCCCAATCGTTCGAGTTCAAGCCCAACCAGCGCTATCCCGACACGTCGGTTGAAATCCTCGATCCGAGCTTTGCAAAAATCCGGATCTTCTCCAGCACCCTCGAGCAGGTGGCGACCGGCATGCGCTGGGCAGAGGGGCCGGTCTGGTTCGGCGACGGCAATTAACTGCTCGTCAGCGACATCCCGAACAACCGCATCATGCGCTACGATCAGTCCACCGGAAACTGGGGCGTGTTTCGCCAGCCGTCGAATTTCGCCAATGGCAATGCGCGCGATCGCCAGGGTCGGCTGATCACCTGCGAACATCTGACGCGTCGCGTCACGCGCACCGAATATGACGGCAAGATCACCGTGCTCGCCGACAGCTACAACGGCAAGCGTCTCAACTCGCCGAACGACATCGTTTGCAAATCCGATGGCTCGATCTGGTTCACCGACCCGCCGTTCGGCATCGGCGGCGATTGGGAAGGCGACAAGGCAACGCCCGAATTGCCGCATTCGGTCTATCGGATCTCGCCCGACGGGAAACTCAACCTGGTCACCGCCGAGCTCGCGGGTCCCAACGGACTCTGCTTCTCGCCGGATGAAAAGAAGCTCTACATCATCGAGTCGCGGGCGCAGCCGAACCGGCTGGTCTGGTCGTTCGATGTCGCCGCCGACGGCTCGCTCTCGAACAAGACCAAATTCATCGACGGCGGCGCGACAGCCCTGGACGGAATGCGGGTCGATACCGAGGGCAATCTGTGGTGCGGCTGGGGCTCTACCGGCGCCCCCAACAGCAAGGGCGAAGAACTCGACGGCGTGAAGGTGTTCAACCCCGAGGGCAAGGCGATCGGCTTCATCCGTCTCCCCGAGCGCTGTCCCAATCTGGCCTTTGGCGGTCCCAAAAAGAACCGCCTGTTCATGGCGAGCTGCCACTCGCTTTACGCGCTCTATGTCGAGGCGCACGGCGCGGTGTGAGGCGCCTCTGATCGTAATGGCCCGGCCGCGCTCGAGGCGCGGCCGGGTTAAGGTAAACAAAGGGTTTAAATTGCCGATCGCAGTTTAACGGCGTTACTTCCCGAACCAAGCGAGGCGTCAAAAGGCGCGCGGAAAACGGGAAGCGACATGTCGACAAACTGGCGTATCAGTTCCATCAGCGGCGTTGTTCTCGCCGGCTATTTCATTCCGACTTGGGCCGCGATCGCCTGGCAGATCATCGTGTCGCCGGTGCGCGGCCTTTTCGAGCGGCCGAGCGTTTCGATTGCGCTCTACGTCACCGACCATCTGCAGCTGCCGACCATGACGGCGGTGCGTTTTGGCTGGCTGCTGGCGCTGGGCCGGCTGACGGTGGTCGCATTCTTTGCGCTGTTTCTCCTTCTGTTCGTGCGCGGTCTCATTCGCCGGCAAAGCGGCGGCGGGGAAGCGCTCGCGATCGCGCTCACAATCGGCAGCGTGATGAGCTTTGCAAGCATGCTGATGGCGTCCCAGGTCGGCGAGATCCAGGCGCTTCGGCTGCATGCATCCGAGTTGCTCGTGATGATCGGCACCGGCATCGTGATGCTGTTCGATACGCCTGCGCGGACGCCGGCGGCTGAGGTGCCGGCTGAGTCAGCTCTTGAGCAGACCGAGCTCAGCTACAATAGCTGAAGCCTCCTTCATTGCGTGATTGGCGGCGGGCACGCCGCAATAGATTGCCTGCTGAAGCAGGATCTCCTTGATATCATCAGGCGTGAAGCCGCCCTCAGCGAGGGCGGCACGGACATGCAATCGAAATTCGTCCCACTGGCCGAGCGCTACCATGGTGCCGATCACCAGTACGCGCCGCGTGCGGTGATCGAAATGCGGCCGCGTCCAGATCTCGCCCCAGGCATAGCGGGTGATCAGGTCGATGAAGTCGGCATTGAACGAATTCTTGCCCGTGATCGATTTGTCGACCCAGGCGTCACCCAGCACCTTGCGGCGCTGCGCCATGCCGCTGTCGTGGCGTTTCTCATCGTTCATGATTGAGCCTCCGTCAATCCGGGATGGTGCATTAGCACCGGACCTCAGATGCGCAATCGCGCATCGGGAAATCTCGAGATTCCGGGTTCGACGCCTCGCATCGCCCCGGAATGGCCAATGAGATTATTTCTGCGTCAGGAAACCGATCACCGCGTCCGTAAACGCATGCGGCTGTTCGAGGTTTGAAATGTGCGCCGCATCCAGAATGGTCATCGAGGCGCCCGGAATATTGCTGCGTATGAATTCGTTGGCCGCGACTGGCGTCGATGTATCGTGGCGGCCGGCAATCACCAGTGTCGAGCTCTTGATCTTCGGCAGCAACCCGCGCTGATCGAGTGTTGAGAGCGTCTCGGCGCAAGCGAGATAGCCGGCGACAGGCGTTGCGAGCAGCATGGCCTTGAGATTTTGTGTCGCCTGCGGCTCGCGCTCGCGGAAGTCGGCGGTGAGCCAGCTCGAGATCACCGTGTCCGCAATCGCGGCGATGCCGCCTTCCTTGATCAGCTTGATGCGGTTCTGCCAGTTGGTCGGATCGGGGAAATAGCTCGATGTGTTGGCGAGAATGATCTTGTTGAATCGCTCCGGCGCATTGGCCCCCAGCCATTGTCCGACCATGCCGCCGATCGACAGGCCGCACCAGTGCGTCTTCTGGATGTTGAGATCATCGAGGATCGCGATGACGTCGCGGCCCAGGCGCTCTATCGAATAGGGGCCAGGCGGCACGCCTGATTTACCGTGGCCGCGCCGGTCATAGCGGATCACGCGGAACACCTGCGTGAGCGCCTTCATCTGCGGCTCCCACATCGCCATCGTCGTGCCGAGCGAATTCGACAGCATCAAAGTGGGCCCGCTATCGCGGCCCTCGACCGAAACGTTGAGCATGCATCCATCGGCATCGATCATCGGCATGGAATTTTCTCCAGTCTTCTTGTCAGTCGACTTGTTTGTCATCGAGTGAGGCGAGCAGGCGGTCGATCAGAGTTTGCGAGACGCCCTGATAGGCCATCGGCTGCATGAGCTGCGCGATTCTCTGGGCATCGAGATGCGCGGTGACGCTCGGGTCTTGCTCCAGTACCGCGCGCAAGCTTCGCTTTTCAGCAACCGCCTTCTTGCTGGCGGCTTGGATCAGGTGATGCGCTTGCTGCTTGCCGACCGTCTCGGCGAGCGCGAACGCGACGGCTTCGGCCATGATCAGCCCGCCGGTCGCATCGAGGTTGATCCGCATGCGCGCAGTATCCACCTCGAGCCCCTCGGCAATATCGACGGTCGCGGCAAGCGCGCCGGACGTGACCAGCAGCAATGTAGGCAATGTCGGCCATTCCGCGTGCCAGGGACCCGCCGAACGTTCGTGATCACCGACTTGTGCTGCGAAAATCGTCGCGGCCAGATTCGGCGCCATGGTCGCGGC
>NZ_DASSRP010000025.1:0-2869 GCF_035701725.1 Bradyrhizobium sp.
AAAACGGTGCTTGTCACGGGCTCCACCGACGGTGTCGGTCGCTTTGTCGCCAAAACGCTCGCCGGGCCGGGCGCGCGCGTCCTGGTGCACGGCCGCAATGCCGAGAGAGGTCACCAGATCGTCGCCGAGATCGAGAAGACGGGGGGTGCTGCGACGTTTTTCAAGGCTGACCTGGCGAGTCTGGCCGAGGTGCGCCTCCTTGCCGCCACGGTGCTGGACACGAACGGCCGCCTTGACGTCCTGATCAACAATGCCGGAATCGGCACTGCCGGCGGCGCCCGTGAGGAAAGCGCGGACGGGTTCGAATTACGGTTCGCGGTCAATTACCTCGCTGGGTTTCTGCTCACGTGGTTGCTGCTGCCGCTGCTGCGGGCCAGCGCTCCGGCGCGTATCGTCAATGTTTCGTCGGCCGGGCAATATCCGATAGACTTCGCCGATACGATGCTGACCCGCGGCTACAGCGGGACGCGGGCCTACTGCCAAAGCAAGCTCGCGCAGGTGATGTTCACGATCGATCTTGCCGCCGAACTCCCCGGCAGCGGTATGACGGCAACATGCCTGCATCCCGCCACCTACATGAACACGACAATGGTGCGCCGCGCCGGCGTCACCCCCGTGAGCACCGTTGAAGCGGGTGCTGAGGCGATCCTAAATCTTGCTATATCACCCGCACTAGCAGGCTGCACCGGTCTTTATTTTAACGGGCTTCGGGAGGCCCGCGCTCACTCCCAGGCCTATGACGACGAGGCGCGCCGCCGGCTGCGCGCGCTCAGTCTTGAGCTGACCGGCCTGTCCGATGATGGGCCGGCTGTCGTCAGCTGATCAGCTCGAAAAAAAGCGTATGGCCGCAAGCTCGCGAAGGAGCGAACAAATGGCCGGGATGCGCCGTAACCGGTGGTTTGTGCGACGCGTGCCGATCGTGGTGCAGCGCTTTGCCGAACCTTGTGCGGCGCGGTAACGTTTGGATGATCCTGTTGACCCGTGCGGCCGAGATGGCGACGACAGCCGCGAGGTGGGCCCCGCCTTGCCCCCAACACCAGGGCGGCAGGGTGAACAATGTGTTCCCGGGTGGGAGCGTGACAGTAGAACGGCCACCCTGGAACCTGTTTGTCCTACAGGCCACTCGATGCCGAAGAGATCATGAGCACGGGCTCGCGGGGATCTCCACCTCGGCCAAGGCTTGGCCTTGAGATCGGATACGTTGGTGCGTTGGATCGCGGGAGGGTCACCTTCTGCCTCTTCTGCACTGTCGGCCGTTATGAGCGGCGCGGCGCTCGTTTTCATCCGTATCGATTGTTCGCTGCGGGTTTTCATCCGCGCCAGGATCTGTCAGCCCATCTTGGCCAAGCCTGCAAAGGCCCGAGCTGCTCAGCGAACTGCCAAAATAAATCAGGCTGCAGTTGACTCGGCAGCGAAGCGGAACGACGCTTTTATCGACAAATTCACACGAGGTTTGCTCGCAACAGGTTCGGGAGAACGCTATGAGCGGCAACGGTCATTTGAGCCCGGCGCAGGTCCACGCCAAGGTTAAGCATCCGATCGTCGACGGTGACGGACATTGGGTTGAGTTTCCGCCGGTCTTTGCCGAGAAGATGCGCAAGGTCGGCGGCGACAAGGCGGCCGACGGCTTTCTCGCGCCGCGAGGCGGCGGCGAAGCACTAAAGATGACCCCGGCCGAGCGAACCGAGCGAAGAATTGCGCAGCCCAATTTCTGGAACCGCCAGGGCGAAAACACGCTCGACCGCGCGACTGCGATGATGCCGAAGCTGCTCTACGAGCGCCTCGACGAAATCGGCTCCGACTTCGCCGTCATCTATCCGACGGCCGGGCTCGGGCTGCCTCGCATCAAGGACGATGAGACGCGGCGCGCCGTGATCCGTGCCTACAACATCGTCTCAGCCGATTATTTCCGCGCTTTCAGCGACCGCATGACCCCGGCGGCGATCATTCCGATGCACACGCCGGAGGAGGCGATCGAGGAGCTCGAATTCGTCACGAAACAGCTCGGCTCGAAGGTCGGAATGTTCGGCAGCAACCTGCCGCGGCCGGTCCCCTCCGCTGCGGCGGAGGATGAAGAGTCGCGCCGCTTCACGGTGTGGTACGACGTGCTCGGCATCGACAGCCCCTATAACTACGATCCGGTCTGGGCGACGTGCGTCGAGCTCGGCATTGCGCCGACCTTCCACAGCGGCAGTAGCAGCCAGGGATTGCGGCTATCGCCGACCAACTTTGTCTACAATCACATTGGCCATTTCGCCGCCGCCGGTCATGCCGTCGCTAAGGCGATTTTCCTCGGCGGCGTGACCCGTCGCTTCCCGCAGCTCAATTTCGCCTTTCTTGAAGGCGGCGCCGGCTGGGGTGCGCAGCTATTTGGTGATCTGATCGAACATTGGGAGCGGCGCAACGCCAAGGCGCTCGAACGTATGGATCCGGCAAGGCTCGATCGCAAGCTGCTGATGGACCTGGTTGTCAAGCATGGCTATGACGATATGGCCGAGGCGTTGCGAGAGCGCGACGGCTATCCGAACCCCGAGGCGCATTTGACCGGGGGCCGCGACGAGCTCGACGATTTCGCCGCCTGCAAGATCACCCGCAAACAGGATTGGATCGACCTCTACGCCAAGCCCTACTACTTCGGCTGCGAGGCCGACGACCGGATGAACGCCTGCGCTTTCAGCCGCGCCAACCCGTTTGGGGCCCAGCTCAACGCGATCTACAGCTCCGATATCGGGCATTTCGACGTGATCGACATGCGCGACCCATTGCCCGAGGCCTGGGAGCTGGTCGAGGACGGCCTGATCACCGAGGACAATTTCCGCGACTTCACCTTCGCCAATGCAGTGCGGCTTTGGGGCACGCAGAACCCACG